>CAKZNC010000019.1 GCA_937129385.1 uncultured Bacteroidota bacterium
TAAACAAAACACTTGTTTCGGGGAAACTCAATGGCCAGCAATGTGTCCTGAAGGTACGGGCTGTATGATATCATCCAGCCACTGTTGTCATTGAACAGCACTGAATCATCTGCCTGATAATTTTCCAGTGCGTTTGCCCCGGCAACGACCTGCTCTACATTTCCAGACTCATCAAGAAATACTGTCGTTGAGTTGTACCCGGCTGCACTCTTGAAGGACTTCCTGATTTCCTGCGTCCACGGATCCACCTGCACGATCATTCTGGGTGAAAGCGCATAGCCCGCTCTGATCAAGAACTGTAAATTCAGACCTTCTTCCCCGGCAAGTTGCACGCACCGGGCATCAATGAGATGGAGATTGTTGCGGTCAGAGATCTCAGGATAGGCTGATATATATAAATTCCGGAGAAAATGTAGCTGATCTCCCAAAGGTTCATACCCGTTTAACAGGACTGAATCATTGCTGACTGAAAGCAGGTAAAGTTCTGTGAATCCATCTTGATCCGTATCCCCTGAAAAGAAGGACACTCCTTCATCCAGACCGTCGCCATGTAACCTGATTACATCAAGAAAGGAATCATTATCTGCAAAGATCTCCACCACCGGTTTTTCAGAATATGATCTGAAAATCAGTTGTTCTGACTTCTGGTCGGCATTGAGGTCCAGGTAGTACTGGCCTCTCTGCATAAATTCATTCTCAGGAAGCATGTTTGCCCTGTAAGGATGGAAGTGAATTGTTTCTGTCTTCACGAGCAGGACAAACAGGATCAACGCCAATACCATTGAAATCAGCCTCGCCAGGTTATTCCTCCGACGGATCCAGGAGGTAAGGGTGCGAAAATCCATGGTTCAAAATAGGCATTGCAGATGGATTTTCAAAAAGTAAAATATCTGCCACTCAATCTATTCCACGCCCGGGATGATCGCATCCTCAAGGTGCTCGAGGTCCATGACAGGACCCCTGGAGATCACCGACAGCAGGTCGAAACGTACCGGCATCCTGATCCCGTACTGGAAAAGATAATGTTCGGAAGCCTCCAGGATAAACCGCTCCTTGGCCCGGGAGAGGAGGTCTTCGGGCATTGGAAAACCCGACTGCTTCCTGGCCTTGACCTCCACCACCACCAGCACCTTCCCGTCGGTACAGATGATGTCCAGCTCTTTCTGTCCGTAACGCCAGTTTCGATGAAGGATACAATAGCCTTTGGATACCAGGAATTCTGCCGCAAATGCTTCCGCCCTTACGCCAAACTCATGTGATTCAGCCATGATCTGATTTTTAGGTAATTACATCAACAGGGAATTGGCTCCCTTTTTAACTGTTAATGTGCTCACCCTCCCAAATATCAGTGGGAAATTGGATTTTTTATGTCCTGCCGGAAATCCGAACATCGCCGGAACATTGTATTTTTCGGCCCGCTCAGCAATGATCTCAAGCGCCTGCATTCCGAATGGCACTGGGTTGTCGTGCATGTCTGAAAAATCACCCACCACCAGGCCTGCGATCTTCCGGAAGATTCCCCGCAGCTCAAAATTATTCACCATCCGGTCCATATGATACAGGTACTCATCCAGGTCCTCCAGGAATAGAATGCTCCCCTCGTATTCGGGTTCAAACGAGGTCCCGGCCAGCGAAAGCAGCACCGACAAATTCCCACCCGTGAGTCTGCCCGAAGCACTGCCCGTCACATTCAGCATATGATCGCCGACACGGTATTCCGGTCGCTCGCCTTCCAGTACGGCAAGGGTCCTCCTAAACGAATCTTCGCTCTGTGGCTCATCCATCACCAGCGAATAGGGCATCACCGAATGCAAGGTCTCCATGCTTTTTCCAAAGGCGGCATGCAGCGCCGTGATATCACTGAATCCAGCCAGCCACTTCGCATTTTCCCTGATCACCTCCCAGTCCATCCCCTGCAGCAGCTGCGCCGAACCATATCCCCCGCGGGCAGCAAAGACCGCTCTGACCTCCGGATCCATGAACATCTGCTGGATGTCACTCAACCGTGCCTCCACGGAGGCTGCAAACCGATCGGAACTGTCATACAGGTGATCCGACTCCCGGATGCGGTACCCCGCCGTTTCCATCTGCTTCATGAAAGCACTGGTTTCCCCGGGATTCACGCTCCTTGCCGGGGCGATGATCCCGATCGTATCGCCCTTTGCAAGCGGCGCCGGTGATTTGATCTGCGTCATGGAACGAAGGTAAGAAAACTTTAATTCCCTTCCTCCGGCAGGTTTTTTATGCTGAACAGGGACCGGCCAGGAACTGCTCCGCAAAGGTCTATGGGCGTTGAACTTTATTGACTATCTTTGTGCTTGAATTAAGATCCCCGACGATGCACCCCCCACAATTGAGGTGCAAACGTTGCGTAAAATAAATTTTTACCAAATCGATATAAGCAGATCTGATAAGATGAACAAATCCTACAAAAGATACCTGGTTACGTCTGCGCTTCCCTATGCAAACGGACCCATCCACCTCGGGCACCTCGCCGGTGTTTATGTGCCATCTGACATCTATACCCGTTACCAGCGACTGAAGGGGAAGAAGATCATCCATGTGTGCGGGTCGGACGAACACGGGGTGCCCATCACCCTGAAAGCCAGGAACGAAGGTGTGAGTCCGCAGGAAATTGTGGACCGGTACCATGAGATCAACAAAAAAGCATTCGAGGATTTCGGTATCGCTTTCGATATCTATTCAAGAACCTCCAACAAGGTGCATTATGAAACCGCTTCGGAGTTCTTCAGGAAACTTTATGATGAGGGAAAATTCATCGAAAAGACCACCGAACAGTATTATGATAAAGAGGCCGGATCGTTCCTGGCCGACCGATACATCACGGGGACCTGTCCGCACTGCAGCAACCAGGATGCCTACGGCGATCAGTGTGAACAGTGCGGTACCTCACTGAGTCCGACCGAACTGATCAATCCCACCTCCAGGCTCAGCGGAAGTGAACCTGAGCTCAGGGAGACCAGGCACTGGTACCTGCCGCTCGACAAGTATGAGCCATGGCTCAAAGAGTGGATCCTCGAAGAGCACCAGGAATGGAAACCGAATGTATACGGTCAGTGTAAATCCTGGATCGACCAGGGACTCAACCCCAGGGCGGTATCCAGGGATCTCAACTGGGGGGTGCCTGTACCAGTGGAAGGTGCCGATGGCAAGGTGTTGTATGTATGGTTCGACGCTCCCATCGGGTACATTTCGGCGACCAGGGAGCTGACCGATGACTGGGAAAAGTACTGGAAGGATGAAGATACCCGGATGATCCACTTTATCGGGAAGGACAACATCGTCTTCCATTGCATAATCTTCCCCACCATGCTGAAGGCGGAAGGCTCATACATCCTGCCCGACAATGTGCCGGCCAATGAATTCCTGAACCTGGAAAATGACAAGATCTCCACCTCCAGGAACTGGGCCGTATGGCTGCATGAATACCTGGAAGACTTCCCGGGCAAACAGGATGTGCTGCGTTACGTATTGTGTGCAAATGCACCGGAGGCGAAGGACAATGATTTCACCTGGAAGGACTTCCAGAACAGGAACAACAATGAACTGGTGGCCATCCTTGGTAATTTTATCAACCGCGCCATCGTGCTTACCCATAAATATTACGACGGCAAAGTCCCCCCGGTGACCGGAATGGAAGATTACGACAGGCAGGTGATCGGGGAGATCGGTGCGATCAGGGCATCCGTGGAGAAGAGCCTGGAGAATTTCAGGTTCCGGGAAGCGGTGAAGCTTGCTATGGACCTGGCCAGGCTGGGCAATAAGTACCTGGCCGATACCGAACCTTGGAAGGTGATCAAAAAAGATCCTGACAGGGTCAGCACGATCCTGAATATCTCACTGCAGATATCCGCCAGTCTTTCGATCTTGCTGGAACCATTCCTCCCTTTCTCCATGGAGAAGCTTCGGAGATTCCTGAACTTTGAGAAGGTCGACTGGAGCCTGATCGGGGAGGCGGATTTGCTTGAAACCGGACAAATGATCGGGAAGCCGGAGTTGCTGTTCGAGAAAATCGAGGATACAGCCATAGAACAACAGCTGGAAAAACTGCAGAACAGCAGGAAAAGTGTTGGGAAGGATACTGAGGTGGCAGCACAAAAACCGGAAGTGACATTCGATGAATTTTCAAAGATGGATATCCGCACTGCGACCATCGTGGAAGCTGACAAGGTTCCGAAGACAAAGAAACTGATCAAAATGCTGGTGGATACAGGGATCGACCAGCGAACAATCGTCTCCGGGATTGCGGAATACTATGATCCGGACACACTTCCCGGCCGGAAGGTCTGCGTACTTGTCAACCTCGCCCCCAGGAAGATCAAGGGGATCGAATCACAGGGCATGATCCTGCTGTCGGAAAACAGCGACGGTCAGCTCTATTTCGTTGAACCGGGAGAGGAGGCGCATAATGGCGCGGAAGTGAATTAGGGGATGGCAAAGGGCAAGGGGCAAGGGGCAAGGGGCAATCGACTGAAAAAACTACCTCGTCAAAACCCACGCACCTGAGACGCCCGAGCCACTCCTCACGCGTTGCAGATCATTCACAGCCTCCTCCTTGGTGGGATATGACTGGATCGAGACACGGTACATCCTGTTCTCGGTAATAATGATCTCTGCCGGGAATCCCTTTGCTTCCAAAGTTACCTTCAGCTCTGTTGCATTGGCCAGGTTACTGAAACTTCCCGCAATTATGAAAAAGTTGTTCACCCTGACATCCTGGGTCTCTTCACTGGTTTCTTTGCCGTCCTCGTTCGCGGAAGTGGAGGTAAGTTCCTCCTGGTGTTCTCCCTCCCTTGATTCGGATTTGTCCACCACCGGACCTTCACTACCCGTTGAATCATCACGAAGCACCATCCCATCCTTACCGAATTCAATACCATTCCCTGCCGGAATCATAAGGATCAGTATGAGAACTACGATGAGAGACCCAACGATAATCCAGATAAGCTTCCATTTGTTCACGGGCTTCCGTGTTGCCCTGGCCGCAGGTATTGTATTCCGCTTTGATCTGTTCCCTGTTACGGGTGCTCCCTTGTCTGCCATTGGTTGATGTTTTGGTTCAGGAGCAACGCTGGAAACCGGTTCTTTTTCCTTTTCTTCTTCCTGCTCTTCCTCGTTCTCAAGCTCCAGCAGGTCCAGTTCAGCAAGTCCGAAAAGTTCAGGGTCGATCACCCAGTTGGGATCCTTCCTGAAATGGATCCTGTTGTCATCATCCCGTGTAAAAGTACCCACAAGATCAAGCGTATATTTCTCCCCTTTGTCGAGCTTGAATTTTATGGCATCCACCAGTTCAAGCACCTGCTGCCGGGCCTCTTCGGGATCGATGTTCTCCCCTGCGGCATATTCCGCTGCAAGCTTTCCGTCACCCTTGGGATGTGTGGCATCAAACCTGATCACAGGTCCGGGTGGCTCGATGGTCCCCGATACTCCCCTTGTACCTTTGCCCTCGCTAATGTTCAGACTGCCAAAACCTGGAAGAATGACAGGTTCCTGCCGGGAGAGGATCTGACGAATGTATTTACCAAGGTATGCCATGACACGAGTTTTTGGATAATTGCCTGATGATCGCTTCTGAAAACAAATTTAATATAAAACCGTTTATATATGGTTAGCAGGCCTCTAAGTTATCAACGGATTTAGAAGTTTTTACAGCAACCAAACCCACAGTTTTAGTATATTCGTATTCTGAAAATATAACAACAACAACTGCATGAAGAAGATTAGTATGGTTGATCTGCATGGTCAATATCTCCGCCACAGGGAGGAAATTGATAAGGCCATTCATGAGGTACTGGATTCAACAGCTTTTATAAGGGGTGCAGATGTTGAGAAATTCCAGGAGGAGCTGGCCTCCTACATGGGAGTGAAGCATTGCATTGCGTGCGGCAACGGGACAGATGCCCTGCAGATTGCTATGATGGCCCTCGGCCTGAAACCGGGAGATGAAGTGATTACCACGCCGTTTACATTCATCGCCACCGTTGAGGTGATCAGTCTGCTCAGGCTCAAGCCTGTGCTGGTAGACGTAGAACCAGGAACATTCAACATTGACCCGGCAAAGATAGAACAGGCAGTGACAGAAAAGACGAAAGCCATTGTGCCGGTACACCTGTTCGGCCAGGCGGCGGATATGAATACGATTCTGAAACTTGCGGAGAAGTATGGGCTTTACGTGATCGAAGACAATGCGCAGGCGATCGGTGCTGATTACCGTCTTAGCAAAGGAGAATCTGCAAAAGCAGGGGCCCTGGGCAATATTGGCTGCACCTCCTTCTTTCCAAGTAAAAACCTTGGCGCCTATGGTGATGGAGGAGCACTTTTTACCAATGACGATGACCTTGGAGCGATGATCCGCTCCGTAGTCAACCATGGTATGACGAAAAGATATCATTACGACCATGTGGGAGTGAACTCCAGGCTGGATACCATCCAGGCAGCAATCCTGCGCATCAAGCTAAGGCACCTCGATGAATACAACGTGGCAAGGCAATCCGTTGCCGCTGCATACGATGAAGCATTCAACACAATACCCGGGGTTCAGGTGCCGGAACGGAACAGTGATTCGGAACACATCTTCCACCAGTATACACTACAGGTGGACATCAAGGTGCGGGACTCGCTCAAAGCATACCTGGGAGAAAACGGCATTCCCGCGATGATCTATTACCCTGTCCCGCTTCACCTGCAACCTGCATACGCCAATCTGGGTTATGGTCGGGGTGATTTCCCCATCACAGAGAGCCTCTGCGAGAAAGTGATCAGTCTGCCTGTCCACACCGAAATGGAAAAGGACCAGCTCGCATATATAATCTCAACTTTTATGAAATTTTTTAAAAAATGACCTATGGAGCCCTCCTATTTTGCACATGAAACTGCTGTTATCGATGAAGGATGTACCATCGGGACAGGCACAAAAATATGGCACTTTACCCATGTCATGAAAGATTCCGTGATTGGGGAAAAATGCAACCTGGGTCAGAATGTCGTGATCTCTCCGGGCGTAGTCCTCGGGAAAAACGTTAAGGTTCAGAACAACGTTTCCATCTATACCGGTGTTACATGCGAGGATGATGTTTTCCTCGGTCCCTCAATGGTTTTTACTAATGTGACCAATCCCAGGAGTGCGGTAAACCGGCGTGACCAGTATGAGAAAACAAGGGTGGGAAAAGGCGCAACGATCGGTGCAAATGCTACCATTGTATGTGGGAACGATATCGGGAATTACTCTTTTATCGGGGCAGGGGCAGTTGTAATTAATGAAGTGCTTCCCTATGCACTCGTAGTTGGAAATCCATCCAGGCAGGTGGGGTGGATGAGTGAGTATGGTCAGAGACTCAAATTTAATGAAAATGGAATGGCAACCTGCCCGGAGAGTCATGAAGATTATGAGCTGAAAAATAATGTCGTCAGAAAAATATCCTGAATACTGAAATGAGTAAAAACTTTACAATTATTGGACTTGCCGGGTACATCGCAATCAGGCACGTAAAAGCGATCAAGGAAACTGGAAATGACCTGGTGGCAGCACTGGATAAATTCGACAGTGTGGGATTTGTAGATTCCTACTTTCCGGAAGCAGATTTTTTTGTTGAATTTGAAAGGTTTGACCGTCATATCGCTAAGTTGGCCAGAAACGGAAAACAGATCGATTACGTTTCCATCTGTTCGCCCAACTACCTGCATGATTCACATATCAGGTTCGCCCTGAGAAGCGGGGCAGATGCAATTTGCGAAAAACCCCTGGTGTTGAATCCGTGGAACATCGATGCACTGATCGATTACGAAAATGAGACCGGGAAAAAGGTATACAATATCCTTCAGCTCAGGCATCACCCAAGCATCATTGAACTGAAGAAAAAAATCGACAATGGTCCGAAAGACAAAATACATGACATTGACCTGTCCTACATCACCAGCAGGGGGAAGTGGTACCATTATTCCTGGAAAGGTGATGTTCATAAGTCAGGGGGCATCGCCACCAACATCGGTGTCCACTTCTTTGATATGCTCACATGGATCTTCGGGGATGTGAAAAGAAATGTAATTCACCTGCTGAAGGAGGATAAAGCTGCCGGATTTCTTGAACTGGAGCGTGCAAGGGTAAGGTGGTTCCTAAGTATCGATGTTGAAGACGTTCCCGGTAAGATCCGCGAAAAAGGTCAGCGCACCTTCCGTTCGATAACAGTTGATGGAAAGGAGATTGAATTCAGCGGTGGTTTTACTGATTTGCATACCGTATCCTACCAGGAAATTCTCGCAGGAAAAGGTTTTGGTGTAAGTGCCGCAAGGAAATCCATTCAGACGGTCTATGACATCAGGAACGGTCAGATTACACCTTTGAAAGGAGATTATCACCCATTTGTTAAAGACATTTAAGATTCTGATATATGTATAAAGAGTTACTGGACAAAAAGAAAACCATGGCCGTTATCGGTCTTGGCTATGTAGGGTTACCGATCGCACTGGAATTTGCAAAGAAGATCAGGGTAATCGGATTTGACATCAGGGACGACCGGATAGAATTGATGAAAAACAGGATCGATCCGAGTGATGAACTGCAACCGGAGGCGTTCGACGGGGTGGATATTGAGTTTACATCAAATCCGGAAGACCTTGAAGAGGCAGCTTTTTATGTGGTGGCAGTGCCTACCCCTATCGATGAACACAAGAAACCTGATCTCAACCCGTTGCTGAGCGCAACACGTACTGTTGGCAAAGCACTGAAAAAAGGAGATTATGTTGTCTACGAATCCACGGTCTACCCCGGATGTACCGAGGAGGAATGTATACCTCTGCTTACACAAGAGTCCGGACTTGAATACCTTACAGATTACAAGGTGGGGTTCTCACCTGAACGTATCAATCCCGGTGACAAAAAACATACACTTACCAGGATTACGAAGGTATCCTCTGGTTGTGATGCAGAATCTGCGGAAGAGATCGCAAAAACATACGAGATGGTGATCGAAGCCGGGGTTTACCGCGCCAGCTCAATAAAGGTAGCTGAAGCTGCCAAGATCATCGAAAATACACAGCGGGATATCAATATCGCCTTTATGAATGAGCTGTCCATGATCTTCAATAAAATGAATATCAACACCTTCGAAGTATTGGAAGCTGCAGGAACAAAATGGAATTTCCTGCCCTTTTTTCCCGGGCTGGTGGGCGGACATTGCATCGGTGTCGATCCATATTACCTCACGTATAAATCAGCCATGTACGGCCACCATGCACAAATCATAAATGCTGGCCGGGGTATTAATGACGGCATGGCTGCGTGGGTGGCCAAGCAGGTGACCATCAGGCTGTCGAATCAATTTACCAATCTGAAGGATTGCAGAGTACTTGTCATGGGTACCACCTTCAAGGAGAATGTAAGTGACATAAGGAACTCAAAGGTGGCTGACGTTGTTTATGAACTGAAAGCCTTTGGCATGGTGGTAGAAGTGGTGGATCCTTATGCCAGCAGTAAGGAGGTGCTCGCAGAATACGGTTACAGCCTTGAAAAGGAGACCTCGGGAAAATACCATGCCATTGTCGTGGCAGTTGGACATAAAGAATACAGCCAGCTTGAAGAAGCTGACCTGAAAAATCTTACCGTCAAAAATGGTTTCCTGATCGATCTGAAAGGTATATTCAGGAACAGGATTACTGAACTGAATTATTGGAGCTTATAAAATTGATCTTATGCGCACAGTATTGGTTACAGGAGGTACAGGTTACATCGGGTCTCATACCGTGGTTGAGCTGCAGCAAGCTGGTTACAGGGTAGTGATCGTCGATGACCTGTCTAATTCATATGCGGATGTTGTTGACAACATTGAGAAGATCAGCGGACAAAGACCCGGGTTTGTGAAGGCCGATCTTAAGAACCGTGCAGCAACCATGGACCTCTTCAGCTCAGCTCCGGAGATCGAGGCTGTGATCCATTTTGCCGCTTCGAAAGCAGTGGGTGAAAGTGTGGAAAAACCGGTCGCCTATTATCGCAACAATATCGATTCACTCCTGAACCTGCTGGAAGCAATGCAAAAGTACGGGGTAAATCACATCGTCTTTTCCTCATCCTGCACTGTATACGGAGAGCCCGATCAATTGCCGGTGGACGAAAATGCACCGATCAAAAAAGCAAATTCCCCCTATGGCAATACCAAACAGATCTGCGAAGAGATCCTCCGTGATGCACGGGTTCCGGATCCGGACCTCAACGTTGTTTCTCTGCGCTATTTCAATCCTATAGGCGCCCACCCCTCTGCACTGATCGGTGAATTGCCCATTGGCGTTCCTAATAATCTTGTCCCGTTTATCACACAAACTGCGATCGGGATCCGGAAAGAGCTGAAAGTATTCGGCGATGATTACAATACACCCGATGGCTCCGCAATACGAGACTATATCAATGTGGTCGATCTTGCAAAGGCGCATGTTGTGGCAATTGAACGACTGATTTCGGAGAAAAACAAGGCAGGGTTCGAGATCTTTAACCTGGGAACCGGCAGGGGAAATTCTGTTTTCGAGGTGATCAAAGCTTTTGAGAAGGTATCCGGTAAAAAACTGAATTACAGTGTAACCGGAAGAAGGGATGGGGACGTAGAGCAGGTATTTGCCAACACCGACCTGGCCAACCGGGAACTGGGATGGAAGGCAGAAAAGAGCCTGGAAGAGACCTTGTCGTCGGCCTGGAAATGGGAGCAACATGTAAGAACGAATCAAAAAAACTGAACATCATGAAGACAATACTGATCACCGGAGGAGCTGGTTTTATCGGATCCCATGTAGTGAGACGGTTCGTGGAAAAGTACCCACGGCTTCAGATCATTAACCTGGATGCACTCACGTATGCAGGTAACCTGGAAAATCTTGAAAGCATCCATGATGCTGATAACTACAGTTTTGTAAAAGGCGATATCACCGACCCGGAGTTTATTGATGAACTTTTCATAGATCATCCGTTCGATGCAGTGATTCACCTTGCAGCTGAATCGCACGTCGACCGGTCGATCAAAGATCCACTCGCATTTGTCCGGACAAATGTCATCGGGACAATGAACCTGCTCAACAGCTGCAGGGATCATTGGGCCTCTTACGAAGGAAAATTATTCTATCACATCTCAACCGATGAGGTATATGGCAGCCTGGGAGAAGAGGGCCTGTTCACCGAATCGACTTCATATGATCCGAAAAGTCCCTATTCCGCCTCTAAAGCTGCCTCTGATCACCTGGTCAGGGCCTATCATAACACTTACGGACTCCCCGTCGTCATCTCCAACTGTTCAAATAATTATGGTCCCAACCAGTTCCCGGAAAAGTTGATACCACTGGCCATAAACAACATCAGGAACAACAAAACAATCCCCGTCTACGGGAAAGGTGAGAATATCAGGGACTGGTTATTTGTGGAGGACCATGCCGTGGCAATCGATACGATCTTTCACCATGGACAAACAGGGAAAACCTATAATGTCGGAGGGAAAAACGAATGGAAGAATATTGACCTGATCAAGCTGCTTTGCAGGGTAATGGATAAAAAACTTAACAGGGAACCCGGTACTTCAGAAAAACTGATCACCTTTGTGAAAGACCGTGCAGGACATGACCTGAGATATGCCATCGACAGCAGCAAGATTGAGAAAGATCTGGGCTGGGAACCCTCGGTAAACTTCGAACAGGGGCTGGAAAAAACCGTCGATTGGTACCTCGAGAACAGCAAATGGCTGAATAATGTCACCTCAGGAGCCTACTCCTCATATTACGATAAAATGTACGGGAACTGACGACTGCCTTTCGACAAGCTCAAGGCACAAAAGACTTTACAATTACTGACTGCCGACTGCCGACTGCCGACTGCCGACTGGCAACTGGCAACAGCCTACTCAACAGTGACACTCTTCGCCAGGTTCCTGGGCTGGTCAACATTGCATTCCCTCATCACTGCAATATGATAGGCAATCAGCTGAAGCGGCACAGATGAAAGAAGTGAAACCAATACCGGGTCCGTAGCAGGGATCTCGATGACATGATCGGCCATCTTTTCTATGGTATCATCACCTTCTGTTACAACTGCAATGACGATCCCATTCCTTGCTTTGACCTCTTGCACATTGCTCACAATTTTTTCATAGGAGCTGTCTTTTGTGGCAATCACCACCACAGGCATATTTTCATCAATCAGGGCAATGGGACCATGCTTCATTTCAGCCGCAGGGTAACCTTCAGCATGAATATACGAGATCTCCTTTAACTTTAATGCTCCTTCCAGTGCCACCGGATAGGACACTCCCCTGCCAAGATAAAGTGCATTATTGACATTTTTATAGATACTTGCGATCTCCTTCAATTTGTCATTTTGTTGAAGGATCTTGTCGATTTTTTCAGGGATATCCTCAAGCTCATTGAGGAGTCCGGCAAAACGTTCATTCCCCACCAGGCCTCTCGACCGTGCGATAATCATCGCCATCATGGTAAGCACTGTAACCTGCGCCGTGAATGCCTTGGTGGATGCAACGCCAATCTCCGGACCAGCATGGGTATAAACTCCGGCATGGGTCTCCCGTGAGATGCTTGAACCTACAACATTACAAATACCCAGCACGGTCGCGCCTTTTTCCTTTGCAAGTTGTATGGCTGCAAGTGTATCCGCTGTTTCTCCACTCTGTGAAATGGCAATGACGATATCTTCCTCGGAAATCAACGGATTCCGGTATCTGAATTCAGATGCATAATCTACCTCAACCTGCACCCTGGCCAGATCCTCGAAAAGATATTCTCCAACCAGACCTGCATGCCAGGAGGTACCACAAGCAAGTATGATAATGCGTTTGGCATGTATGAGCTTATCATGAACATTGTAGAGCCCCCCCAACTTGATCTCATTCTTTTCAAGGTTAAGTCTGCCCCTGAAGGTATCCCTGATTGACCTCGGCTGTTCAAAGATCTCTTTCAACATGAAGTGGTCATACCCGTTTTTCTCTATTTCAGAAATGCCCAGATCCAGTGTCTGGATCCTGGGTTTCAGCGCATCATTCCTTTTCGTTGATTTCAGAATTAACTCATCACGTTTGATAACAGCCACATCATCATTGTCCAGGTAGATCACCCTGTCTGTATATTCAATAATCGGAGTTGCATCCGATGCAAGAAAATATTCGTTTTCACCCAGTCCGATCACGAGCGGACTACTTTTACGTGCTGCAATGATTTTATCATTCTCCTGATTGCAAAGAATGACAAGGCCATAGGCTCCCACAACTTTTGAAAGTGCCAGGTGTACAGCATCCTCAGCTGAAACTTTTTGAGACCGGTATATATATTCGATAAGATTGGCAAGAACCTCGGTATCTGTTTCACTTTTGAATTTATAACCCTGCTCTATAAGGCTGGTACGGAGTACCGTATAATTTTCAATGATACCATTGTGAATGATGGTGAAATCACCATTGTTGGAAACATGCGGATGGGCATTCAAATCGCTGGGCTCACCATGTGTTGCCCATCTTGTATGTCCGATTCCCATTGTACCGGAAAGATCCATACCCATCATATGCTCTTCGAGCTCTGTAACCTTTCCCTGCTTCTTGTAAACATTCACTGAACCATTCTGAAGAGCGATGCCTGCAGAGTCATACCCTCTGTATTCCAGTCGTTTTAGCCCTTTAATGAGTATTGGATATGCATTCCTGCTCCCGATATAACCAACAATTCCACACATAGTTAAAATTTTGTATATATGAGTTCCAGTCTAAGACCACCTTCCATGCCTGAATGGTTGCTCCAGAATTTGATTACATTAGGCGTTGTGGCTGGCTCATTAACAAAAATATACAATGGATTGTTTTCGATTTCTCCGGATAAAACAGATTGAAGGTGCCTTCCAATATTGAAGTTATAAAAATATTTCGGGGCAAGAAATGCACTGCTTTCGTTGGATTGCTGCAGCTGTCCGTACAGCAGTCTGCTGCCACTGATCACGAAATCATACAGGGGATCAAATGTACCTTCCAGTAGTTCAGTCTCCATCATCAGGTATTTGGGATATTCCGATTCAGTGATCCCGCTGATACTATCGGGAAGCACGTAAAAGACCAGTCGGGCTGCATTGATGGCAACAGTACCATCGCCAATATAATCCCGGATATCAGGCAGCTGGATCTTCAGGTTTACTCCAGTCATCCCCTGTGCATACCCGATGGCCGGATCTGTTGTCGGGTCATCGATCACATCTGCAATAGCCGTACCGGTAAAGTCGTGGTGGAAAATGTTGAATTTCTGGGCGCTGTAAGGGCTGAATCCCAGTGTGTAGGTGCTCAGGGGCAGGGTATCCAGCTGTGTCTGTGTAATCGTGCCGTTATAAACCGAATCATGGTAGTATTTGAACTTCAAACCGGCAAGGCTGTTGCCAAGGTCCAGTTTCGCAAATCCCCCACCGGAGCTTACAGCTTCAGTTGTGATGTACAGTCCGGGGAAATTATCCTGGAGATCTGCATTGTAATAAAAGATCGAGTCTGCCGGATTCGATGCAGCATAGATTCTATCAAGAAGTTCCGGGTTGTCCAGTTCAAACTCGTAGACAGAATTGGATTTCGGAACAAAGGTTTCGTCCAACAGTGGGGTCGGATTGTACTTCCCGGCTATGTCGTAGTCAGATGTGTAGTTTGTGTCTGCCACCAGGTCGTCATACAACTCGTATATGGTTACATGCAGCTGTTGGGCTGTGTCACCATAAACGTCATCAACGTAAAATGCAAAAGAGAGGGAATCAATATAGGGATCCTCCCCAAATGATCCCACCCGCAGGAGTCCGAACTCGGTTACGATCTCCGCCTTGGAGAAGCCTGTGATCGTATCGACCATGCTTCCCAGCAAATGCAGCCTTGTCTCGTTGTTATTGATCGACGGGATTATCGAGGTGACGCGTGGACGCGATGTCACCAGCATCGTCTCCATGTCGGTAATGGTATCCGCATACACCTGCATCGTATCTGAAGGTGG
Organism: uncultured Bacteroidota bacterium; assembly: GCA_937129385.1. Classification (GTDB taxonomy): domain Bacteria; phylum Bacteroidota; class Bacteroidia; order Bacteroidales; genus M55B112. The sequence goes on from CAKZNC010000019.1 coordinate 15,007, forward strand.
AAATATATCCACACCCAGCTTGTTGTTTTCGGGGTCACATGAAAACATCAGCAAACTGAAGATGACGATGGCTGAAAATATCGGGACTTTTCGTGTCTTCCCGGTTGGGACGGCCACTATAGAATGGTTCATATATGTAGACAGATTAAGAATTCAGAATATTCTCATAGAAAACGGAATATTCTTCAATATATTTTTCAGGAGACTGATAATCGAGGTCCGGTTTCCCCGATTCCTTGATCACCTTCTGAATTCCACCCGGCAATTTCTCACTTGCCTGGATAGATGCATCGGAATACTGAAGCGCCAGCCTGGTGAGATTTTCATAGGTTGGCTCCTTCACCGCGGCCAGGTCCTCCTCGCTCACTCCATGCAACACGGCCTTGTCGATCAGCCTGCTGTTCATGGGACTGTCAAAACCATTGTCGTAAATTGAAAAAACAACTTTTGACTCGGCAAACAAAGGATCTTCACTGTAGGCCTTTTTCAGATAAACCGGTACCATGGAGGTAAACCAGCCATGACAATGCACAATGTCGGGTGACCAGCGAAGCTTCCGCACTGTCTCCAGTACACCCCTGGCAAAAAAGATCATGCGCTCGTCATTGTCTTCGAAAAACTTTCCTTTCTCGTCCTGCATCGTTGATTTACGCTGGAAATAATCCTCGTTATCGATGAAATACACCTGCATCCGGGCCGACTGAATTGAGGCCACCTTGATGATCAGCGGATGGTCTGTGTCGTCGATGATCAGGTTCATCCCCGATAATCGAATAACCTCATGTAGCTGGTTCCTTCGCTCATTGATATTTCCATACCTGGGCATGAATGTCCGGATCTCTTTTCCGGTCTCCTGGATACCCTGTGGCAGATACCTCCCAATGTGCGACATCTCACTCTCGGGCAAATAGGGGGTAATCTCCTGTGAAACGAATAAAACTTTTACACTTTCCATTATATATACAGGACTTGTTACAGATCATGCAAAGGTACTAAAAAATATTGACACCCCAAGGTATTCCCTGCCGTTCAATACTTTCCGAATCGACCCTTGCCCAAAGGATCCGGTGGTAAATTTCCCGGTAGAATCCATATATTTGTGCTCCCGTAAAAATCATGAAGGTTGTAAATCAAATCAGTGAACTGAGGGGAGAGATTTCCCGGGCACGTCAAGCGGGCCGATCAGTGGGCCTGGTTCCCACCATGGGTGCACTCCACAACGGACACCTGTCGCTGATAGAGGAGGCAGCCCATCGCAATGACTTCATCGTGGTATCCATTTTTGTCAACCCAACACAGTTCAATGACCCATCCGACCTGGAACGCTATCCCAGGGACCTCGACGCCGACCTCCAGATCCTCGGGCAGCAAACTGCAGACATAGTATTTGCTCCAGATGTGAAGGAGATGTACCCCGAAAAAGACAAACGAAATTTTGATCTTTCACCCCTGGACAAAGTGATGGAGGGAAAATTCAGGCCGGGTCACTTCAAAGGTGTTGCCCAGATCGTGACAAAACTATTCGATGCGGTGACACCCGACCGTGCCTACTTCGGACAAAAAGATTTTCAGCAGCTGGCCATCATCCGCAAAATTGCAGGGCAATCGGAGCAGGAGATCGAGATCATCGGCTGCCCGATCATCAGGGAGCCGGACGGACTTGCAATGAGCTCCAGGAATGTACTGCTTACACCCGATCAACGGAAAGCAGCACCTCTGATATATCAAACACTTGTCGAAGCAAAAAAAAGACAGTCTTCCTATTCACCGGTAGAAATTACAGAATGGGTGACAGGCACCATCAATGCCCACCCGCTTATGCAGGTGGAGTACTTTGAAATAGTTGACGAACAGGAACTTATGCCCGTTACAGAATGGGGGCTTCACGTGAACAAAGTAGGATGTATCGCTGTTCACTTAGGGAGGGTAAGGTTGATCGATAACGTATATTTTGATTAACTTTGCAGGACAATTCACCCGGAGAAAGCCAGGGAGATTGAATGAATTGAATGATCATTTTTTAAACAACATATATCTGTGAATATCGAGGTTGTCAAATCAAAATTACACAGGGTAACCATTACACAGGCAGACCTGAACTATGTGGGAAGCCTCACGATCGATGAGGACCTGATGGATGCTGCAAACCTGATCGAGAATGAGAAGGTACAGGTGGTGAACATCAACAATGGTGAACGCCTGGAAACCTATGTCATAAAAGGAGAAAGAGGAAGTGGCGTGATCTGCATGAACGGAGCTGCAGCAAGAAAGGTCCAGGTGGGGGATATCATCATCATTATCTCCTATGCGTCCATGGAATTTGAAGAGGCGAAGAGTTTTGAACCCTGGATCATATTCCCTGATACTGCCACCAACAAACTTACCTGAACCCCGTTTTGAATAAAAACATCCGGAAAATAATACGGTTCGCTGTATTCCTGGCAGCAGGACTGCTTCTTCTGTTCCTGGCATTCAGAGGCATCGACTTTTCTGAAATGAAGGAAGTTTTCCGGGATGCCAGGTACAGCTGGATACTGCTCTCCCTGGTCTTTGCAGTATTCTCACATTTAAGCCGGGCCAGGCGATGGATCCTGCTCATCGAACCACTCAATTACAAACCGCGGTTCTGGACCACATTCCATGCGATCATGTTTGGCTACCTGGCCAACTATGCGCTCCCAAGGATCGGTGAAGTGGCACGCTGTGTCTCCCTGGGACGAAAAGAGAAGATCCCGGTGGATTCGCTCATTGGAACCGTGATCGTTGAACGGGCCATCGACCTGATCTCCATGCTGGTGATCTTTGCGGTACTCATCGTAGCAAGATTTGAAAAATTCGGGGCATTCTTCAGCGACTACATTTTCACTCCGATCAGCGAAAAGGTAGCCGGAATTTTCGGGACAGCAGTCATTTTCTGGATCCTCCTACTGGCAGTGATCCTCCTGATCATGGGAGTGCTCTATCTCCTGCGAAAACGTATCATGAAACTGAAACTGGCCAGGAAGCTGGGTGAGATCATGAAAGGAGTGGCAAAAGGGCTAAAAAGCATCTGGAAAATGGAACGCAAATGGGAATTCCTCCTGCAGACACTTTTTATCTGGATCAATTATGCACTGATGACATGGGTCATCGTTTTCTCACTGCCCGAAATCACCGGTCATCTGCAATTTGTCGACGGCATCTTCCTGCTGGTCATCGGAAGCATGGGAATGGCAGTCCCCGTGCAGGCCGGAATCGGAGCGTTCCACTGGATCGTCTCCAGGGGATTGCATTTCGTGTACGGACTCGACAAGTCTGAAGGTCTGGTATTTGCCACCCTTCAGCATGAATCCCAGACCCTGTTGATCCTCCTGTTGGGAAGCATCTCATTGATCTTCCTTTTTCCCCGGAACAAGCTCGGTAAATCACTTTCAAACGTTACGCACATTGACCCTGACTGAAGAAATACTCGGCAAGATCGTCTCCCGCGAAGCACTGCCGGGAATCATTCAGCCGGCAATCACTGCCGGTAAAAAAATCGTATTCACCAACGGCTGTTTTGATATCCTGCACCCGGGTCACATACAGGTGCTTGGTGCAGCAAAGAACGAGGGGGACATCCTGGTCGTGGGCATGAATGCAGATGCCTCGGTAAAAAAACTGAAAGGGGAAGACCGGCCGGTCATGGATGAACAATCAAGGGCGATATTACTCGCATCCCTGGTTTTCGTGGATTACGTGGTGATCTTCACCGATGAGACGCCCCTGGAACTGATCAGGGAACTACGCCCCAATGTATTGGTGAAAGGAGGCGACTACCGTCGCGAAGAGATCGTGGGGGCTGACCTTGTTGAAGCCGGTGGCGGCAGAACTGTGATCGTACCCCTCCTTGCAGGGCACTCTTCAAGTGAAATTATTGGAAAAAAAGGAAAGGACGACCACCACCGATAGGTTGATTCATCACAGATGATTACCTTTATGACCCTATCTTTGCATTATGGCGAAAACAAAATCTGTATATGTCTGCCAGAGTTGCGGAGCAGAATCTCCCAAATGGATCGGCAAATGCAACAGCTGCGGTGAGTGGAACACCTTCGTCGAACAGGTCATCCATAAATCACCTTCCAAGCGTTTCGAAGCACGGCCCGGCGAACGGAATATCCCGGAGAAGATCACACAGGTGCAGACCGACAGGCTCCAGCGATACGACACCCATAACACGGAGTTCAACCGTGTGCTCGGAGGCGGATTGGTTCCGGGATCCATGGTTTTGATCGGCGGCGAACCCGGGATCGGGAAATCGACGCTGGCATTGCAGATCGCCATCAGGTTCGGTGCGCCTGTACTATATGTCTCTGGTGAAGAGAGCCCCCAGCAGATCAGGATGCGCGGGGAACGGCTGGGAACCCTGGATGAACAGACACTCGTCCTCTCCGAGACCTCACTGCAGGCCATTGTCATGCAAATCGGACAGATGAAACCTTCCATGGTGATCATCGACTCCATCCAGACACTCTATTCGGAGGAGATCGAATCAACGCCCGGGAGCGTATCACAGGTAAGGGAATGTGCCTCACAACTGCTCAGGGTGGCCAAGCAAACCGGGATCCCGGTGGTACTGATCGGACACATCACCAAGGAGGGCAACCTGGCCGGACCCAAGATCCTGGAACATATCGTGGACACGGTCCTGCAATTCGAGGGTGATTCACACCATATATACAGGATCCTGCGGGCCAGCAAAAACAGGTTTGGCTCCACCTCAGAACTGGGCGTCTTTGAGATGAGAAACGACGGACTGGCTGAAATCGCCAACCCCTCCGAGGTGCTACTGAACAACCAGGCCGAAGAACTCAGCGGGTCAGCAGTCGCCGCCAACATCGAGGGCATCCGTCCGCTGATGATCGAGACCCAGGCACTTGTCAGTACCGCCGCCTACGGCACGCCACAGCGCACCTCCAACGGATTTGACATCCGCAGGCTGAACATGCTGCTGGCAGTGCTTGAGAAAAGAGCGAACTTCCACCTCTCAAGCAAAGATGTCTTTATCAATATCGCAGGCGGACTCAGGGTGGATGATCCTGCCACCGATCTCTCTGTCATCAGTGCCGTACTCAGCTCAACCGTGGATATTGCACTGGAGAAAAAAATATGCTTTGCAGGCGAAGTCGGCCTTTCAGGAGAGATCAGGCCCGCCAACCGGATGGAACAGCGAATATCTGAGGCGCAAAAACTCGGCTTCGGCACGATCTATGTATCTTCCTTTAACGACAAAGCGATCAGTAATGACCGGTTCGATATCAACATCATCAGGCTCTCGAAAGTCCAGGAGCTGCCAAAACACCTCTTCGGATAATGACTGGAGAAAATGAACAGCAGGAATATCCGCCACTGATCAGGGAAGACTACAAAACCGGTGTTCCCTGTTACCCGATCGAAAGACCCGAGATCCCGTCGGGAGCGGCCTACTATTTCAATACCGAAAGCGGACTGAGGTACGAAGTGCTGTTCGCGAAAAAACGTGACAATTACCTGGGGAACATCATCAATTTCAGCGTGCTCAATGATGAATTCGAGGATGAATACAGCGAAACCAATCGTGGCGAAGTCTACCGGGTCATTGCCACGGTAACCGAGATCGTCAGGATCTATCACGATTTTCACGCCTACTCCACCAGCTACGAATTCAGTGGCGAATACAAGGAGGAAAAGGACGAGGGCGAAGCCAGCATCAGGTCACTGCTATACTACAGGAAGGCACTCAGGATCCTCCATGACCAGTGGGGAGTCGAACTGTGTGGCAACAAGGTCGTTGCATTCCGAAAAAGGAAAAAATATGAGTGATCCCCTGCTCAGGATCAGGGACCTGGAGATCAGCACCGGAAATGCCAGGCTCGTCAACAGGATCAACCTGGATATTTCCGGGAAAAGCGTCACCGGACTGGTGGGTGAGTCGGGTTCAGGCAAAACCCTCACCGCTCTGTCAATTATGGGGCTGTTGCCCAAAGGCGTCAGGGCCACCGCAGGATCCGTCACGCTTTTAAACCGGGACTCCGCCGATGCGAACCTCCTTCACCTCCCTGAAAAGGAGATGAACCATATCCGGGGCAGCAGAATCTCCATGATCTTCCAGGAGCCCATGACCTCGCTGAACCCAACCATGAAATGCGGACCCCAGGCCACCGAACCACTGCGCATACACAAGGGGCTCTCTTCCACCGGGGCCCGTGAAAAAATTCTGGATCTCTTCAACGAAGTGAAACTCCCCGATGTGGAAAACATCTTCAATGCCTGGCCCCACCAGCTCTCCGGAGGCCAGCGACAGCGCGTGATGATCGCCATGGCCCTTTCAACCCACCCCGACCTGCTGATCGCGGATGAACCCACCACCGCGCTTGATGTAACAGTGCAAAAAAGCATCCTGGAACTGCTGCTGGCACTGAAAGAAAAATACAACCTGGGCGTGCTCTTTATCACCCATGACCTGATGGTGCTCAAACAGATCGCCGACCGCATTGCGGTGATGTACAGGGGTGAACTGGTCGAAGAAGCAAGCGCCGCGGCCCTCCTCGAAAATCCACAAACCCCCTATGCAAAAGGATTGCTGGCATGCCGACCCAGCCTGGAGGAGAAACCCGAAAGATTGCCCACCATCGGGGATTTTATGTCGGGGTATGCTGAACAGGACAAGCCAACCGCCGGACAACCAAGATCCGTTGATAATGATGTGATCCTCTCCGTAAAAGACCTGGAGGTGACCTTCATCAGTGGAAAACGAACCGTCCACGCCGTGGATTCCGTCTCATTCGATGTGTTCAGGGGGGAGACCCTCGGACTGGTGGGTGAATCAGGATGCGGAAAGACCACGCTGGGACGCACCATCGTGCAGTTGATACGGCCCGACAACGGAAGCGTGTCATACAACGGAGTGCCACTCGACCGACTGACTGGAAAGGAGCTGCGGAAAACCAGGAGGAAGATCCAGATCGTCTTCCAGGATCCCTACTCCTCGCTGAACCCCGGTAAAACCATCGGCGATATCATCGCAGAACCCATGATCATTCACCGGCTGGAAAAAAACAAAAAAGAGAAGGAAGCCAGGGTACATCAACTTCTTGAGCAAACGGGGCTTCCTGGTGAAGCTTACAACCTTTATCCCCACCAGTTCTCCGGGGGTCAGCGTCAGCGAATCGGAATCGCCCGTGCCCTGGCATGCCAACCCGAATTTATTGTCCTTGATGAAAGTGTGTCGGCACTGGATGTGAGTGTACAGGCCCAGATCCTCAACCTGCTAAATGATTTGAAAAGAGCGTATGAGCTGACCTATATATTTATCTCGCACGACCTTACCGTGGTGAAATATATGTCAGACCGCGTGCTGATCATGTCGGACGGACGTATGATTGAATCCGGCACCTCTGAAAAGATCTATATGCATCCTGAAAATGACTATACAAGGAAGCTGATCAACGCAATTCCTTCCTAAAACTCGCTGAAATCCTCACTGGAAGTGGGTCGTTCCGAAACGTCCACGCAATCGAGATCCACGTGGAAGCCAACCGGCTTCTGAAACATCTTCTCCTGGGTGACCCCAAGGGTGGAATCGGCATATACCTTTTCAAAGAATTTCGCCCAGATCGGCAGGGCCATGTTCCCACCTGCGCCCATGCCGAGCTCATCAAAATGGATGGAGCGGTCCTCACCACCTACCCAGACACCCGCTGAAAGATGCGGGGTTATGCCCATGAACCAGCCGTCACTCTGGTTCTGCGTAGTACCTGTCTTGCCGGCTATCTCGCCGCTGAATTCATAGCGGTACCTTAATCGTCCTGCTGTACCCCGATCCACCACGTTTTTCAGAAGAGTAAGCATCAGGTATGCAGTTTCTTCACTGATCGCCTCGCTTTCCCTCGCCTGGAAAGTGGAAATAATGTTCCCGTATTTGTCCTCAATCCGTGTGACATACACTGGCGATACATAGATCCCCTGGTTGCCGAACGTGTTGAACGCGCCTACCATCTCCTCCAGGGAGATGTCGGAAGGACCGTAGATCATTGCTGGTACGGGATCGATGTGCGAAGTTATGCCCATCTTTCGCATCAGCTGGATCACACTCTCAGGATTGTAATTCTTGAATAACCAGGCAGAAACCCAGTTGTGTGAATTTGCCAGCCCCCATTTCAGGGTTACATATTTGCCAGCATGACGATTGGGTGCCGGGGCCCTGGGGGTGTATACCGAATCCCGCACCTGGAACGAGATCGGAACAAGCGGTATCTGCTTGCATGGAGACACCCCTTCCTGCATGGCCAGGAGGTAAAGGAATGGTTTCACAGTGGATCCCACCTGCCTGCGCCCCATGGTGACATGATCGTATTGGAAATAGCGGTAATTATGATCTCCCACATAGGCCTTGACCTGTCCCGACCAGGGCTCGATGGCCATAAAGCCTGACCTTAAAATGTGCTTCAGGTACCGGATCGAATCATACGGGCTCATGACGGTATCGATCATACCCCGCCAGGAAAAGACCGAGGTTTCCCTGGGTTGCTTAAATATCAACATGATGGAATCCTGAGGCATTCCCTGGCTTTTCAAGGTCTTGTACCTTTCCGACTGGCGAATCGCACGATTCATTATCTGGCTGATCTCCTTGTTGCTTATATCTTCAAACGGGGCTTTTGTTCTCCCCTCCTTTTCCCTGAAAAATGCAGGTTGTAGATACTCCCGGAGATGCTCCTCCATCGCCTCCTCAGCAAACTGCTGCATTTTTATGTTGATGGTGGTATAGATCTTCAGTCCGTCGCGGTAAATATTATAATTGGTCCCATCGGGACGGGGATTCTTCTCGATCCATCCATAAAGCGGATCCTTGACCCATCTCAGGGAATCCCGCTGGAAATTCTCATACCCCCATGAGGGATAGTTTTCACGGACCGGCTTACTTGCATTCATACTTACCCTGAGGTAGGTACGAAAATGGTTCGCATTCCCCTGCATGTGCCCCGCAATGTTATAATAGGCCTTTACAGGAAGCTGCTTCACCGAGTCTGCGATTGTGGTGTCGAGGTACTCGTATTTAACCATCTGGTCAATCACCACATTTCTTCTCCCCTGGGCATTATCGGGGTTGAGGTAGGGGTTGTAACGTGTAGGTGCTTTTAACATGCCTACAAGGATGGCCGCCTCTTCAAGCTTTAGCGAATCAGGCGAAGTGTCAAAAAAAGTTTTTGAAGCTGATTTGATACCGATCACCGCGTCACTCCCGAAAGGTACCGTATTTAGGTACATCGTCAGGATCTCTTTCTTCGTGTAACTCCTTTCAAGTCTGACCGCCGTGTTCCACTCCTTGAATTTTACCACGGCCATGTGTGCTGCACGACCAATTTTTGTCTTGTTCTCCGTTGTATCCCTGGGAAAAAGGTTTTTGGCCAGCTGCTGGGAGATCGTACTCCCTCCACCTGCATCCTGACCAAGCAATATGGACTTGACAAAAACCCTGGATAAACTTCGTACATCAATACCGGAATGCCGCTTGTACCTGACATCCTCTGTGGCAATCAAGGCATCCACCAGGTACGGGGAGAGATTTTCATAGTCTACAAGGGTCCTGTTCTCAATGAAGAACTTATCGAGCAGTTCACCGTTGTCAGTATAGATCTCTGATGCCAGGTTGGTCTGTGGGTTTTCCAGCTCCTCGAATGTCGGCATAAATCCCAGTCTGCCTTTGGCGATCAGCATGAAGAGGATGACAATAAACAGGAACAGAAGTGCGTATATTGACCACAGGATAGAGAGGTAGATGGTCTTCTTATCAGCTTTTTTAAGCATCTTTGAAGTTATTTTAGACAAAAATAGTAATTATTTGCTGCAAAAATTTTAGAGGACTGAATCAATTGGTATAATTTTGTGCTCTCATTAAGTAACGAGGAAGGGTTGAAAATATGATTGAGAATTTAGTTATTGTTGAGTCTCCTGCCAAGGCAAGAACCATTGAAAGGTTCCTTGGCAAGGATTTCGTGGTTAAATCCAGTTTCGGGCATGTCAGGGACCTGGCAAAAAAGAACCTGGGTATTGATATTGAAAAGAATTTCAGGCCTGACTACGTTGTCTCTCCTGACAAAAAAAAGGTTGTGAAGGAGTTGAAGGATCTGGCCGGAAAGGCAAAGACCGTCTGGATCGCATCTGATGAGGACCGCGAGGGAGAGGCCATTGCCTGGCACCTGGAGGAGGTGCTGAACCTGGACAGCGAAAAAACAAAGCGTATTGTTTTCCATGAGATCACGAAGGATGCCATTCAACACGCCATCGAAAACCCCCGTAAGATTGACAAAAACCTTGTGAATGCACAGCAGGCCAGGCGTGTGCTGGACCGCCTGGTCGGTTTCGAACTGTCTCCGCTGCTATGGAAGAAGGTCAAACCTTCACTTTCGGCCGGACGTGTCCAGAGTGTGGCCGTAAAGCTTATCGTTGAGCGGGAAAGGGAGGTCAATACCTTCGAATCGAAAAGCTATTACAGGGTCACAGCAATTTTCAATGCGCCTGATGGGAATCAGGAGGTGAAGGCTGACCTGTCAAAACGTTTCGAAACCATTGAAGAGACCAGGGCGTTCCTTGAAAAATGCATGTCGGCCGACTTCCGGATCACCTCCGTAGAGAAGAAACCCGGGAAAAAATCACCCGCTCCGCCCTTTACAACCTCCACACTGCAGCAGGAGGCAAGCCGGAAACTGGGATACTCTGTATCACAAACCATGACCCTGGCTCAGCGACTTTACGAATCGGGTCTGATCACCTATATGAGAACCGATAGTGTAAATCTCTCAAACCTTGCCATCTCCACAGCCGCATCTGAGATCAAGGAGGCTTTCGGGGAAAAATACCACCAGGTAAGAAAATATGCCACCAAATCGAAAGGTGCCCAGGAGGCCCATGAAGCGATCAGGCCTACCTACATCAGCAACCGGTCAATCGACGGAGACGGACGTGAGCAGCGACTGTATGAACTGATCTGGAAGCGTACCGTCGCCTCGCAGATGAGCGATGCCAGGCTCGAGCGAACAACGGTGAAGATCGATATCTCCAATGCAGACGAGCATTTTGTGGCCAATGGAGAGATCCTGGTCTTCGATGGTTTTCTGAAATTGTACATCGAATCGACCGATGACGAAAAAGAGGAAGAGACCAGCAGCCTGCTGCCCCCCCTGAAACAGGATGATATGCTCACCTACAAGCGGATCGGGGCCATGCAGAAGTTTACAATGCCGCCGGCCAGGTATACTGAAGCAAGTCTGGTTAAAAAACTCGAGGAGCTGGGGATCGGCAGACCCTCCACCTATGCCCCCACCATTTCGACGATCCAAAACAGGGACTACGTGGTCAAAGAGACGCGACAGGGCAAAAAGCGGGAAATTACCAATGTAACACTGAAAGAGGGTGAGATCACATCTAAAAAAGAAACCGAGTCATTCGGAAATGAGAAGCAGAAACTGTTTCCAACCGATATCGGAATGGTTGTGAATGACTTCCTGGAACAGTATTTTGTCAATATCATGAACTACAATTTCACGGCCGACGTGGAAAAGAAGTTCGATTCCATCGCAATGGGAAATGAGGATTGGACCAAGATGATCGATTCCTTCTATGACCCCTTTCATAAAAAGGTGGAACAGACCATGGAAACTTCTGAGAAATCAAAAGGGGAAAGGCTTCTGGGAGAGGATCCTGAAACCGGAAAACCCATTACTGTGAAGATAGGACGGTTTGGACCGATGGTTCAGATCGGGGAGGCAGAAGACGAGGAAAAACCAAGGTTTGCAAGCCTGTTGAAAGGCCAGGGAATGGAAACGATCACACTGGAGGAGGCGCTGGAGCTGTTTAAACTGCCAAGGACACTTGGAAAATTCGAGGATGAGGATGTCACAGTGGCCATCGGAAGGTATGGACCCTATGTCAGGCACAATAACAAATTTGTTTCGCTCCAGGAAGAAGACGATCCGCATACCGTCTCCCTGGACAGGGCCATTGAACTGATCCAGGCCAAGCGGCAGGAAGAGAAGAACAGGATCATCAGGGAATTCGATGAAAAGCCCGGCTTGCAGGTGCTGAACGGCCGGTATGGTCCCTATATCACCTATGAGAAGAAAAACTACAAGATCCCGAAAAGCAAGAAACCCGAAGAGTTGTCGCTGGAGGATTGCCTGGAGATCATAGAAAAGACACCAGACAAACCCTCCCGCCGGAGGAAAAAATAAACCTTGTCAACATGGACCTCAATGGATATTTCGACCCGGTAAGCCTCGAGAAGCCTCAATTTCACCTGCTGCCCGAAAAGTATTCTTTCAGCAGGAACATTGCCATCCATACACCCGACCGGCCGATCCGGGAGCTGGACCAGTACCAGCTGGCACTGATCGGAGTACCGCAGGACCATTCAGCATACATCAAAGGAAGCGCAACTGCACCCGACAAGGTAAGGGGCATGCTCTATCAGCTGCGTAAATGCAACCGCAATGTGAAGGTCTATGACCTGGGGAACCTGAAGACCACGAAGAATGTCGGCGATACATATTACGCGATCCGCGACATTACCCTGGAACTCTCCGAACTTGGGGTGATCCCGTTCTTTATTGGCGGTTCGCAGGACCTGACCTTCGGGATAATCCTGGCACTGGAAAAATTGCCGGGCATCCGGCAGATCCTGACCATTGACCCGAGATTTGATTTCTGGCTTGAAAAGGAGCCCGGCATCCATTCACGCAATTATCTCAACTATATCCTGGATAAAAAGGTGAAGCGACAATTTACCTATTCCAACCTTGGACACCAGCAATATTTTGTCACTGAGCACCAGCTCGATGTGCTGGAACGGGAATTCATGGAAAGCATCAGGCTTGGGGAACTGCGGGAAAACATCAGGAGGGCAGAACCGCTGATCAGGGATGCCGACATGGTGAGCATCGACATGAATGCGATGCGGCATTCAGATGCATCCGGGGTGACCAACCCCTCTCCGAACGGACTTTTCGGAGATGAACTGTGTGCACTGACCAGGTATGGTGGGATCAGCGAAAAGGTAAAGGTCGCAGGATTGTTCGAACTTTCTCCGGAAAGAGACCTGAATGACCAGACCAGCCACCTGGCGGCCCAGGCCATCTGGTATTTTATAGACGGACTTTCACATCGTATCAGGGAAAATCCGATGGAAACATCGGCGCACACCAAGAAATTTATCCTTAAACCGGAGGAGATTGACCAGGAGCTCGTATTCTACAAAAGTAACGTCTCTGAACGGTGGTGGGTAGAGGTCCCTGTGAAAAATCCTGCCACAAATGATAACTATTTTATCTCATGTTCGTATGAAGAATACCAGGGAGCTTGCAAAAATGTCATTCCAGATCGCTGGTGGCGTTACTTGCATCGCCTTGGAGACTGACCGGCAGGACGGTGCGTTCTCTTTGCTGTAATGTGAGGAACCCGGGATGAGTCCGGGATTTGTTTTGAAGACGGATGGGTATCGTCGTTATTAACATTCTTCTGTTAATAATATTTGTCCCAACCGATAATTTTTATTTATTTTACTTCGGCTAAAAAGCGGAGTACAAGCAGAGACAGGCATTTGAGACAAAGCATGAAAAAACTGGCGGGCATCATATTTTTAATGGTCATTGCAATCAAGCTTATGGCACAAGAAGATCCGAAACTGAGTCAGCGGATGTTCCTGCTCCCCTTATACAACCCGGGAGCCGTGGGACAATCGGACAAGGTATGCGCCTCGGCAGCATTCAGGAACCAGTGGGGAGGACTCCCCGGGGCGCCTGTGGTTTCTACCTTCAGCGCGCACATGCCATTCAACCTGTTCGGACGCTCTCATGGTGCCGGGATCAATTTTGTCAATGACAATATCGCCCTTAGCAATCAATTGTTCGTGAACCTTGCCTACTCCTTCAAGACCGATATCGGGGGCGGTGTGCTCGGCACCGGGATCAATGCCGGTATGGGAAACCTCGCTTTTGATCCGGAAGGACTGGTGGGTGCAGATGTGATGGACCAGCAGGGAGATCTGTTAATTCCACAGGTGGCGGACAGCAGGTTTGGCCTGGATGTTGGGATTGGAGCCTATTACTCGACAGAGAGGCTTTACTTCGGCCTTTCTGCCATGCACCTGGGTGGACCGAAATGGAACTTCAGTTCTGAAGACGAAACCGGAGATGCCGCCATAACAATGAACTCCACCTATTATGCCATCGGAGGTTATACCATTCAGCTTCCAAATCCAACCCTGGAACTGATGCCTGTATTTATGGTACAAACCGATCTGAAATCACACCATTTTTATCTGAATACAAATCTCAGATACAATAAAAGATTCTGGGGAGGAGTTTCATACTCAGTGGGGGGTGCTGTCAGCATCCTTGCCGGAATTGAGCTTTTGAATGGAATAAAAGTCGGGTATTCATATGATATCGAGATGTCGCGACTCTTAAAATACAGCAGTGGTTCTCATGAGATCACCGTTCGATATTGCTTCGATCTTAGTCTGGACAAGACCCCGCAAAAATATGAAAGCATTAGATTTTTATAATTATTTACTATATTTAAATTGTTTTTTATAACTTGAACAACTTGAAGACAGAGAGTTATTGCATAAACACCCAAGCCATGAAAAGAGTACTTATTTTGGTATTACTGGTAGCAGTACTAGGAAGTTGTAGCAATTACAACACAGGAGAACTTACAGGAGTACCGGGACGAAAAGCCTACATTGAACCAGATCCCTACGGGATGTTGTTCATTCCAACCGGATCATTTACAATGGGGCCCAGCGACCAGGATGTCGCGTGGACACAGAATGCGATGGCAAGAACAGTGTCTGTTGATGCATTCTGGATGGATGAAACTGAAATTACCAACAATGAATACAGGCAATATGTATTCTGGGTGCGTGATTCGATCATTCGCAAATATCTTGCTGTAAACGGACAGGAGGATTTTCTGTATAAAGATCAGAACGACCAGGTGGTAAACGACCGGTTCGGTCAGCCAAGGATCAACTGGGAGACCCCGATGGATGTGATTAACAAGGACAAAGAGGGCAACCTGAAGACCATGGTCTACGGTGATCCCTCCAATCCGGATGACAACGGTATGGGGATCTATTATTCCGGTGTTGACCAGCTGTCACCCCGCGGAAGGGAACTCGATGTGACCAAGCTGATCTATAATTATTACTGGGTGGACCTTCACCAGGCCGCGAAAAGTGCCAACAGGATGCAGCTTGACTATAGTGGCGGAACGGCCGATCCCACTGTTAGATACGGCAAAGATGGCAATACTGCAAAGGTCATCAGGCCCGACGGTACACAGGAAGATATCACCAGCCGCGGTTCATTCGTTCATAAAGACTGGGTGCTGGTATATCCCGATACACTTTGCTGGATCGCCGACTTTACATACTCATACAACGAGCCCATGGCGACCATGTATTTCTGGCACCCCTCCTATGACAACTACCCTGTGGTGGGCGTCAACTGGAAGCAGGCCAATGCTTTCTGCATCTGGCGTACCAATTACCTGAATGATGCACTGGCAAAACAGGGCCTTCCGCTGGTTCAGAACTACAGGCTCCCCATCGAGGCTGAATGGGAATTCGCAGCAAGGGGAAACCTCGACCACAGTATGTATCCATGGGGTGGTGTATACCTCAGGAACAAGCTCGGGTGCTTTGTAGCCAATTTCAAGCCACTCAGGGGAAATTACATCGATGACGGAGCCCTCGCAACAGAACGGGTCGCCTCATTTGCCGCCAATGAATATGGATTATATGACATGGCCGGGAACGTTGCTGAATGGACCATCAATGCTTATGATCCCTCAGCTTATGTATTCTCTGCAACACTGAACCCCAATTATAAATACAACGCACAGCCAAATGATCCGCCCGTAATGAAAAGAAAGGTGATCAGGGGAGGATCCTGGAAGGATGTTGCCCGCTATCTTCAGGTAAGTGTGCGTGATTACGAATACCAGGACACTGCCAAATCCTACATCGGATTCCGTTGTGTACGTTCATATTTAGGTACTAATTAATTTGAATTGATATGGGAATTACAGAAATCGTTCAAAGTTCGGGCTGGAAATCATTTACGGCAAAACTTTATGGTTTCGGTGCATCCATCGTGATCATCGGAGCATTGTTCAAGATTCAGCACTGGCCAGGTGCAAGTATCGCACTCACAAGCGGGTTGCTGATTGAAGCAGTCATCTTCTTCTTCTCAGCTTTTGAACCCCTGCATGAAGAACTCGACTGGACCCTGGTATATCCGGAACTTGCCGGTATGTCAGATCCCGATGAGATCGATGAATACAAGGAAGAGGCGCTGGCAGGTAGAAATGTGGGTCTGCAGAAGTTCGATGAACTGATCAAGGAATCCCAGATCAGTGAAGCCGATGTAAAAAAACTCGGGCAGAGCATCACTTCGATCTCTTCGAGTTCCGAATCTATTGCAGATATTACAGCAGCCTCACTCGCTACAAAAGAGTATTTCGACAAAATGGGCAACGCTGCCAGCAACATGGACCAGGTAGCCACTGCCTATGGGACGAATACAGGAACACTGAATCAGCAGGTGGAAACACTGGCCGAATCATACAAAAAGACTTCCCAGCTTATCGACGATAAAGGAAAAGAGGTTGCTGAAAGATTTGCAGCCTCCAGTGCCAACCTCACCGCAGCTTATGAAGCCATGTCCGGAGAGGTGAAACAGGAACATACGCAGATCTCGGAAAGTCAGAAAAAATTCCAGGGACAACTTGAAGCGCTCAGTAGTAGTCTGGCTGAACTGAATACTACCTATACAGAACAGGCGCAGGGAAGCAAAGAGCACATGAAAGGTACTGCCGATGTCTATAAAGGACTCAATGAAATGGTGAACAGCCTGAAAGTATCTGTTGATGAAACTCAGAAGTACAAGGACGAGATCACAAGACTAAGCGAAAGTCTCTCCGAGCTGAACAACATTTATGGATCAATGCTTTCAGCAATGAGTATCAGGAAAAAGTAAATAATTAAATTGTTTTAATCCATTTCGCATGGGACACGGTAAGGAAACCCCCAGACAAAAGATGATCGGGATGATGTATTTGGTGCTGACAGCCATGTTGGCACTGAATGTATCAAAGGATGTACTCGATGCATTCGTAATTGTCAATGATGGACTGAACGAGACAACTGAGAATTTCTATTCAAAGAATGAAGGACTCTATTCCAAAATAGATTTTGAATACGACCAGAATCCGGCAAAGGCCGGGGAATGGAAAGAAAAATCAGATGAAGTTCAGCAGTTATCCGATGAGCTTTATGAATTTATCAATGAATGCAAGGTCCAGATTGTTGAGAAAAATGATCCGGAAGCCATTGTTGACGGGGAAGTTGAACTGAGCGAAGTAAATAAAAAGGATGACACGGATACACCGGCCGAGGTGATGATCGTCAATAAAAAAGGTCAAGAATTGAAGGAGATGATCAATAACTACAGGGAGGAGATGATCGGGATGATCCATAACCCTGAAGATTATAATAAATTGATCGAAGCCATTGAGGGTAACCTTGACACCCATGACCACCCTGCAGAAAAAGCCGGAGAACCAGATCATCCCTGGGAAAGTCATAATTTTGAACATCTTCCCCTTGCTTCTGTGATCACCATTCTTTCCAAGATGCAGGCAGACGTAAGAAACGTGGAATCAGACATGATCAGTTACCTGCTTGAACAGGTGGGCGCCAAGGATTTTAAAGTAAACGTTCTGGAGGCCATCGTCCTGCCAAACTCAAATGTAGTGTTCAAAGGACAGGAATACCGTGCGCAGGTATTCCTTGCAGCCTATGATTCCACCAAGATCCCACGTGTACTGCTAAGCTCCGGGGACTCCCTTTCTGTCGAAGGTGGAAAAGGTATTTTTACCGCTACATCCAATACAGCAGGTGAGAGAACATGGGGAGGTGTGCTGACACTCGACAATGATGGCCAGGAGATCAGGAGGGAATTCGAAGCCTCATATCGCGTTACACAGGCAAATGCCGTAATCTCGCCCACGAAAATGAATGTGTTTTACAGGGGCGTTGACAACCCGGTATCCATCTCCGCATCAGGAGTGACCGAAAGCGCTGTAAGCCCGGCCATCTCTGCCGGTAAGATCCGGAAAGTGTCCTCCGGGAATTACATCGTACAACCCGGTCCACGAGAATCTTCCAGCAAGATCAGCGTGTATGCCGACGTGGAGGGCAAAAGGAGCTTCATGGGTGACATGACCTTCAGGGTAAAGAACCTGCCCGACCCGACAGCTGTTGTTGAAGGCCTGCCAAAGGGCTCCGGCACAATGACACTCAGTAGCCTGACCAGGCTGCAGAAGGTCGAGGCGATCGCCGAAGACTTCCTGTTCGAGGTTGACTTTACCGTTACCGGTTTTAAAGTGAATGTTGTTGGATCAGGAGGTATTAACCTGATCGAAGAGGCCAATGGTGAAAACTTCACCTCCGCGCAGAAGCAGATCTTCAGGGGAATGAGAGCCGGGCAAAGGGTCTATATTGAAGATATTGAAGCCATCGGTCCTGATGGAGTAAAACGTGCACTGAACAGTATAATAATTAAAATTAGATAGTGATGAAGATAGCCAAGTATCTGTTAATTACAGTTGTTTCAGCAGGTTTGTCGGTAGTTGTGTACGCACAACAACCTACTGCCAGCATTTCACAGGGCGGACCTGGAACTGCAGCTGCAATGAATGCAGAAATACCGGAGGATGTCTATACAAGGGAAAATATCATCCCCAATAAGAAGCCCATCCCCTATCCCTATCTCAGGGAAGCGGATGTGATGTGGTCAAAAGATCTCTGGAGGATCATCGATCTCAGGCAAAGAATGAACTATCCCCTGAGATATCCGGAAATAGAACCAATTGAGCACAGGTACAGCCTTTACCAGCTGCTTCTCGAAGGAATCCGCTCCGGTGAGATCATGCCCTATGGCTACAACGAATTCAACAACCCCTTCAGTGAACCCACTTCACTGAAAGAGGTATATAAGGCCATTGAAGCTGATACCATCTTTGGTGACAACGGCGAAGTTCACCAGGTCAATATCAATGGTAATTTGGTGAAAGGTTTTTATGTCAGGGAGAAATGGTACTTTGATAAACAACACTCGGAAATGAGGGTCAGGATCACCGCACTTGCTCCATTGATCATCAAACCGAAATATGACCCGCAGACAGGAATGCAACTTCCGGGATTTGACAAGATCATTCCATTCTTTGTCTATTTTCCCGAGTGCAGGAACCTGCTCGCAACACATTCGGTATTTAACCCGAATAATGATGCACAGAACATCTCGTTTGATGACCTGTTCATCCAACGGAGGTTTGCCAGCACCATTGCGGCAGAATCGAACGAATTCGGTAACAGGTTCATTGTTGACTATGTAACCGGACAGGATGCGCTCATGGAGGCTGAAAGAATTAAAAACGAGCTCTTTATCATGGAGCACGACCTCTGGGAATACTAGGGTATACCCCATATCATATAAAAAAGCCGTTCCTTACCGAACGGCTTTTTTTATGCTTATAATGCCCAACCCCTCACTTAACTCTTAACTCTTAACTCTTAACTCTTAACTCTCAACTCTTAACTCTCTAAATAAACTTCTCCCCCACTTCCGTCCTGATGTCATTTACAAACTCCTTGATCCGCTGTTCTTCCTCCTTTTCACAGATCAGGAGCACATTGTCGGATTCAACCACGATATGGTCTTTCAATCCCTGGAGAAGCACCAGTTTATCATCCGGTACATTGACGATGTTTCCTGTGGAGTTATAAAGGAATACATGTTTCCCGGAAACCGCGTTTCCCTCCTTATCAAGCTCCATCTGTTCGTACAGGGATCCCCAGGTACCCAGGTCCGACCATCCAATATCCGAAGCAAGGACATACACGTTATCGGCTTTTTCCATAATGGCATAATCGATACTGATATTCTTGCATCGCTCGTATGTATCGGCAATGAATTTCTCCTCCGCCCCTGTACCGTATTTTCCAACCCCCTTGGCAAAAAGGGAATGAACCTCCGGCTCATGTTTCTCAAATGCCTTCATGATCGATGGGAGTGACCAGAAGAAAATACCGGCATTCCAGTAGAACTCCCCGCTCTCCATGAAGATCTTTGCCATCTCCTGGTTGGGCTTTTCGGTAAATGTCTTCACCTTCCTCAGGTCAATCTCCTCATAACCCGACACTTTCTTCTGAATCGCCTGTATATAACCATACCCAGTTTCAGGCCGACTTGGTTCGATACCCAATGTCAGTAACGCTTCTCGGTTTCCAACAAATTCCAGTCCGTTACGTACCTGCTCCAGGAAAGCCTCCTCCTTGATGATCAGGTGATCGGAAGGAGCGACAATGATACGTGCCTCAGGATCTTTCTGCAGGATCCTGAAATTAGCGTAGTCGATGCAGGGCGCTGTGTTCCGCCTGGAAGGCTCCAGCAGAATGTTCTCCCCAGGCAACTCCGGAAGTTGCTGGATGATCAGATCACGATATTCTGCATTACTGACAATATAGATGTTCTCCGGGGGTATCAACCCTGTAAACCGATCAAAGGTCTGCTGTAAAAGGGTCTTACCTACCCCGAGTATATCCAGGAATTGTTTTGGGTTCTTACTACGGCTCAGGGGCCAGAAACGGCTTCCGATTCCACCAGCCATAATGATGGCAAAGTAATTTTTATGCATATGGGTCCGGGTTATTGGTCCATTAAATTTAACTTAAATATTATAACAATTCCACTTCAAAACAGTTTTATTCAGAAGCCGATTTATTATTTGTAATTTTGATACATGCATAAATGGTTTGCAAACATAGGCAGATATTTCCTGATGCTCAAATCGGTCTTTTCGAAACCGGAACGCATTTCCATATATTACAGGCAGACCATTCGGGAGATTGAAAGTCATGGCATTGGTTCCATAGGCATTGTAGCTGTGATCTCCGTTTTCGTCGGAGCGGCAATAACCATACAGACCGATTTTAATATTGAGAATCCCTGGTTGCCCAGGTACATCATTGGGGTGACTGTTCGGGATTCGCTGCTGCTTGAATTCTCCTCAACGATGGTCGGACTGGTGATCGCAGGTAAAAGCGGTTCTAGTATCGCCTCTGAGATCGGCATGATGCGGGTCACCGAACAGATAGATGCACTGGAAGTGATGGGGATCAATGCTGCAGCCTTCCTGGTCCTTCCTAAACTGATCGCATTGGTCATTTTCCTTCCGATCCTCTGCGCACTCAGTGTTGCCGTAGGTTTGCTTGGCGGATACCTGGTCTGCCTCATTGGCGATGTGATCCCGGTATCGGACTACATTTATGGCATCCAGTATGTATTTTACCCCTATTACCTGGCTTATGCAATGTTCAAGGCTGCCTGCTATGGATTCCTGATCACTACCATTGCCAGCTATTTTGGTTACCATGTAGAGGGAGGAGCCGTGCAGGTTGGCAGATCAAGTACCCGTGCGGTGGTGATCAGCAGCATCCTGATCCTCATGACGGATCTCATACTTACAAATATCATTTTACATTGATCAGACTGGAGCACATATATAAGAAATTTGATGACAGGTACGTACTGAATGATATTACCGTGAACCTGGAACAGGGAAAGTGCAACCTCGTTATCGGGGAAAGCGGCTCCGGGAAGACCGTGCTTATGAAATCGGTGGTTGGGCTTGCGGAAGTGGACCAGGGCGAGATCTGGTATGCTGAACGGAATTTCACCAGGATGGAAAGACATGAACGACAGGAGCTCAGGAAAGAGATGGGCATGCTCTTTCAGGGTGGAGCCCTGTTCGATTCAATGACCATCGAGGACAATGTCATGTTTCCCCTGAACATGTTTACCAGGGATACATACAGTTCAAAACTCGACCGCGTCAATTTCTGCCTGGACAGGGTCGGCCTGAAGCAGGTGAACCGAATGATCCCTGCCGAATTGAGCGGTGGAATGAAAAAACGTGCCGCGATCGCAAGGGCAATCGCCATGTCTCCTGCCTTCCTTTTCTGCGATGAACCAAATTCCGGACTTGACCCGAAAACAGCAATAAAAATCGACAATCTCATACATGAAATTACCACTGAATATAATATCACCACCGTTGTGAATTCACATGATATGAATTCTGTGCTTGAGATCGGTGACAGGGTGATCTATATTTATGAGGGATGTAAATGCTGGGAGGGAACGAAAGAAGAGGTGCTACATACCGATAATGAAGAACTGAACAATTTTGTTTTTGCAACCAGGATGGCCCAGCAAATAAAAAGAGAGGGATGAAAAAACCCGGTGAACAACTGCAAGGTCAAACCCATGATCCCGTATCTGCAATCATCATCGCAGGAGGAAAAAGCAACAGGATGGGGAAGGATAAAAGGAAGCTCACCCTGGGAGGAAAATCCCTCTTACACATCGCAATCGACCTGGCCCGGGAATTTTCGGATGACCTGATCATAAGTGCAAATGACAGGTTTCCCCAATTCAGTGAATGCCGCACCGTACCCGATAAGGTCAGGGATGAAGGCCCTGTAATGGGGATTGCCTCTTGTCTGCCATATCTCAGGTACACCCATGCCATTATCCTCTCGGGTGATATGCCATTTGTCACCCATGAAATGATATCACGGTTGCTTGAGAATGAAACTCCCGGGCATGCCTGTTGCTTCCGTTCCAAAGATATTCTCCAACCCTTTCCCGGACTCATGCCTGTATCTCTTTCAGAAATGATCTGGAAGTACCTTGAATCAGGGGAAAGATCCCTGCATCGGCTCATCGATCAACTACCCGCTACAGTGATCACAACTGGTGAAAACCTTCCGGAATACAGTTTTTTAAATATCAACCGGCCAGACGATCTCCGTAAAGCGCGTAATATTTTCCAGTCAGACCATGATATGGAACAGGAATCCTAATATATACCGTTTCTAAATAGTTCTATTTCATTGTATTACTGATATTTATATAAATGCGACTATCTATACATCCATATATCTACCTATTTAGATGTCTAGATGACATCTTTCTTTGTATCTTTACGTTGTTATCATAATAACATCAAAAATCTGATTGGTTATGGCATCTAGAAGAGACTTTCTCAGGGTCTCTGCTTTTGGTATAGGCGGCATGTTCGTTGCGGCCGCAGGCTTGAAACTCCAGGCTTCCATTAGTGACCTGAATGAGCGCTCCGATAAACTGTATCTGAATCTCATCAAGACTCCCACATATTGCGAAGTATGCTTCTGGAAGTGTGCTGGATGGGTCTACAAAACCGATGAGGGCGAGATCTGGAAAATCGTTGGCAACGAGATCGATCAGCACTGCAATGGCCGTTTCTGTCCGCGTGGAACAGGGGGAGTGGGGATGTATCATGATGAAGCCCGCCTGAAGACCCCATTGATCAGAACAGGTGAAAGAGGGGAACAGAAATTCAGAAAGGCATCATGGGAAGAGGCGCTGGATATGGTGGCCAAAAACCTGCAGAACATTGCCGACAAACATGGCCCGGAAACAATCGCGCTGCTTTCGCATGGGTCAGGGGGTAAGTATTTTACCAACCTGATCAAGGCACTTGGATCAGACAGCTCTGCAGCACCCTCGTTCTCCCAGTGCAAAGGTCCCAGGGAAATCGCCTTTTTAAATACATTTGGTGAAGAGGTGCTTTCACCGGAAAGAACTGATATCCGTGATACGCGTTGCATGGTACTCATTGGTGCTCACATCGGTGAGAATATGCATAACGGCCAGGTCCAGGAGATGTCAGATGCCATCGACAAGGGCGCATCGATCATTACCGTAGATCCCCGTTTTTCAGTGGTTGCCGGAAAATCGAAATTCTGGTTACCTGTCAAACCCGCCACAGACATCGCCCTGCTTCTTGCATGGATTCATGTGATCATTTATGAAAACCAATATGATGCCGGGTATGTGGAGAAATACACATACGGTTTTGACTACCTGAAACAGCATGTAAAAAATTTCACCCCTGAGTGGGCCTATGGTATAACGACCATCAAACCCGGCACAATACGTGAGACGGCCAGGGAAATGGCCAATGCATCACCTGCTGTGATCATTCATCCCGGGCGACATGTTACCTGGTATGGGGATGACACGCAAAGATTGCGTGCAGTTGCGATACTCAATGCGCTACTTGGTTCATGGGGAAGACGCGGTGGATTCTATCAGCCCGAATCCATGCCTGTTCCGTCGGCACCGCACCCTCCCTATCCAAAACCCCGGAAAACATGGCGGGATGCACTCAATGGTAAATTCAACATGACCGAGCTTCCGCTGGCATCGGAGTTTGTGGAGGCAAGCCTGCCGGATAGTGACCGGGACCTGCAATACAAGGCATGGATCGTCAACGGTACAAACCTGATCTTTACCCTTCCCGATCAGCAAAAAACGATCGATGCACTTAAAAACCTGGAATTTGTTGCAGTGGTGGATACCATGCCCATGGAAATCACTGCCTGGGCCGATGTCATCCTGCCGGAATGTACCTACCTGGAGAGGTATGACTCCATCAGGAACAGCCCGCATCGTCTCCCTTCCATCGCAGTGCGTATACCTGCTGTTGATCCGAAATATGATACCCGCTCTGCCTGGTGGATGGCGAGGGAGATCGGATTACGGATGGGACTTGACGACTATTTTCCCTTCGAGACTCAGGAAGAGGAACTCGACTGGCAATTGAAGGAACTGGGAACTTCCCTTGAGGAGATGACAAGGAAAGGCGTCAAGAATTTTGAAAGGAGCTGGGACGACCTCTATATTGCTAAGGGTCAGGAGATGGAATTCTTCACAAATACAGGAAAGATAGAACTCTATTCCACATCAATGGCCGCAGCAGGCTTTGATCCGTTGCCGGTCTATACAAAACACGAACTGCCGCCTGCAGGCTTCTACAGGCTAAACTACGGTAGGGCTCCGATGCATACATTCAGCCGCACTTCCAATAATCCAAACCTGACCGATCTGATGGCTGAGAATACCCTTTGGGTAAACCCGAAGATTTCAAAGATCGAGGGGATTGAGAATGACCAATATGTATGGCTGGAAAATTCAAAAGGTATCATCAGTACATTTCCCATCAAGGTCAGAGTTACCGAAAGAATTCGCTGGGATTCGGTGTACATGGTGCACGGATTCGGGCATCAGAACAAAATGCTGGAACGATGTTTTGGTAAAGGTGCGAGCGATACAGAGCTGATGAGCATCGTTCATAAGGATCCTGTAATGGGAGGTACAGGTATGCGAGGAAATTTTGTACGTATTCACATTGAAAAACCACAGGAGGAATTGTCATGAGATATGCCATGGCGATCGACACGAAAAAATGTGTCGGATGCAGCGACTGCGTAGTCGCCTGCCAGACCGAAAATCATGTGCCCATTGGCTATTGCCGTGACTGGGTTGTTGAAGTGATGGATGGCACCTATCCCCAGCTTGAGATGGAGATCCGTTCGGAGAGGTGTAACCAGTGCGGCAACGCACCATGTGTGCGTTGTTGTCCCACCGGTGCCAGCCATTTTGAGGAGGGTGGACTCGTCCTGGTAACGGCCGATAAATGTATTGGTTGCGGGGCATGTATACAGTCATGCCCGTATGATGCAAGGTATTCGCATCCCGACGGACATGTTGACAAATGTACATTCTGTAACCACCGGGTGGAAGTGGGAGGAAAACCTGCCTGTGTTGAAGCCTGCCCGACAAAATGCATGTATTTTGGCGACCTGGATGATCCTGGAAGCGATGTGTCTAAAGTGCTGAAAACCCGGAAATCAAAAACCCTCATCCCGGAAGCCGGAACTGAGCCTTACCTCTACTTTCTAATCTAAAAAACACCCGCAATGAGAGAAGAAATTATCATAAGTGGCCGGATGAATCCAAACATCGATCCGTACCTGCATATCTGGCACTGGCAAATACCATTGTACCTCTTCCTGGGAGGTCTTGCTGCCGGAATCCTCTTCTTTTCTGCATACAATCATGTGACCGGAAAGGAAGAAAAATACAGGGCTGCATCTTATATCTCCACCTTGATTGTTCCACTGCTCCTGGTATTCGGACTCTTCAGCCTGTTCCTCGACCTGAAACATAAAATGTATTTCTGGAGATTGTATACCACAATCAAACTGGAATCCCCGATGTCGTGGGGAGCTTGGGTGTTGATGCTGGTAACGCCGCTCTCCTTTATCCTGGCTGCGATCAACCTGAAAAAGGTCTTCCCTGGATGGAAATGGAAATACCCGCTTATGCAAACGCTTGATGACTTCTTTGAGAATTACAGGAGGACCATTGCATGGATCCTGGTGGTCGCAGCACCGATCCTTGGAATATATACCGGTATCCTGTTCTCTGCATTCAACGCACGCCCCCTCTGGAATACTTCTATCCTTGGACCCCTCTTTCTTGTGTCGGGTTTGTCAACAGGAGCTGCAGTCAATATCCTGTTCTCTAAAGACCATGCAGAAAGACTGGCCTTCACCAGGATCGACCTGGTGCTGATCGGAATAGAATTGTTCCTGATCACACACATGTTCATGGGGTTCATGGCGAGCACACAGGTGCAGATCGACTCCGCAAAATTATTCCTGGGTGGACCTTATACCGCACAATTCTGGGTGCTGGTGGTAATGCTCGGACTTGTGATCCCTGCATTCCTGGAGATCCTGGAACTAAAGAAATTTAAAATTCCGGCAATTGTTCCCGCCGGCCTGGTCCTGATGGGCGGATTGATCCTCAGGTTTATACTTACAAACGCCGGTCAAATGAGCAGATGGTTGTACTAAAAAAATAATTGATATGTCAGAACAATCCATTCCTGAATTCAGGAAAACAAGTTACTTCAATCCCTACGTTGGCGGCGTCCTGCTTGGACTGGTGCTGCTGGCGGCCTTCTATATCTCCGGACGGGGACTTGGCGCAAGTGGGGCAGTGAAAAGTGCAGTTGTGGCTGGTGTGGAAACCATTGCACCGTCGCATGCCGAAAATACTAAATTCTATAGTGATTATGCCGACGCGCATCCAAACGGACCCCTGAAATCATGGCTGGTATTCGAGATGCTGGGCGTTCTCATCGGTGGTTTTATCTCCGGAGCAATACATGGAAGACTGAAACTCCAGGTGGAGCATTCTCCAAAGATCACGTCCCGGAAAAGACTCATATTTGCCCTTGCCGGCGGGATCCTGTTTGGAATTGGATCCCAGCTGGGCAGAGGATGTACAAGTGGCTCTGCACTTTCGGGCATGGCAGTACTCAGTATGGGTGGATTCATATCGATGATCTTCATCTTCGGTACCGCCTATGCCCTGGCATATTTTGTAAGAAAATTATGGATTTAAAAAGAACTGAAAAATGGGACCACTAATAGTATATGAGAATATTACACAGAATACGAATCTGTTCTTTGCTTTCCTGATCGGAATCGGTTTCGGTTTCGTATTGGAGGCCAGCGGCTTCTCATCCAGCAGAAAACTCGCAGGACAGTTTTACGGGTATGATACCACGGTGATCAAGGTGTTCTTTACCGCTGCAATTACTGCAGGGATCGGTCTGCTTATATTCGGTCTGTTTGGCTGGATCGACCTGGACCTTATCTACATCAACCCGTACTATAAATGGTCCACCATCGTCGGTGGAATGATCATGGGTGCCGGCTTCATCCTGGGGGGATTCTGCCCCGGGACAAGCTTTACAGGCGTCGCAATTGGTAAGATCGATGCAATGATTTTTGTTGGAGGACTTCTACTTGGTATCCTCATTTTTACTGAAGGATATCCCATCTTTGAAGGACTCTATATGGCTGCATATAAAGGAACTCCAAGAGTAAGCTCCATGATGGGCATTTCAGACGGACTCTTTCTGCTTGGCCTCGTAATCGTTGCCTTTGGCATGTTTTATGTTGCAGAATGGGCGGAGAAAAAATTTCCATTGAAAGAAGGATCAAAATAAAACTCAACACAATGAAAAACGTAAAGATCAAAAGTACAAGGGTATTGCTTGCCGTTATCTATATCCCGGTTGCATTTGTCCTTGCTTTCGCACCGGTGAAAACCAACAAACCCAATGCGCTCTCTTCTGAAGAGTTGCTTGAAGAGGTGAACAGCAGCGTCCAGTTCATCAGTCCTGACGATGTGGCTGACAGAATCATCAAGCAGGATCCGTTTCTTCAGCTGATCGATGTGCGGACCCCGGAAGAGTTTGAGAAATTCAGCCTTCCCGGTGCGATCAATATTCCTCTTGCCCAACTGCTTTCCGATGAATATGCCTATATCCTCAATCAGTCGGATTACATCAATGTCTACTATTCAAACGGTACTGTCTTTGCCTCCCAGGCATGGTTGCTTACACGGATGAAAGGATATGAGAACAATTATGTGCTGATGGGCGGACTCAATTACTGGGCCGAGACGATCATGAATCCGGAAGCGCCTTCCTCAACCAGCCCTAACGAAGAAGTTGCGAAATATAATTTCAGGAAGGGAGCCAGCCAGGTTCTCGGCGGTGGTGCGACTGAAAATGATTCAGCTGCGACAAGCATCCTTGCAGCACCAAAACCGCCTATCAAGAAAAACACCCAGAGAAAAAGGGTACAGGGAGGTTGCTGATACTTAAAGAATCAGGGGCCGGTCCACAGGGCCGGCCTTTTTTCCTGCCCGCTGCCATCCAAACGCAAGGTTCATTCCAAACCACAGATTGACCGATCGTGTATCCAGCGGGTTCAATGCTCCGCTGACAATATTATCAGAGATCAGGTAGAGATTCAATGGTCCTACATTGAATGAAAGTCCCGCCCCGATATTATTGAAGGTGTTGCTCATATAGGAGTAACTCAATGACAGGTTGATGAATTTTCCGGTCGTCATATTTACCGAGCCTGTGAATTGCTGGGAAATATTCTCGCCCAGGAAATCTGTCCTTGAGAGAAGCCCCAGCCCGATCTTCTCAATAGGGTAATAAGATACACCAACAAATAGTTTGGTATTCAGTTTTGAAAAATAGGGCGTTCCCGTAACGAAGGAGATTGAATTGATCAGGGAATCCGTCAATTCAGAAACAAAAGTGGTGTCAACGCCTGTAAAGGGATTGACCTCGATTCCCCTGAATTCATATTGAAAATCAAAATTGCCTTCCATGGTGTTCTTCCACCGGATCCCCCCAATATCCATGACTGAAGCGCTCACCAGCAATTGAGGCAGGATCCTGTATGACGCACCTATATCCAGGGCAAGACCCGCCTGGTCAGGATTGAGAAATGTCCTGACAATCTCACCAGGTGATGCATTATCGATGAAGGTAGAATCAATGGTGAATGGATCCTCATTCTCAATGTCGCTGTTAAAAGTAACTACAGATTGCGGGGCTGCAACACTCATCTGCATACTGGAATTTACATTCCAGGCCTCCATGGAGGTGGAAATATCAAATACCGAATTTCGCGTCGCAACATTGGCAATCCCGAACAGTAACTTTCCCCTGATTCCTACATCCAGTCCGGGCAAAAGAAAATCCTTTCTTGAATAGCCCATTGAAAATTCATTGAACACATTCACATCCACTCCGATTCCACTGAGTGAGATTGTCGAACCGTCAGGAGCACCATCAAACATTACATCAAAAATTCCCCTTGGATAAGAGATATTTCCATCCACCCTTGTGGTAATATCAAAAGAAAAGAAACTCTTTCCAGACCTGAACCCAAAGGATGCCAGGGAGGTCCCAAGACTTGACAACATGTAGTTGGTCTCCTTGAGATTCTTTAAAAATGCATCCTTGTCTGCCAGTGGATGAAAGGGGGTCACCAGCGAATCAATCTCCTGGTTATAGGTAATTACATCGTTAAAACCAAGTGAACTTGAACTTACCTGGAACCTGAGCGGTGCTACACCGGGCATCCCGATGTAAAAACCCCAACCCGGCTGGATCGAAGGGTTAATGCGGTTCGACTGTGGCACCCCGGGCATGAAATACAATGAATTTGGGATCTGACCTGCCACGCCAACACCCAGTATGGTAAATAATAAACCGCTAATGATAGATCTCCTGAAACTTTTCATAGGTATCAGTTCTGGTTGGTATTGTTATTCAAAATTCAGTTCAGATGGATTGATACGGAAATCAGCAGCAACAGCAAGCTGATAATCCAGCAGGTAATGACTAAAGAATTTCACAGTAGGTACGCCATTGTCTGTTGTACGCGCAGTGGCAACAAACATGATCCTGGAGGCATTTTCAAGACCGTCCATCTCTTCTGCCGTCAATGTTATATCAATTACATTGGGCTGAAGCAGGCCCCTGTCGATCTCCCCATCTGCATTGACAGGCGCAGCATCAAGTAAAGGTATCTTTTCATCAAAGAGCGAATCCACCGGAAGATATGTATCGTCCACAAAATAGACCTGGGTGGCGATTTCCAGGGGCCACTCGTTCACAGTCGTGAGCCTGAAACTGATGCTCTCAATAAAATCGAGGTTCATCATCAGGCTGTCAAATGCGATGTCCAGGGTGTCCTTCAATGTATACCCTGTAGTGCTCAGCCACATTGGCAATAGCACCTCGGCCTCCAGTACCATTTTACTCGTATCAAGAAGGAAATTCTGCTCCGTGGAACCCGGCGGATTTCCCGTGGATGCAGCAAATGAAAATTCGATCATGTCAGGAACACTCGAAATGAGCTCATCTATATTGGAGGTTGCAACATTGTAATATCGTTCCGTTGTCCTGGTCTGCCCCAGCTCCTCTACCGTCGGTGCATAGATGAGAAATGGATTCATCGTATCATTTTTAAAGTCCAGGTCGGTAAACGTTCCATCCAGGAATGACCGGGCTCTGAAATAATTGATGTCCAGCGACATAGGAACTCCAAATGAATTGTGTACCGCCAGGTTGAACTGCGGATCAGCAAAATAGATATCTGGAAATTCCTCCAGCGATTCAAAAAATGCCAGTTCAATAGATTCCTCCAGGTCGGTGATGGATCGTTCGGCAATATGACCGAAAACCGAATGATACTTGAGGTCGGTAAATGTCATCGTGACCCCCGCCTCTTCATCTATATCAATGCCTGCAGGTGACTTGACCAGGTTCAGGTGGAAGTATATTTCAACAACAGCAGAATCATTGATCTCATCCATTGTAAGGGTATACCCGGTAAGGTCATAATCTGAGTTGTTATAAAAGTCCCCGGCTGTGGAACTGATCTCAAAAGTAATGTCAAGCGTATCACCATTTTCGTCCATGATGTTATTACTGGTGATGTTCAACTCCCCGGAATGCCTGAATTCACTGAAAGCTTCGAGGTTTAGAAATCCCGCCTTGACCCTGATGCTGTCGATCCGGTCTCCCGGCTCTATTGCAAAATCCATCCGCTCCACTTTGGTAAATGTGTAGTTTTCTCCTTCCGGCAACAGGGTCCATGCCGGAATGTTGATGTCCGATTGGATATAGGTCTCAGCAGTGATGTGGTCTGGAATCTCAACAACCTCCTCAGCATTCAGGGAAAATGCAGTATCAGCATAAGAAACCAGTATCAGGCTGTCCTCGGTAAGTGAGATCAAGCCGGCACTGTCATTCAATGACTCCAGGATGTCCTGTATGCTGAAACTTCCATAGGCAAGCGGAGCCGCCAATGAAGGACTGAACTCCACTTCACTGGATAATTTTTCCATGTTGAACTGGTCAAGGTAACTCTCGCAGGACCAAAGTCCGGCGACTATAAAAACCCCTGCCAACAGTATATTGAATCTGCTTCGTCTCATAGCTATTCGATTGAATAATTATATAAAAACCCATTCTGGCTACCGACAATCAGGTTGAACCTGCTGTCAGACCCTGCAAAATAACCGACGGAGAATTGGGTGTCCCCTTCAAGGGGAAATCCCTCGTACAAACTGCCATCTGAATTCAGCAGGTAAATCTTGTTCTTATCACGATCGGTCAGACCAATCTTCAGGTCAGCGGATGAGAACTCATATATATCCGGATTTGTACGAATATTCCCCTTTATTTTAAATGTAAAATACCTGTTCCCTTTCAAATCAACAACATTCAATTCATTCCCGTCAGCAAATATACATTCGGGCTTTCCGTCCTGATCCAGGTCTTTTATACGGAAAAAATGCCCCGGAGTTGCTTCATACGAAAGGATTTGCTCCATACCACCCGATATTTTGATCCCAACTACGTTGCCTGCAGTGTCGGTCGAAACAAATCTCGGAATACTGCCCCCTATGTTCATATCCAGGTAAAATGCATTGTTTTCCGAAACTACTACAGGCTCCTCAGTGTCAACCCGTTCACTTCCCCGCCTGTCAAGTATATATGTCCTGATCTGGTCGGCAAATACAATATAATCCTTCTCCCCGATCCTGAAATGCTGTACGGGCCTCCGCACCATTCCTTCAGATCTCCTGAAAGACCAACCAGGGATAATACTCCCCTCAAGGTCATATACATAGACCCTCCTGTCATCACATGCAACGAAAATCCTGTATTCCTTTCTCTTATCATAGTCAAACAAAGCCATGCCATTGGTTGCATCACTTCTCAATTTTACAGGATACCGCTCAACATAGTTCCCGTTCCTGTCTATCAGGTGAATCCCCTTTTCAGTATTGAATAGATATTGCAGTTTCCCGTTGCTGTAATAGTCCACCTGGTATATTTCACTCATAATCACTCCGTCGAGCCGTAACTTCCACAAAACTCTTCCCGTGCTATTCACAAGGTATACTGAATGTTTCGTGTCCTGCACGAGGATCTCTTTCTCCGAAGTATAGTGATTGGTCACCAGGTGAGGCTTCATTGCAACTGTCGAATCCAGAAGACTCTCCCATACAGTATGCGCCTTTTCCCTTACCCTGGAGGTGTAGCTCATGCTGACATTTGAATAGAAGATCTCTCCCTCGTTGGAAAACTGTATGACCAGTCCGGGTATCTTCTTCAAGGGCACTGCCAGGCTGTCCACGATCCCGGAATATTTTTTTGTCAGCAGGTCTCTGTGGCGTGACATTAGATTCCATGGCTTTAAAAAACATGTTAAGTTGGCCCTGGTAGAAACCAGGTTGCTTACCGGCTCATAGGAGGGCTCATTTTCCAGGGTCTTGTGCAAAACATTTTGATAAATGGTACGTGAAATTGCCTCCTGACTGTCTCCGAAGATGATGTAATTGTCGTAGAAAGCAAACCTTGGCCTGATGAATTTCCTGATGATGCCCTGGTCATAATAGAGCTCAGGAAAGGTATAGATGGTATAGGTTATCTGGTCATCCAGCTGATATTCGGTCATATAATCGGTCGACTCTTGTCCCTTTAACTCTGCAAGTACCGCGACCCATCGCTCAAGTTTGTCGATGGCTTCAGACTGACTTCTCACTTCAAGCATTACCATCTCCTCAAAAGTATTGCCAGAGTGATTCTCCATTGTGAACCATACGACCTCATCACTCACAAGTTCCAGCAGCCCGTCAAATATGCGCTCACCCAACTGCCGGTTGCTCATATTGTCCTGTTCCATGAAACGCTGGAGTTCATTCCTGTTTCTCAGTTCATTTCTTAGATCCTTCCTGAACCTTTCTTTATCACTGATGCCGGCAGCAAGGAACTCAATGGCATTGGAAGGGACGAATGAGGAAGCTTCGATCCTGACCGGAGACTGACCGGCAAACAGATTCAGCCACCCGGGCAACGAATCATTCACGTAGGTCATTCCGTTGAATAAAAACACATTGTCCCTTACATCAATATCAAACTCCCCCCAAAGCGCAACACTGGAAAGCATTGAAAGCGCGTCCATGGATGATGAGCCTGTTGCCGGGTAAAACAGCTGTTCCAACAGCCTGTAATTCAGGTATAAATTGCCGGGAACATATTTTCCGGCTGTCTCTGCAACCCTCCGATACCCCTCCTGGTAGTAAATTCCCCCCTCCGAATTCAGACTCCTGATCGATTCTTCCACCAGGATTGAAGAGGGCGAAAGGATCATGAATCCGTGCATAAATGCATAGGATACACTGCGGATTGCCCCGGGATTGCCGAATGAGACATCTGTAAGTTCAACCGCCTCATATTTTCGTTGATTGAAGATCGCATCCTCTCCTGCCACCTCCCTGATTTCGCTTTCGACCGACTGAACGGATACCTGGTCCCCCAATCCAATGTAAACCAAAGGCTGTAACTTATTCTTACCAAGCAGGTGAAGCGAAATACTCAGCTCTCCTGACCTGAGCTGCTCACGGATAACAGGCATCGCAGGGAATTTAGCTTTCAACTCAGCAGCAATGGAATCAAACTGTCGAAACGGCCTCCTGGTAATCAGTTCCCTCCAGAGAAGGCTCTCCTCGACCAGTTCTTCTGAGAAAAATCCAAAGTCAATATGATCCACAAAAATAATGGCATTCGAAGGTACAGCTTCTGCCACCTCAGCCTCCTTGAATGATCCGCTATTCCTGAACAACAACACTGCCAATACGCCTACAATCACAACAGCAGGCACCCCGGCAATCAATATTCTCTTAACCATACAGACATACTTTTCAATCAAATTTAATTAAAAGTGAAAGTCATCTTCCGAGAACTTACCAACAGATAAACAAAAACCATTGCAGAACGTTTGATTATGAATTATTCCATCACAATGGTTGGTACAATTTTTGTATGATTCAGCCTACCTATGAAGACTTTTTTTACCCTGATTATCTTACTGATTACCGTGACAGGAAACGGGCAAAGATTGCGGGTTCTGACCGAAAATGCAGATGAACCGATTCCCAATGTCGCCATTTTCGACAAATCGCGGGAAAGGGCTGCTATCACCGACAGCATGGGATATACAGGCCCCCTGGTTTTCCTCGAATCAGACACACTGGTCTTCCAGCACCCGGCATTCAATACCGTGATCTATCCCTACACGGAGATCCTGAACAGGGAGGTGGTCAGGTTGTCCAAGAGAAACATACTGTTTGATGAATTTGTCATTTCAGCGACCAAATCCAGGGAGAGCAAACAGATCCTGCCCTATAAAGTGAGTGTCCTGCAAAGGCAGGATTTGCGTCATAATCCTTCCCAGACAGCTGCCGATGTGCTGACAGAGACAGGAAATATTGCTATACAAAAAACCCAGGCAGGGGGAGGAAGTCCGATCCTGAGAGGTTTTGAGGCAAATAAAATACTCCTTGTTGTGGACGGGGTCAGGATGAATAATGCCATCTACAGAAGCGGACACCTCCAAAACTCAATCACTATCGATAACGCAGTGCTCGACCGCACCGAAGTGATCTTCGGTCCAAGTTCACTCATCTACGGAAGTGATGCCCTCGGAGGAGTAATCCATTATTACACACGCGATCCGGAACTGTCAGAAAATGAAAAAACAAAGATAAGCGGTGGAGCATATGCACAGTACTCCACGGCAAACCAGGGAATGGTTGGACATGTTGACTTCAATGCCGGTGGGAATAAATTCGGCGCCCTTACCAGTATTACGCATAAGGACTTCGGTAATATCAGGATCGGGTCAAACCGCAACCTCTTCTATGGTGATTGGGGTAAAACCCTGCACTATGTTGAAAGAATGCCGGACAGATCCGACAGTATGTTCATCAACCAGGACGAATACATCCAGTGGTATACAGATTATAGCCAGACTGATATCATGCAGAAATTCCGCTACCAGCAGTCTGAGTTCGTTAACTGGATCGTCAACCTCCAGTATTCCACCTCTTCTGATATTGACCGGCTTGACAAGCTCAACGATTACAACAGCGATGGAATCCTTAAATATTCAGAATACCACTACGGCCCTCAAAACAGGCTCCTTGCATCGGTGAAAAATGTTAACAGGAACGATAACCGTTTCTTTACAAATGCCACATCCATATTCGCCTACCAGCGGATTGACGAGGAACGTGTCTCCAGGAAATTCAGGTCTGATGAACGGCTGACACAACTTGAAACAGTGAATGTTTTAAGTCTGAATATAGATTTTCTCAAGGTGTGGGATGCAGATAAAAAATTGAATTATGGATATGACCTGATCTATAACAACGTGGGGTCCGGTGCTCGTTATACTGATATCCTGACAAGAGAATCGATCCCTGCACAGACCAGGTATCCCTCGGGCGGGAGTCACACCCTCTCCTCTTCCATTTATGGCAGCTATAAGAAAATATTTACAGATAAACTCGTCTTGAATGCCGGCCTCCGCTATAACTATTCTTACCTGCAATCGGCTTTCAACAATCCTGAACTGACATTCGATACGACCAGGATCAATAATGGAGCCGTCACCGGAAGTCTCAGCGTCGTATACCACCCCTCCCCAATGTGGCAGATCAACGGGATTCTGTCAACAGGATATCGCAACCCGAACGTTGATGATTATGGGAAGATCCGCGCAAAAGACGATTACATTATAGTTCCCAACCCCAATGTTAAACCAGAATATACCTACAATGCCGAAGTGGGAGTGAGCAGGGTCCTGGAAGGATTTCTCAGGATGGATGCAGTTGTCTACTATACCTTGATTACAGATGCGATCGTCCGCACGGATTATACGCTCAATGGCATGGACTCCATGATGTATGACGGAGATATTTACAGGATCTCTGCAAATTACAACGCTAACCAGGCAAGCATCTACGGGACGTCATTGAATGTCATTTCCGACTTTTACAACAACATCGTCCTGAAAGCCTCTGTGAACATTACAAAGGGCAGGAACCTGACTGATGACGTTCCGCTTGGACACATTCCTCCAGTATTTGGAAGGGTTAGCATCACCTATGACTATAAAAAATTCCGGTTCGAGAGTTTTGTCAATTACAATGGCTGGAAATTTGCCGACAGTTTTTCACCCTACGGGGAGGACAACGAAGGTGAAGCAACAGTTTTTGGATATCCCTCTTGGTGGACACTCAACCTGAACAGTACCTACAGGATCAATGATTTCATCATGGCACAATTTTCCATCGAAAATATCCTGGACCAGTTTTACAAACCATTTGCTTCCGGAGTCAGCGCCCCCGGAAGAAATTTTATCTTCACCCTGAGAGCCTCCTTCTGACAATCGTAGCCCAGACGATGCACCACAATTGGCTGCGATCACTGAAGAACCGCAAAAATTGGAGTCAGTCAGTGAAATTTCCTATTTTTACGGGTGTATGACAGAGATCTCACCCAATATCGAAGAAAGCTGGAAACATGCCCTGTGGGATGAATTTCAGGCCCCCTACTTTGCAAAACTGAAAGATTTTCTGCACGCAGAAAAAGATAAATATACGATCTACCCCCCAGGACCGAAAATCTTCAATGCCTTTAACAGCACTCCTCTTGACACCGTGAAAGCAGTGATACTGGGCCAGGATCCCTACCACGGACAAGGCCAGGCACACGGACTCTGTTTCTCCGTACCACATGGCATTAAACCTCCTCCTTCACTGGTAAACATATTTAAAGAACTACATGCTGATCTGGGCATCGGGATCCCCTCACATGGTAACCTTGAAGCATGGACGCGACATGGTGTACTGCTACTTAATGCCACCCTCACCGTAAGAGCCTCCGGTGCCGGATCCCACCAGGGCCAGGGTTGGGAACAGTTCACAGACCGGGTGATTAAGGTCATCTCTGAACAATCAGAACATGTTGTTTTCCTGCTCTGGGGGCGCTATGCACAAGCCAAGGAGACGCTTATCGATACAGATAAACACATGGTACTTAAAGCTGCTCATCCTTCACCATTTTCAGCATACAATGGCTTTTTCGGCTGCAGGCACTTTTCGAAAACAAACAGTTACCTCGACGAAATGGGGAGGCAGCAAATTGATTGGCGGCTGGACTGAAATTGCCCGGAAATGCTCAACAACAGAAGATTTCAGGTATATAAACCAAAATGGAACGCGTTTTGGCACAGTATTTGTTTTTATTTGGATGACAGTTCATCCAAGCATATACCTGACATTATTCGGGGCACGGTCCGTCTCTTTCCGAGGCGGACTTTTTATATTAAAAGCTTTTGTAACCAATGATCTCACGAACCTCACGCAGGGTCTTTGAAGCACTCTCCCGCGCCCTGTTGGCGCCGTTCTTCACTACCTTACTGAGGTATTCACTGTCGTTATAAATCTCCAGGATCCTCTCCCGGTATGGCGTGGTGAATTGAATAATGTCCTCGGCAAGTTGCTTTTTAAGATCCCCGTACCTGATCGAACAGTCATTGTATGCCTGCTCAAAATGTGCCACAGTATCTGGCTCCGACATGAGCTCAAGCAGGTAAAAAAGATTCTGAACCGGTTCAGGTTTAGTGGAGTTTGGTTGCTCTGGACCAGCATCTGTAACAGCACGCATCACCTTTTTCCGGATCACGGAGGGCTCATCGATCAGATAGATCCCGTTTCCTTCCGACTTGCCCATTTTCCCTGTACCGTCAAGTCCGGGCACCTTCACAAGATCACTCCCGAAATTAAAAGGCTCGGGAAGGGTGAAGTAGTCAACGTTGTATATATGATTGAATCGCTTTGCAAATTTTCGGGCCATTTCCAGGTTTTGCTCCTGGTCTTTCCCAACAGGGACCTTATTGGCATTGTGAATAATGATATCGGCACACATCAGTACGGGATAGGTAAGCAACCCCGCATTTACATTCTCCGGCTGCTTCCTGATCTTCTCCTTGAATGTGGTTGTCCGCTCCAGTTCTCCGATATATGCATTCATATTCAATAACAGGTATAGCTGGGAGATCTCTGGCACATCGCTCTGGATATAGATGGTGGCAACCTCAGGGTCAATTCCGCAAGCAATATATTCTGAAAGGACCTTCCTGATATTGTCGTGTAGGTTTTCCGGCTTCGGATGAGTGGTAAGTGAATGCAGATCAGCAATGAAAAAATAGCAATTGTATTCATGCTGCATCTTTACAAAATTCCTGACTGCCCCAAAATAGTTGCCCAGGTGGAGGTTCCCCGTTGACCTGATCCCGCTTAATACTGTTTCCATATCTGCTTTTTCAAAATTGCATACAAAACTAGTTATGAATTTCACCTGGTGCAAATATTCTGTCAAATAAAGTTTCCTGCCGGCAGGGGTTTGATGGCTCCACCCGGCTGAAGCACTCCAACCTCCCGTCTCCCCATGCAATCATTGATTCCAGACATCTTGCACACCGGGATTAAAATAACTACTTTTACATCCTTTTGAACCCTGCGCAGAATTGTTGAAAGAATGCGTGACAGACGGGTTTCTATATTCTGTAATTTACAACTTTAGAAATGCATGATGGAATCGACCAGACAACAAAAAGTGGCCAGGATGCTGCAACGGGAAATGGGAGCTTTTTTTCAGCAAAATTCACGGGACATGCTCCCCGGAAAAATGATCACGGTCACGGTTGTCAGGGTGAGCCCCGACCTGGGAGTTGCCAAGGTTTTTCTGAGCATATTCCCGGTGAAGGAAGGTGAGGACCCGCTCCAGGCTGTGAAAGACCATGCGCCGAAGATCAGGCGCGACGTAGGAAACAAGATCAGGAACCAGCTACGTGCGATCCCTGAATTCATCTATTACCTGGATGATTCGCTGGACTATATTGAAAATATTGACAATCTGCTTAAAGAGGACTAGACCTGATGAAATACGATCCAGTAAAACGAAGCCTGGGAAGTGTATTCAATAGAACACCCTTTCTCAGGAAAGTATTTTACCATTTGCTAAATCTGCTGCTGCTCAGATCCTGGCACATCAGGAAAGAACTCCGCAGGATCAGGAAAACCCTGCCGTCGGACCCTGAGATCCTGGATGCAGGCTCCGGGTTTGGACAATACGATTATACCATGTCTGTCCAGTTACCCGGTGCCAGGATTACTGCCGTTGACGTGAAACAGGAACAGATCGATGACTGCAATAACTTTTTTGAGCGTATCGGGAAAGCAGACCGCGTAAAATTCAAATATGGAGATCTGACCCGGTACAGCGATCCCGAAAAATATGACCTTGTTCTGTCTGTAGACGTAATGGAACATATTGAAGATGATGTCGCGGTATTTAAGAACTTTGCCGTCAGCCTGAAAAAAGGAGGCGTGTTACTGATCTCAACACCGTCCGACCAGGGGGGAAGTGATGTTCATGACGATCATGAAGACTCATTCATAGAAGAACATGTACGCGATGGTTATGCCATAGAGGACATAGAGGCAAAGCTGAAAACTGCCGGCTTCTCCTCCATCGAAAGCAGGTATGCATATGGCACTCCCGGCAAGATCTCCTGGAAACTCTCAATGAAGTGGCCCATCATGATGGCAAATGCAAACAAAATCCTGCTCGTGCTGCTGCCATTTTACTACCTGATCACATACCCGGTTAGTTTTGTACTGAACATGATCGATGTGAAATCACGTCATAAAACCGGAACCGGACTCATCGTAAAAGCCGTGAAATGAGATTTCCGTTCTATATTGCCCGGCGCTACCTCTTCGCCCGGAAGAGTCAAAACGCGATCAATATTATTTCCGCAATTTCTATGCTCGGTGTTGGCGTAGGGGCCATGGCACTGGTAGTGATCCTCTCCGTGTTCAACGGATTCGACGAGGTCGTGAAGTCACTGTTCAATGCTTTCGACCCCGATGTGAAGATCACTGCCGTTGAAGGAAAGACCTTCGTACCGGATCAACGATTTGAAGAACTGAAAGCAGTGCCCGGTGTACTCAACGTCTCTGAAATACTGGAAGAAAATGCGCTACTAAAATATGACGACCGCCAACATATTGCAACCATAAAAGGGGCCGATGAGTCATTTATCAAAGTAACTGGCATCGATTCAATGATTTATGAGGGTGATATGGTTTTGAAAGACAAGAGCAGATCCTATGCTGTTGTGGGCCAGGGAGTAGCCTACAGCCTGCAGATAGGTTTGAACTTCGTTGAACCCCTGTTTGTCTATATGCCCAAAAGGGTCGGCAGGATCAACCTTGCCAATCCCGACAATGCCTTTAAACGGAAATATATCTATCCTTCAGGTATATTCGCCATTGAACAGGATTTTGACTCGAGATATGTGATCGTGCCCATTGATTTTATGAGGGACCTGCTTGATTATAACAATGAGGTCTCCTCGGTTGAAATAAAACTCGATCCTGGGTTCCCGGCCGATGAAGTTGAAGCAAATATTGAATCGTTGCTGGGCAACGATTTCCTGGTACAGGACAGGGCCGAACAAAACCAGGTATTCTACCGGGTAATGAAATCTGAAAAATATGCAATCTTCCTGATCCTGACTTTTATCCTGGTCATTGCATCTTTCAATATCATCGGCTCCCTGAGCATGCTCATCATCGATAAGAAAAACGACATCAGGAGCCTGCGTAATATGGGTGCAGGTCCGCGGCTGATCAGCAGGATATTCTTGCTTGAAGGCTGGCTGATCAGCATTGTGGGTTCATTCATTGGGATCATACTCGGGAGCCTGATCAGTTGGGTTCAGGACAGGTTCGAATTACTGAAATTGGGTGGGAGTGGAAATTTCGTGATCGATGCATATCCGGTCGATCTGCAGGCAGGAGACGTTCTGCTGGTCTGGATAACAGTTCTGCTGATCGGGTTCCTGGCTGCACGCTACCCCGTCAGGCAGATAAGTAAAAAATATTTGACAGGAATTGAACGAGGAATAGCTATATAATTCGTTGTTTTACTGTTGTTTATAAAATTTTTGAATAGATTTGTTTAAAACATTGCTATTTAAACCTCGTATAAATTTATAAATTGAACTGGCATTTTACACTCATAGGAGGAACATTTGATGGGCATTGTACGTAGACAAAGCCCGGTTATTAGTGAAAATATGAAAATGCAAAAAATATCCCTTTCAATTGCTTTCCTGCTGTTAACTACGGCAGGCCTGTATGCACAGAATATCACGGAAGTAAGCACTTCCAGCACTCCGGTCACCTGTGGCGGAGCAGCTGACGGTACCATTACTGTTGAAATTCTTGGTGGCAACGGCGATTTGAACTACACCCTCTTCGACGGAGGAGTGATCGTTGCCTTCAGTGGACCCACAGCTGCCAGTACCTATACCTTTTCCGGCTACCCGAAAAGTGCAGACTATACGGTATTTATTGCTGACTCCGATCCGGGAACAACAAATCTCTGGCTTCCGGCAGCAATTGGCGGACCGGATACGATCGATATCATCAGCGCAACCACAACAGATATCAATTGTGCGACCGTGAATGACGGTACAATCACTGTTGTTGCAACCGGGGAGGACGGAAACCTGGTCTATACCCTCACCGGACCGGTAGGTGATGTCAATAACAATGGATTCTTTGAAAATCTGCCCACAGGTAGTTATGATGTAGTAGTCTCCCATGCAACATGCACAAGCACTGACGACACCACCGGCCTGTTCATCGATATCCCCCCCCTGCTTGTGGTCAATTCAGACAATATCTCCCCTGCTACATGTTACCAGGGAACCGATGGATCCATAGAGATAACACCCTCCGGAGGAACCCCTTCCGGTACAGGAACCGGCTATACCTATAGCTGGACAGGTCCCAACGGATTTACATCCAACAATGAAGATATCTTTGGCCTGGAAACAGGAGATTATACAGTGGACGTGACTGATGCCAATGGATGCGTGGAAACAATTGGTCCGCTCACAGTTGGTGAGGGTACAGAAATTACCTTGCCCGTTGTGAATTCATCCAACGTGTCATGTAATGGCGGAACTGATGGGACGGCAACCATTTCAGTTAACGGGGGAGTTGCTCCCTATAATTTTTCCTGGGACGGACAGAATACAGGGTTAAACAATACTGCACAAAATCCGGCAAACCTGGTGGCCGATACTTACGATCTTACAATTACAGACAATGTGGGTTGTTCTGAGATATTTACAGGCGTGGTAGTAATCACCGAACCTGACCCGATCAGCGCAATCGTTGAAAGTACAACAAACGTAAGCTGCTTCAACGGATCAGATGGCACTGCTGATGTTACGATCAGCGGTGGAACCGGACCCTATTCATATGTATGGACTGCAACCGGTCCTTACACCTCCACCCAGGCCGATCCTACTGGTATGCCAGCCGACACCTATACCCTTGAAGTCACCGATGCGAATAGCTGCGTCCAGCTATTCCCGGGACTCTTCTCAATCACTGAACCCCAGGATATCACCGCAACAATCAATGGATCAACCGATGTATCCTGTTTCGGCGGCAGCAACGGTGTGGCCCTCGTGACCGTAGCCCAGGGAACACCAGGGTATACCTATGTCTGGACTGGCGACGGAACCGGTCATGCCAGTACGATGGAAGACCCGAACGACCTTGTGGCCGACACCTATGACCTGCAGGTGACGGATGCAAACTTATGTGTAAAAACATTCGACAATCTGGTCTCGATCGGACAGCCCGCAGATATAACAACCGGGATCAGTATTACTCATGTGGATTGTAACGGTGATGCTTCCGGAGAGATTGATATCAGCCCGTCAGGGGGAACCTCACCATATACCTATCTCTGGTCCGGACCAGGCGCATTCTCGTCAACAAATGACGACATCACTGGACTTGCTGCAGGTAGTTATGACCTGACCATCACCGATGCACAGGGATGTACAAAAGACTTCAATGACATTATTGTTCTCGAAAATACGGCCATCACGGCAATGTTTACCATCACGCCTCTTACTTGCAACGGCGCTGGAAACGGAGCCATCGATGCCAACATTTCAGGCGGTACACCGCCCTATTCATACAGCTGGTCTGGTGACAACGGGTATACCAATAATACAGATGAAGATATCAGCGGACTTGATGCTGCAAATTACACGTTGACAGTTACAGACGCCCTGGGTTGTGTCCAGCCCTTCCCGGTACAGCCGGTAAGCGAACCGGATCCCCTGACCGCCACATTCTCTCATGTAAATGCAACCTGCTTTGAGTCAGATGACGGAAGTATCAATATCTCTGTTTCCGGTGGAACCCCGGTATACGGATTTGCCTGGTCCGGTCCCAACGGGTTCACCTCGGGCAATGAAGATATTTCCGGACTTGAACCCGGGAGTTACAGCCTCGATATAACTGACCTCAACAGTTGTTTGGTCAGCTATCCCGATGAAGTGACGATTACCGAACCATCAGATATAACCGTTACGGCGACAGCCACAAACATCTCCTGTAATGGTGCCGACGATGGTACAATATCGGTGGTCACCTCTGGCGGAACACCAGGGTATAATTATGCCTGGACCGGTCCCAACGGATTCACCTCGAATAATCAGAATATTGCCAGCCTTGAACCAGGAACCTACAACCTGACTGTTACAGACAATAATACATGTGTAAGTTTAGAATCCGGGATTGCCACACTTACCGAACCAACCGCCATTACTGTTACATTCACAGGACAGACCAACCTCGACTGTTTCGGTGATTCAAACGGTACAATCGACATTGACATCTCCGGCGGAAGTCCACCCTACCTGTTCTCATGGACCAATGAACTGGGAACGGAGGTCTCCACCGATGAAGACCCAACCGGACTGCCGGC
The DNA here is from genome assembly GCA_937129385.1 of uncultured Bacteroidota bacterium. Lineage (GTDB taxonomy): Bacteria > Bacteroidota > Bacteroidia > Bacteroidales > M55B112. The sequence continues at coordinate 59,641 of CAKZNC010000019.1, forward strand.
TGGAAGCTATTCTCTTGAGGTTACCGACAACGGTCCCTGTGTGGTTACCTACCCGGATGCAGTGGAACTTACAGAACCTGGCGAACTACTTACCACCCTTTCAAAGTCCGATGTGATCTGTGCCGGACAATCCAACGGAACAATCACCGTCAGCCCAACAGGGGGAACAGCTCCCTACGAACATTCACGTTTTTCAGGAGGACCATATAATCCTTCCGCTACATTTACAGGTCTGTCTAGCGGAACATACAGGATCTATACCCGCGATGCCAGCGGTTGTACAACGAGCAGTACGATCCAGATCGCCGAACCAAATGCCCTCAATTATGAATACGGTATCTCCGGTCAGAACCAGTGTTTCGGAGATTCAAGTGTTACAATCTCTATCACCAATGTAACAGGTGGAATAGCTCCCTACCAGTATTCCATCGATGGAGGTGGCTCCTTCCAGACGGATCCCACCTTCCCCAACCAGCCCGGAGGGTCATACCCTGTTGTGGTACGCGATGCCAACATGTGCGAACAGGCTATTGCTCCACTTACCGTTCTCGAACCCGATTCACTGGAGATCACATACTACAACCAGGTCGATGTCACCACCTGCTATGACACACCGGAAGGAAGGATCGAAATAATTGGTGACGGCGGAACTGGTGATATCAGCTATTCCCTGGATGGTGGACCTGCATCCGATTTTGGAGAATTTACAGGTCTTATCGGTGGAACCTATACAGTAACTCTCATCGATGACAGGTCATGTACCCGAGATACAATCGTTGAAATCTCAAGACCTGATGAACTCGTGGTTGACAACATCACCATTACCGATGTAAGCGGATGTACAGGCGATGCAACCGGTCAGCTCTCCGTTTCAGCTTCAGGGGGCACAGGAGCAATCAGGTATTCTATTGACGGAACGAATTTCAATGGTTCAGGTAACTTCAATAACCTGACGGCAGCAGATTACACCATCACAATCGAGGATGCAAACGGCTGTACTATTGACTCCACTGTTAACCTGGGCGAACCGCTGCCGATCTCCATCGACAGTGAATCTGCGCAGCCCGCAGCGTGCTTCGGAACCTCTACAGGGGAAGTTAGAGTGACTGTATCGGGAGGAACACCCGACTATACATATTCACTTGATCCTCCATTATTGCCCGACCAGGCCACCAGGACCTTCAGTGGTCTGCCGGCAGGAGATTACACCATCACAGTTACCGATAGTGAAAATTGTGGCCCTGTCGTTTCAGGCATAATCACGGTCACCGAACCTCCTGAACTGATAGTGGATTCTGTTGCCGTGGTACAGATCTCCTGTAATGGAGCAGACGACGGAAAAATTGAAGTCTTCCTGCTCGGCGGTTCCTCCCCATACGAGTATTCAATCGATAACGAAGTTTCCTGGTCATCATCATCATCCTTCACGGGACTCGCCCCTGGTACATACGATGTATACGCAAGAGATGCCAACGGGTGCGCTGTATTTGTAGACACATATATGCTGAATGATCCGCCCGTCCTCACGGTCACAGCGCTGGTCACCGATGTAACCCCATGCTTCGGGGATACAAACGGTGCGATCTCTGCAACCGCCTCCGGCGGCTGGAACATGTATGAATACTCCATCGACGGGATCGACTTCCAGCCTGGTGGTGACTTTGTAGATCTCGCTGCTGGTGACTACACCATTTTTGTGAGGGATACAGGCAGCTGCACATCATCTGTCGATGTGACCATCGATCAGCCTGAAGCTGTCACTGCAACCATAAATAAAACCAATTATGTGGATCTCATCAGGGGTACCATTACCATCTCGGGTGCATCTGGAGGTACTCCTCCATACCAGTATTCGATAGACGGACCAGCAGGTACCTTTACCGCGACAACTGATTACTCCGATCTCGAAGCCGGAGACTACGAAGTGGTCGTTAGAGATGCAAACGGATGTACCTACGAAGAAATAGTCACAATCTTCGATATCATACCCCTTGCGATGGTGATTAATGCTGTTGATGTGTCCTGCTTCGGATTCTCAGATGGAAGGATCGAATTCCAACCACAGGATGCAGAGGGCGAAGTACAGTACTCGGTCGATGACGGAAATACCTGGACCACGGAGCCCCTGTTTACAGATCTTCCGGGGGATTCTACTTACAATTTGTACGCCTACGATGAAGCCGGAAAAGAATTTACGGCCAGCTTAACCCTCTCGAGTCCGGAGGAACTTACTGTATTCAAGAGCGTTTCAGCTGCAAACTGTAATGCATTTAGTGAGACTGGTAGTATCAACCTGACCATCAACGGAGGAACAGGAACAAAAACCGTGACATGGTCGGACGGATCCTCAACTGAGGACCTTGTGAATGTTGTGGCAGGAGAATATATTTTCACCATTGAAGACGAAAACCTCTGTACCCTTTCCGATACAGCTGTGATCCCTGCACTAGTGACAATAAATGCCGAGGCAGGCAAAGATACTACCATTTGTGCGGGATCAACACTGGTACTGGATGCAACTCCCGCTAATGTGATGCTATGGGAGCCTGAAACCTACCTGAGTAATACTGGCGTGCCGAATCCTGTGGCCACAAATATCTCCGAATCTATTACTTATACCTACATGGCAAGGGAGACATCCTCAGGTTTCGGCTGCTACGATATTGACACATTGCATGTCAATGTTCTTCCAACATATGGGCTGGAGATTACCCGGGATACATTCGCAATCGAAGGAACCATGATGCAGCTTGAAACATATACCGACGGTAACTTTGTCTCCTGGCAATGGATACCGGAAACCGGGCTCGATGATGCTACTGTGCCTGACCCGGTGGCAAGTATACTCACAAGTACCACCTATACACTGATCGCAACCAATGATAACGGATGTATTGAAACAGACTCCGTATTCATTGAACTTGTGGAGGATATCACGGTCTATAATGCATTTTCACCAAATGG
>CAKZNC010000020.1 GCA_937129385.1 uncultured Bacteroidota bacterium
CCCTGCATAAGCTCAATGATAATGATCATGGGGATCAGGGCGATGTCCTGTACCAACAATACCCCGATCACATTCCTGCCCACATGTGAATGTTCGAGTTTCCATTCCATCAGCAGTTTCAGAACAACAGCAGTACTGCTGATGCTGATCACAAAAGCGATGAGCAATACCCTGACAAATCTCCAGTCGAAAAACCGACCCAGCAGGTAGACCAGGCCAATGGTGGTGATGATCTGGATGGTCGTTCCGACAATGGGAACCCGCCATCGTTTGATCATCTCTTCAAGTGAAAACTCCATCCCCACGAAAAAGAGGAGGAAGATCAGCCCTACCATTTCAAACTGTTCCAATAGCACAGTATCCTGTACAAAATCGATCCCATGGGGTCCGAGGATGATACCAACAAACAGGTATCCCACAATGTATGGAATACTGATTCGCTTGAACACCAGCCCGATGATCAGGATGGAAAAAATGATGATGGTGTAGAGCGGAATAAGTGATTCGCCATGCATAGGGATGCTGTTTATTCACTGCAAGATACAAAATCAATGCGAGGTGTATCACGGGCTGAAGAGATCTTTTATTGTATATTCTCCAAAGGCTGGTGCAGGTTTAGCAAAAGACAGCATGAGATACCTCCACCAGGAAGCAGTTTTTGTTTGTTGAGAATGATGATCTTGCAAGCAGGTTATATTATCTCCGGATCTTTTTTCTTTTGTATCGCTTATTTCTTTTCTTCTGCTTTTTGAAGGATTTTGACCCCTTGAAATGTCGCTTGTTCCTTGAGTATTCCGATTTGTCCTGCATCATCAGGCCCTTTCGCATCGTATCGGTTTTAGCTTGCCTGGTAGTGGCACATGAAGGAAAGACGAAGCTAACCGTCAATACGAACAGAACACTGTAAAAAATATGCCTTGTCCTGGTTCTAACTTTCATATTTTGTCAGCTTAAATAAATAATATACAATTAGTTATGTTTAAATGTAGCTATTCTTACGTAAGAATTCAAATTATGTTATAATATAACTTCATTTTAACAATCCGGTAATTATTTTCGGAATCAGATCCTGCCCCGGGATCATGTAAATATGCTTGCCCGGAGCATCCTGTTGGTTCGTATCTTGTACCGGACAACAATAAGCAGGATCATGGTCACACCCACGATGAAGATGAGCCACGGAAATCTTTCCGGCACATAGTCGCTTGCATGTGTAAGCAATTCCGGGTTTGAGAACTGCAGCAATTCACCAAAAGAGAACCTGTTGAGCATGTGTTTCATATAGTCTGTGACAAAGGCAATGATCACTACCAGTGACCCGACCGAAAGTCCGGTCCATTCCAGCGGCATGATGCGCGTGTTGATATTCTTTTCTCCCTGAAGCAGGATCCATACTGCAAACAGGATCATCACCATTGTGAGGACCAGTGGTGTGATCACCGGACCTGTCCATGTAGCCGGGATCAGGAACAGCACATCCCAGGTCATCAGGGATTCGGGCCAGCCGATCAGCAGCCACAGGAAGACATAGTATAATATATCCCATATGGCAAAGCTATAGATGAACCATGCAAAACGCTGGCTGAATTTCCTTGCAGCGATCAGTCCGATGCAGATCAGCATGACCATTGTTGATGCTTCCCGCAGGATTTCGGTAAGTGCCAGATGAGGATGGACAGGAGCCAGTGGAAACTCAAACCCCCCCGGGTACATGATCTCACGGAGGTAGATAACAACGGCTGCCTCAAACAATCCCATGGCAATGGCGAAGGAGGTTATGATGAGTAATTTATTTTTGATTTGCTTCAAGCCTCCGGGTTTTCATTTCAAGATAGAGAAAGCATGCGAGGTTACAAAATCAGCCTTCAGCCTTCAGCCTTCAGCAGTTATCCGTCAGTCGCCTGTCTTCAGTGGCTGGTCGCCAGTTCGGCGGGTACCTGTTTAGTCAAGTTTTGCGGCCTCTTCCTTTGCTTTGGCGATGATTGCATCGCCTTTAACCTCGGCTTCCCGGACAAGTCGTGCCGACTGCTTTTCGGCCTGTTCCACGAGCTCCTGGGCACCTTTATTGGCAGCGATCTTTTTCAGCGGGTTGCTGCCGGCATCCTCGATCAGCTGTTCCCCCTTCTTTTCTGCCTCGGCCACCAACCTATCCCCCGCCTCCTGTGCCTGTTGTACAAGTTTGGCTTTCTCAGCCTCAGCATTTTTAATAAGTGCCGCCGCCTCTTCTGTACCGCGGTTCTTCACCTCATCCTTCACACGTTCTACCTCCTGCTTCACCTCTTCAACTGCCGCCTCTTTTACTGTTTGCGTGGCTTTGGTGACATTCCCCCCGAGGTCGGTTTTGATCTTCGGATCCTTGAAGGTGCCGGTGATATTCGCGATCACATTCAGGGTTTCTGACTGGGAGATATTAAGTCCGGCACCAGACGCGAGGGCGCTGACGCTGTTCATCAGCTCATTGGCACCTGCTCCGAGGTCTTTCTTCGCGATCTTCATGTCCAGGGTATAATCCATGGTCTGATCTATGCCATGTGATCCTGAAACGTTGATCTTTGAGTCCTCGAAATTCATATCGAAGGGTTCGACGATCACCCGGCCCTCCCTGATCGCAAACCTGATGTCTGCCCTGTCAAGTTCCAGGTTCCGTAGTTTCTCATTTTTCAATGTAGAGGCAAGTTTCTCCAGGGTGGCGGGCTGTTCCACCTTCAGATCTTTTGCATAGAGGTGACCATCGGCATCGATCGAGGGATAGATGGGATTGAATGCCGCATCCAGCAGGGTGCGAAGCTCAATCTCCACGTTGGCTTTCCCCTTGCAGTGACGCGCCACGGGGGCAAGCTTTTCTATGGCCACAAATGTCTCATAGGAAGCCGGGATATCGATCCCCAGCATATCGAGTTCCACATCGGCACTTGTAAATTCCCCCCTCGTGTCTACTGTTCCTTCAACACCAACCGTTCCTTCCACCACTTCCAGGTCGAGCTGGTCAATGTAGGCAACTCCTTCCCTGACGTTCATATTCCCTTCGAGGTTGGTGATCCCGATGTTGTCATACAGGATCTTCTTCATGTCGAGTGTCATGGCAAAGTCGATGTTCTCCGGGATCTTCACCTGTGAAGGTGTCGCAACCGAATCGGCAGGGGCTTCCGTGTCCCCGGCAGGGGCATCTTCCTGTGCCTGTTCCGCATCTTCTTCCTGTTCCCCGGCTTCAGCTGCACCTTCCCCGGCACTTTCTTCCGAGGCACTCTCCGGCATCAGCTCGTTGGCATCAAGAAGTGACGAAGACACATTCAACAGTCCTGACACGGTCTGTCCCTCAAATACATACGGGATGAAATTGGTCAGCCTCCCGTCGAGATGAAGATCCGAAGCCCCCAGCAGCAGGTCGACGGTCTCGAGGTTGACATACCTGGGTGTGAAGAACATGGCAAGTTTTTTCAATTGCACAGGTACCGGAATATCGGGCGCCTCCACCACTACTTCTTCAATGATCAGCCGTCCGTCCAGGCTGACCTTTTCAAATTCTTCATTTTCAATGAAGGACATCCTGGTATCCCATGACAGGTCGGTATCCAGTCTGCCCGACAAGTCCAGGTCTTCCATGGGAACGATGTCACTGAGCGTGGCAAAATCGATCATCCCCTTCACCATGCCTGCCACGTGCATATCGCTGAAGGGGTGGTCGACCTGCAGGGTCATATCAAACGGGTTACCTCCGAGCAACATATGAAATTTGTCCATGTTCACCGTTGTAGCATCCATGTCGGATCCTTTGTAATTCACATCGAGGTTGATCTGCACATCAGACACATCTTTGGGCAGATCGGGATATGAGAAAAAACCATCTGTCACAGACAATTTCAGGGTTGCATCGGGCATGATTGAATCTTTCATGACCCCTTCTACGGTTCCTTCGAGGGCCAGTTTGCCACTTGTCTCCAGCGATTCAAAATCCTGCAGGTAGATGGCCGGCACCATGGAGAGCAGTGTCTGGAAAGATGTTTCGCGCGTGAAAAAGTGTATATCCGGAATGATCGACCCATCCTCCGGCATGGTCAACGTCCCTTCGGCACCGAGCACCAGTCCGTTGATCCTGATCTCGTTTTTCTTAAGTGTATAGACCGAGTTGACCATGTCAGCCGCCGCCACCAGGTCCATCGCCACCGTTCCCTTTTTCATGTAACTGATACCTCCGGAAATCGCATCAAGGTCCCGGATATCCATGGCAACAGTCACATCGGTCTGCTCCATACCCAGGTCTCCGCTGACCTCCAGGGAGAGGTCCCCGATGGATGCGAACAGGTCGCCTGCTTCGTCGCGGTATTGGATGCGTGCATGCATGATGGCAAACCGTTCAAGGGATACACCGAGTGATGTTCCTCCCTCTTTTACCCCTGCCGGTTCTTTCACATCAGCAGGTTTCTCTTCTTTTTCTTCGCCAGTTTCATCCGCAACCGGATCCCCAGGGGGAACAATGTCATAATTCGCTGTGCCATCCTCCAGCACGATCCCGTTGATCATTGGACGGTCGAGCAGGATCGAATTCACCACCACCTCATCCTTCAGAGCTGTCAGTGGTTTTACCCGCAGTTCAAATCTTTTTAAAGCCACGAGTGTATCTCCTTCAAATTCGCCCTGACCGATCACGGAGAGGTCGTGAAGGTTCACGCTCAGGTTTGGGAACCCCCTGAAGAATGTCAGGCTGAACTTCTCCCAGTCCACCGTCGCCTCCACCTGTTTATTGATCTCCTCTTTCACCAGTGCTTCGATCTTCGATTTGAAAATGATCGGGATCAGGATCAGCAGGACCAGGATCGTGCCCAGGGTGATGGCGATGATGCGGATGACTTTTTTCATGGCGTAGTGTATTATTGTTTAACCAAATATACAAATTTATCAGTGGAGAGTGGAGAGTGGAGAGTGAATAATAGGTCGAGAGTCGAGAGAGTCAGCCGGCAGTCGGCAGTCAGCAGCCATCAGCCGGCAGCCTATAGCCGGCAGTCAGCGATGCTTGATCACGGCGGCGCTGTGCTGAGCTTGTCGAAGCAGATCACATCGTGGATTTGGCGCATAAAAAAGGGAATGAACCAAATGGTCCATCCCCTGGGACAGGCGTTGTATTCAGACTAAAATATACCGTAGCTGAGTGAGATGCCGGTGCTGAAACCATTCATGGCCTTTTCATCCACAGCGATTGCTTTTACCGGTGAGGCCAGCGTGTAAGCTGCTTCCAGTCCGAGCCACCAGTTGCCGGCCACCCTGAAATGCGCCTTGATGGTCGGTTTGTTGACAAAATAGGTGTCGCCATCGATGATCTCTTCGTGCCAAAGCTTCTCTGCCCGGAACTCGTTGTCGTACCTGTAGAAAAAGAGGCCCCGACCGCTTTCCCAAGCCAGGCTTGCCCTGAGGCGCGGAGTGACGGTGAACATCCGCTCGATGTAACCGCCGTTCCATCCACTGTTGACATGGTAGGAGCCATCGGCCACCAATCCTGGCATCTGCTGGTCGTAATAGAGTCCCGAGCCTGTCAGTCCAATCCCGAACTTGCCGTTGATGACAATTCCCGCCTGGTAGGAGAGCATGCCGGCCGGGTCTCCCGCAAATTCAAAATAGCTGCCGGTAAGACCGCCATACAGACCGACAGTGTATTGCTGGTTGTTGACAGAAAAGTCCCAGATATGGTCCTGGCGTTGTGCGTTCGCACTGTTGACAGAAGTGATAATTAATAAAGAAATGATTGCTGTGAAATAGGTGTTGCGTTTCATGATTTTCGTTTTTAAATGTTTGATGATCCAAATGTATGGCGGACTGGTTTCGCTGCAAAAAAACTCCTGCTGAGCGCGCGCCATCGGTAGCTGAAACTGCATATGAGACGGTTAAACGCGGGTGCGAATTTTTTACCTCCTGCCATGGAATGTGATATTTTTAACATTACTTTGCAACGACCATTTTGCCCCGGTCCCTGAAAAACGATCTACCCATGAAAGCAATGCTGATCATTGGCACTTTTGAAGCATTTTTCCTTCTCCTGCTCATCCTCAGCAAGAGACAGAAGAGGGTCCCGGACCTGTTCCTGGGGTTTATCTTTTTTACATTCGGACTGAGCATCGGGTTCACCTGGCTGGAGATCTACAATGCCGATAACGGGTACCCGATACCCTGGGCCCTGAACACCAGCTGGCTTTTTCTATTCCTGCACGGACCGGGATTATGGCTGTACATCAAATCACTGTCGATTTCAGGGTTTCGTTTCCGTCCCGTCTACCTGCTTCATTTTGCCCCGTTTGTGATCCTTTTCATTATACAATACATCACTTTTTACTCTCTGGATCCTTCGACAAGGATCCAGCTTGTGATCAGCGACACCTTCCAGGAGCAGCTCTTTTACAAGCTTTCCGTGCTCGGGGTGGGAATGAGTACGCTTACATATTACCTGTGGGGACTGAAGCAGATCCGTGACAGGCGGAGAAGACTGATGAACAATTTTTCACGGATTGACAACAAGGACCTTGAGTGGCTAAGGATCCTGATCATTGTCTCGCTGGTGGTGTACGGTGTGAATGTGGCCCTCTTCAACCTCGACCTGGTCGTGGATATTGCCCCCTACCATGTCCTTATGCTTTTTGCCTACACTTTTGCTTCGCTCTACATCCTGGTGCTGGGATTCTTTGGTCTGCAGCAGGGCAATGTGTTCCTGTCTGCCGCCGTTGAACCTGCCATGCGGAATCCTGAAAGCGATCAACCTCCACTTCGCGTGAAGGACGAAAAAAGTGAATTTATTAATAAGCTGCTCCGGTTCATGGAGAATGAGAAGCCTTTTCTTGCACCAGAGCTGACCCTCGCCCGGCTGGCGCGCCTGATGAATGTGGGGCCAGAGTTTCTCTCCGGCGTAATGAATCACGACCTGGACCATTCCTTTTTTGATTTCGTCAACAAGTACAGGGTGGAAGAATTCAAACTGCAATCACTCTCCGCAGAAAACAGTCATCTCTCCATCATGGGGATTGCCTACGAATGCGGATTCAACTCAAAAGCAGCATTTTACAGGGCCTTCAGGCGGTATGAGAACCAATCCCCCAGCGACTACATCACCCGTCTCAGAAAAAAGTGAGACCACTACACAAGCAAAGTGAGACCCCCTCGCAGGAATGTGAGACTTTCATTGTGAACCTCCTCCGTATGTTTGCTTCAGAAATCAAACATCAACAGCATGAAAACACGAATTTTTTATCCGATTGTAATTTTTCTCTTTATACTTTCACACTCGTGTGCGTCACTTGAGCAGTTCAGCGACGGGAGGGCCACACGTTTCAGCGTCCATGCAGGCGTCAATTCGGGCGGCATTACTGAAAACACCGATATGTCGGTCGTCCCCGGTGCCGCTGCACCCCCCGAGGCCATTGTCGACGCCTTCAGCGGATCAACCACCACGGGCTACCACATTGGGGGACGCGTGACGCAACGTGTGCGCCGACTGGAGCTTGAGACCGGGCTCGACTACATGGTCAATCACCAGTCATTCAATTACATTGATGCCGGAAACTATTATATGGGTCAGCGTGACCTTGAAGTGACGCAGTTCATGATCCCGGTCACCCTGAACATCCCGGTGCTGAACCTCCTGGTGCCTGCTTCAGACCTCAGGCTTCGTGTCGGATACATGGGGCAGGTCAATCGCGTTACAACCATGGACATGGGCATCCTGCCCGGTTATTCCATCCACGACTGGTCGGGCGGACTCACACTCGGGATCACCGCCTACCCGTTTCATTTCAATAACGGGAGCCAGCTCGGGTTTTACCTTGATGCATACCGGGGAGGCCAGGTATACGAGGATTTTTACAATCAGCCCTCTTTCGAGATGCCGGGTTCGAGTTTTGGTAAGCTTGGGATCACCTATAAATTCCGGTAGTCATGCTACACAACGAAGATTACACCCGCATCATCAACTATGCCTCCCGGGCACCGTCGTCGCACAACACCCAACCCTGGCGGTTCCGGTTATCGCACGACATCATCCGGATCATCCCGGACCTCTCCCGGAGTCTGCCCGTAGTGGATCCCGACAATCGCGCCCTCTTCATCAGCCTTGGTTGTGCACTCGAAAACCTTGTCATTGCAGCTTCCCGTTTCGGGTATTCCAGTAAGGGTTGTTATGCTGAACATGACGCGGGGATCCGGGTCGGGCTTCAGCGGTCTGTGGAGACCAAAGGCGACGAACTGTTCCACTACCTGAAGTCCCGGCAGGTGACACGCAACCTTTACAGGCCGGAGGAGCTGCCAACGGATCAGACAGAGACCCTGAGACGGATAACACCGGAGCCAGGAACAGAGTTGCAGATCTACTCCCGGGAGGAGGGGGTCAAAAGATTTCTTCCCCTGGTCACCGAAGCAGGTATTCTGCAGTTCCGCAACCAACAATTTGTAGAGGAACTCGTTCTGTGGAGCCGGTACAGCAGGAGAGAGGCCATGCAGACCGGTGACGGGATATGGAGTGCAACACTGGGGATACCGTCAGCCGGAAGGTGGGTCGGATCGCTGATCATGAAGCACCTGGTGACCCCGGCCTCTGAAGAGAAGCGGCTGTCAAAACAGGTGGTCCATTCAGGCGGATTTGCTTTGCTCCTGGCCGAAAAGGACAACCGTGAGCACTGGATCCGAACAGGCAGGTTGTACCAGCGTTTTGGTCTGACTAGCACCGGCATGGGAATCCGGCATGCACACCTGAATATGCCCGTTGAGGAACCAGTCACCAGGAAAAAACTGGCGGCTGTGGCAGGAACCGTGGGATCGATTCCCATGTTGTTGCTCCGATTTGGATATGCGGAAAGGATGCCTTACTCTTTAAGGAGAAATCTGCATGAAATTATTGAATGAAATAAATAACCTTTAGTCATGAAAAAGACCATTACCATATTGATCACATTAATGATCCCGATTGCCCTGGCAGCCACTTTTGTTGGAATATTCTCCGGTTCAGGCGGCGGAAGCTACATGTATGAATCCATCCGCGGAGAAGAGATCGAGATTTACGGCCGCGGCCTGTACAGGCATATGTCGGCTGACGTGGCGATCCAGGGAATCGCGCAGGATTATATTACACTTTTTGCAGGAATTCCTCTGCTGTTTATTTCCCTTGCATGGTTTCTCCGGGGTTCGAACCGGGGACGTCTCCTGCTTGCCGGTGTTGCGCTCTATTTCTTTGTCACCTACCTGTTCTATACTGCTATGGGGATGTACAACCCACTATTCCTGGCCTACGTGGCACTCACCGGGTTAAGCTTATGGGTACTTCTGCTCCTGTTTACCGGTACGGATGTCGGCAAACTCAGGCAACAATTCAAACCCGGGGTGCCAGCCAGGATCGTTGGCGGTTTCCTCGTGTTCAATGCATCGGCCATTGCCCTGCTCTGGCTGAGTGTGATCGTTCCACCACTGCTGGAAGGGACGATATACCCTGACGGACTTGATCACTATACCACGATGATCGTACAGGGACTGGACCTTGCACTGATGCTGCCATTGTCGATTGTTTCGGGGGTAATGTTGTGGAGGCACAGGCCGGTTGGATACATGGCGGGAACGGTATTTGTCGTCTTTCTTTCGTTGCTGATGAGTGCCCTGACAGCCAAGCTGGTTGCCATGTCACTGCACGATGTGAATGTAGTTCCTGCAATCTTCATTATCCCGGCCTTTGCAGTATTTGCCATCGCCTGTTCGGCGATCATGCTAAGAAAGCTGGGTGAACGGGTACCTGTAGATAAATCCCCCCAGAAAGGTATGGACTTAGTGTAGCATAGGGATGAAGAGAGACCTGGGATTTTAGGGGCGGATCGCTTTTTCAAGCTGGTCTTCCAGGTAAACAGCATCGGCCATCGCTGATTCCTTCCACCCGGGGCTGAGTCTGTCCAGGATAAAGGCCTGGGCCGCCCCGCTGTGATAGAATCGGTTGTCCCCGCCGGTCTCTCCCAGTTTTGGCAGTCTTTGTTTCCGTTCCATTTCCCAGTAGGCATTATTCTCTTTATATGAATAGGGATCAGGATCCAGGCCGACAGCCAACTGGTAAGAGATGGCTTCGGCATATTTTGCGGTTCCTTCAAGCCATTCCAGCTTTTTCTCGGTCATCACCTGGTCATCCCGAAGATCTGCATTCATTCGTCTTTCCTGGCGCATCATGAGAAAGCTGTCGGCAAATGCGACCGCCTCCTCCTCTGTTCCGGCGTAAATCGCATTCATAAGGAGCCTCCCTTCCGTGTTCCAGTACCCTGAAAATTTCGGATCCCCGTATGGATAGTTTTCCAGGTACCTGTGCGATCCGTCGGCATCCAGGAATTTTGACTCGTTCAGTTTTGCCTGGTAGGCGTGGAACAGTTCATGGATCATCCCGGAGATGTGCATCTCCTCCGAAACGGAAACAAGGAAGAATGGAAATATCCTTCCGGCCACATAGGGCATCTCACGCCGGAGGCCATTGAACATTTCCCGGTTCATCTGTTTTCTAACCCCGAGACTTCCAGCCCATTGATTGTTGATCTTTACGGCGAAGGCCTGTGGGTTGCCTGCCTCCCTGCGGTAAATTTTTTCACCATCGACCATCACCTGTTCCCCCGCTTCCATGGTTGCATCGCCCGTATCAAGGTCGAGGATGAATTCATACTGGTCGTTGTAAAGCATGATTGGCATCCCGGCGGTATCAAATCCCGGCCAGATCTTATCACCTGCTTCCTCCCTGAGTGTTTTAACGAATGCTGCCTGTTCCAGTTCAGAGCCGGACAGTGCAGGGGCATCAACGGGGGATTTATACCTGACAGCCATGAAAATATTGTAAATCACCAGGCCGAAAATAATGAGTCCGACGAAGCCTATAATGCCGCCAATGATCCTTTTAAATCTTTTTTTCATGTTGTAATATGGTTGGGATGACAATGATCACAGGTGAACAAAAATAAAAAATGTTCATTCCCGGTCATCATATAATGCTGAATAATATGTTCATGCCCGTCCCTTTTCACCAGTTGTGAGTAAACAATGCGGCGGATCGGGATAAAAAGTAAGATCACAGATCAATTGAACAGTTCTATATACCGGTTGTCTCTATTATATTTGTCGGTATGAAAAACATCACTCCAATGATCATGACCCTGGTCTTCCTGGCCATCCTGGTGGGGTCAAATATATTCCTTTCCAGGAGGATCGGCTGGATCTTCTCCATGGAGCACCTGTCTGTATTGCACGTCCTGTTTGCGGTGATCCCGGTGTTCATGATTGCCGGACTGATCGGTTTGTCCAATGTTACGGGCACCGTCGGTCATTTACTTTATGGATTAGCAGCGGTGCTCACCGGGGTGATGTTGTACCTGGTGCTCTCTTTCCTGTTGTTTGAAGTTGTCCACCTTGTCTATCCACTGGGCAGGACACTCTATGGTGTGCTTGCATTTTCCATGACCGCGGCGGTGGTTGTATACGGACTGATCAATGCGGGGAATACGCGGTTCAACCAGGTGGAGGTGCCGGTTGAGGGCCTTGAGGAGGAGGTGAAGATCATGCACCTGTCGGACATCCACATCGGCCATTTCCGGGGGAAGGATTTTTTACAGAAGCTGGTGGATCTTTCGGTGGATTCATCCCCCGACCTGGTGGTGATCACCGGTGATCTTTTTGACGGCAGGTACAACCTGTCGATGGAGAGCCTGGAACCGCTCAGGCAATTTACGGTGCCGATCTATTTTGTTGAGGGAAACCATGATGGATATACCGGCGTGGAAAGGATCAAGGCGATGCTTCGCGAGACCGGTGTTCGGGTGCTGGAGAACGAGGTGGTAATGCAGGGCGGACTGCAGCTTGTCGGACTCGACCACATGCGCGCTGATGAGGATGCCAGGGCGATGCATGCCATGCAGGAGGGAGCTACGATCAAAGGGGTGCTGCAGTCATTGAGGATCGATACGGTAAAGCCTTCGGTTTTATTGCACCATAGTCCGGATGGGATCGAATATGCCCATGCGCAGGGCATTGATCTCTACCTGGCTGGTCATACCCATGCCGGCCAGCTGTTCCCGGTCAATTACATTCATGAATTGTTATTCAAATACAACAAGGGATTGTCTGACTACCACGAAACCCGGA
>CAKZNC010000021.1 GCA_937129385.1 uncultured Bacteroidota bacterium
GGCCTACAGTATCGATAACAGCGGACCGTTTTCCCAACTGCCTTTGAATGACAGTGTCAACGCCAATACATACGGCATACGGATCATTTTAGACCGCCAGGAGGTGATTCCTGAAGAAAATCAACAATTGGCATTACTCAGATCTGTCAGCCTGATGCAATCTGCATATGCTTTTTCGTGCTACTGTCCGAATGAGGTCTTTTTTGAACCTGCCGACTGGATCGATTCGATACATATTACCACAATCAATGAATTCGACGCGTTCCACCCGGCCGGATCCGAGGTGTCTGACTACTTCCTCGTACTTAGGTGGGGTGATATGGTTCCCCTGGACCAGCTTCCGGATTATGTCATCAATACCCCGTTCGATCCGGAGGACAAAACCCTTGAAATTAACGCCCTGCTGATGAATGCCCCGGATCCCGACCTTCCTGAGAACCATGCTTTCAACCTTGAGATATATCTTTCAGACGGACGTATACTACAAACTGAAACTGAAGAAATAACACTGGCCCAATGAAACCTTCAGCAGACAAAATAGCTTTGCCCGGATTAAAAATCCTGGCCATCATCATCCTCTTCACCACAGGGAATTCAAGCGCAGCAGCACAGCCCCTTGAGAATGAGTACCCTGCCACATACATCGGTTTTTCCTATGGCTACTCCATCCCCCTTACCACTTTGGAAACCGGGGAGATCACAGATCAACTCATCGGGTTCCGGTCACGTTTCGACTACGCCAGGTACTTCTCCGGTACTAAATTCCTCAACGAACGACTTGGCTTGAATTATCACTGGCAGAGGTGCTACGCCCAGGAAAGATCAGGCCAGGATGCCTCGTTTTATGATCTGCTGACACAACAGTACAACAGTGATTACTTCTTTATCGCATATGAAACCCCTGAAAAAGACAACAACCTTTACAACAGGGACTTTTCGCAGGGATACATCGGACTGGTCTACCGGGTGGCAAACGAGCGCTTTTTTCTCCTTCCCCAACTGAGTCTCGGCTACACCACTTTCTATACGACAAATGTGACCTTAAGGCTGAAAGAAAAAAACAGCAACCGTTATCATACTGTTGAATATAAAAATGACAAGTACCAGGATAGTTATTTTACAGCTGCCTATGGTGCCAGGGCAGGGGTAAGAGTAATCAACCGGATCCACTTTACCATCGAATGCGGATATACCTGGTTCCGCCCCGATTTTACCTATACAATCAATCAGAATGACCTGGTCGAAGGAACATCTTCGAGCAGGGAGGTCAGCTATACCAGGAACCTGCATTCCCTGTCCGTCGGATTTGGCCTCACCTATGAGTTTGACTACAATACAATCGATAATTGAAACACAGCATCAATACCCACACCTCATGAAATTCATCACACACCAGCCATCTTTAAGTCGCAAGGTCGCAATGTTGATGGCAATCTTCACATTGACCCTCTCCTCCTGTACTCAAAAATCAGGCGAATCGACCGATCTGCCAGGATCGACACCCGAAGCAGAAGGGGTCACCTCAGCATCGATCCTGAGCTTCCTCGAGGCAGTACCCGGCAGCGGACAGGAGCTCCACAGTTTCATGTACCTCCGTCACGGCAAGGTGATCGCTGAGGGCTGGTGGGATCCATATGCAGCAGAGTTGAAACACACGTTATATTCAACCAGCAAGAGCTTTACCTCCACAGCCATTGGTTTTGCCGTGTGGGAAGGATTGCTAAATGTGGATGACAAGGTCGTTGATTTTTTCCCGGAATACCTGCCGGACTCGGTAAGTGAAAACCTTGCTGCAATGACTGTGAAGGACTTGCTCACCATGAGTGCCGGACAGGACCCGGAACCTACTTTTGCCAGGATCCTGCCTTCAGACAACTGGATCAAAGCATTTCTCGCAGCGCCTGTTCCGGATAGGCCCGGGTCAAAATTTCTCTATAACTCTTCGGCCACCTACATGCTTTCAGCGATCATTACAGAAGTTACCGGCGAAACCGTCCTCGAATATCTCGGGCCCAGGCTCTTCGATCCGCTGGGGATTAAAGGCATGGACTGGGAAGTGGACCCTGCAGGGATCAATGTCGGTGGCTGGGGTCTTAGGCTGAAAACTGAAGACATGGCCAAATTCGGACAGCTGTTCCTTCAAAAGGGAGAATGGAAAGGAGAACAAATCGTGCCGGAAGAGTGGATTAATGAGGCGACCAGCAAACATATAGATCAGCAGCCACAACTCACTGAAGAGGAAAAATCGGAAAGTGACTGGCTGCAGGGATACGGGTATAAGTTCTGGAGGTCTCGACACAATTCTTACCGTGCCGACGGCGCCTATGGTCAGTATATCCTGGTAATTCCCGAAAAGGAAGTGGTGATTGCCATTACCGCCAATGCACGTGATATGCAGAAAGAGCTGAACCTTGTATGGGATCACCTTCTTCCCGGGATGAAAGATGCGCCGTTGCCGGAAGAAAAAGAGACACTTGGTGAACTCAATGAAAAGCTGACCTCACTGGCCATTGATCCTCCGGATACAGGTAGCAGTCCGGAACTGGAGGAGGCACTGTCGGGCAAAGTATTTAGGTACGGTGAACAGCAAGCGTCCGAGGAGTTTTCTTTCCGGTTTGAGAATGAAAGGTGTTTCCTGACCCAGCAAACTGCCGAAGGCGATGAATATGATTTCACATTTGGCGGTGGGGCCTGGGAGATCGGCGAGACAAACAGGCCGGGACCCAACCTGTTGCCACAGCCCGATGCCAACCTGGAGGAGATGCTGCCCTTCAAAGTTGCAGGAGCATATAGATGGGAAGATGACCAGAGCCTGGAACTGATCCTTCGATATATTGAAAGTCCGCACACAATTCGAAGGACCTATAACTTTGAAGGTGACACAGTAAGGATCAGGCAAGGTGACAGGTTGATCGAAGCAACTCTCAAGTGATCCGGGGAACAAAAGATTTGAATTTGATCCACAGGGTTCTGAACAATAATGGACATCCGGGCGCAGGCGCCCTGATACAGTATCGGGCATACAGACTGAAGCCTGATGACTGCAGAAGTACGTACAATTCAGCATAAAAAACAAGGGCAGAACTACTTGACAACGGTCTTATTTTCGCGTAACTTGCATGTTGCATGTAATTTTAAACCCCAAAACGATGAGACCACTAATTATAGGCATTCTGATTTTTCTCGCCTGGTTAGCGTTGTCAACCTGGTATTATTCCACGCAGATCTTTCCAGCATTCAGCCAGGAGGACGAAAACACTGAAGTACAGGCATTTCCTGACACAACACTTGCTCCGGAAGCTGAACCTGCTGAACCGGAGACCCCTGACCCTCCTGGTGATGTGATCGTCTATTTTGATTACAATAGCACCCGTATTCAGAATGAAGAAATCCTGAACAGTTACATTCCGGGAAGCAAAGAATACCTTGAAACGGTTCAGGATGCATGTGTGCTGGTTACCGGGCACACCTGTGATATTGGGACAAACGCCTACAATATGGACCTTGGCAAACGAAGGGCATTGGCAGTCCGGAAATTCCTGGAACAAAACGGATTGGAAGATGGATGTCTGGAAACAACCTCAACAGGAGAGGCTGATCCGGCAGTTCCGAATTCCAGCAAAGAAAACCGGGAAAAGAACAGGCGGGCTGTTGTACATATGCAATAATAAAAAACAGATATCATGGAATTACTTTTTTCAATACTGGCAAAATCAACCACCCAGGCGGTCATCGAGATCATCATCCTGATCCTGGTTACAGGAATTATCGGTTATTTCACCTCCTATTTTTATTACAGGTCCATTTACAGAAAAAGGATTGAAAAACTGGAGGCAGAAAAGGAGGGACTTCAGCGAAAAGTTGATGGTCTCCAGGCCGCAAACGATGAGCTGAATAAAAAGGTGGCGGAACTGGAAAAGAAATAGTGCTTTTCACTATTTTTGCATGCATAAAAACTGGTCCGGAAAATCGAATGAAGATTCCGGCGATAAATTTTATGCATTAAATGCAATTTACTCCTGAGCATCTTCCCGGGATATTGATCCCGCTGGTGATGATCGCTGTAAGCGGACACATCATCTGGAGAAGCACAAGCAGTTTTGAACTTGCTGCCGATTACCTGGGACGAAAGATGTCGCGCGGGGTAAAGGGTGCCACCATCAATGCTGTGGCCAGCAGCATGCCGGAATTCCTGACCACCCTTTTTTTTGTCTTCGCTGTAAAAAACGATGGAGCGTTTGTAGATTCTTTTTCGGGCGGACTCGGAGTTGTTGCAGGAAGTGCAATCTTCAATATCCTGATCATTCCAGTCGCTGTGATTTTTTTTGGGACGAGTGGATTCAGGAGTAAAAGCTTCCGGCTGGACAAAAAGATCATACGCCGTGATGGAATATTCCTTATACTGTCAAACGTGGTGCTGATCCTGGTGATCAGTCAGCAAATCCTCCGGCCCACACACGGGATCGTCCTCATCGGTATTTACCTGATTTACCTGTTTCTGCTTCGCAAGGGCTTAGGCTTCAAGACGAAAGAGCATTCTGAGCAGAAAGAATTCCGAGTTGAAAAGATGCATCTTGGCTTGATACATATTTTAAAACTGGATATAAAGCAGTTGATGCTGAATGGAAAAAAGCTGAACCGCGGCAATGCCTGGGCGACAATGTTTGTATCCATCGTTGTAATGAGTGGTGGAACCTGGCTGCTTGTGAAAGGCACAGAATTGCTTGGACACGATAAGTATTCGTTATTGGGTATAGAGGGGTTATATGGATTGGGACTTCCAGTGATCTACCTCTCTGTACTGCTGGCAGCAGCTGCCACAAGTATTCCGGATACCATGATCTCGGTCCGTGATGCCAGGAAAGGGAACCATGATGATTCCATCTCCAATGCCCTGGGCAGCAACATATTTGACATCTCATTTGCATTGGGGTTGCCCCTGTTGCTTTTTACGTTCATTTATGACAACCTGGAAATGTCGCGAGACATACGCATACTGACAATCATTTCATGGCTGTTGATGTGGCTCATCAACCTTGTTGTGGTGCCGGTATTCATTCTCTCTAAAAAGATCAACCGAAGGGTTGGACTTCTCCTGCTCCTGCTCTATATTGCATTTATCGTTATCATAACCAAAGAAGTCATTCATTCGGAACTGATCTCCGAGTACATTGGGAACTTCCTCGACTTTATGAACAGGTAATTTAGAGTCGAGCGCAATACGCAACACGCATCCCTCCAAATTCTCCGAACAAACAACCTGCTGTCCCGTTATACCCACAGAACATTTCAAACCAAAAAAATATAACAACAATGTCAGCAAGAAAAGCAAATGCAAGATGGAACGGCACCCTTAAGGAAGGTGCAGGATCAATGAACTTCAGTGATTATGCCGGACCATATACATATGCCTCACGATTTGAGGAGGGTCAGGGAACCAACCCCGAAGAATTGATCGGTGCAGCTCATGCAGGATGCTACTCCATGTTCCTGTCAGCACTCATCAGTGCAGAAAACCTGGAACCGGAAAGTGTCTCCACAACTGCCACTGTGCATCTGGGCAAAGATGATGTCGGACCTGTAATTTCCACCATCGAATTGAATACAGAGGTGATCTGTAAAGATCTCACAAAGGAAAAATTTGACGAACTTACGAAAGCAGCGAAGGAGAAATGTCCGGTATCCCGATTGGTCGCTGCAGCAGATATTAAGCTGGAAGCGAAACTGATTTCGTAAGGAGAAATGAGAATCAGGCAGTTCCTGTAATGACGACATAGTCACGTTGTCGTTTCAGGAGCCGGATGTTCAGCCTCACATTGATGGTATAGAACAGTTTTAGTGAAAGATCCCGGAACACATTGCTCCGTGGCATCTTTTTCAGCCATTGGGGATATAGTTCGAATCCACGGATCACCTCATCTGTAATATCATTGAACCGAAGAATTTCGAGTCCGGCAGCAGCCAGCTCGGTTTCATACTTTTCCCTTGGCCAGTGGTTCAGCTGCATTCCCTCCTTCCATTTTCGCTTGGAGGCAGTTCCGCTTTTCGGATCAGAAATAATATCCGCAATCAGGAAATGGCCACCCGGCTTCAGGACGCGTTTGATCTCACGCAAGAAGGCGGGCTTGTCAGGATAATGAAATGCACTTTCAATATTTACCACGACATCGAATGAATGATCTTCTATCGACAAAAGGTCCTGGGCATCTCCTGTATCGAACTCAACGCCGGAGGTGCCGTTACGTTCAGCCTCCCCCCTGGCAATGTCAATATTGGCCTTATTGAGGTCAATGGCTTTCAGAAATTCAGGTCCGTATTTTTCCATAAGATACAAAGCCTGTATCCCGTTACCACATCCAATCTCCAGCACCCTTTTGCCACCAATACCAGGAAGACAGGAGATACAGTAGTCGGTCAGATTCTTCTGGGCAGTTTGAAATGAATCTTTTTCGCTGACAAAGTAGGGATAATGAAGCATAGTGTAGGTATCGTCCAACCTTTTCAGCGCCTGGTTCATCGATCTGTAATACCCATCGGTATTAAATCCTCCTTTGATAAGTGTGATCAGTCCTGCCATTTGATTTATGCCATTTACACCCCGCGGGGTCGGTTAAAATGCAAAGACAATGAAAAATTACGTGAAAAGCAAAGAGTTCAAGCAATGCAGAAGATTCAGCAGTTCAATGTCCATGGCATGTTCATCCGCTTCGAAGTGATCTCCTGAAAAAGACGATGCCCCATATGAGCATAACGGCTGCGATCCCTGAATGAATATGCATGGCACCAAGCATCCCTGTATGGTCCCGAAGGTACCCCAGGACCAGGTTACCGAGGGTAACCCCTGCCCCAAAATGGAAGGCCCAGATTAGTGCCTGACCTGTGGTGCGTAGATGAAAAGGTGTGTGGGACTGTACATATTCCACTACTCCGATCAGGAAAAAGGCAATGGTGATCCCGTGAAAAGCACTCAGGAAAATAGCGATCTCAGGGCTGGTGATCAGGCCATAAAGGATCATCCGAAGCATCGACGTGGCCATTGCAATGAGAATGACACGTTCCGGTCCGATACGTCGTGCAAGCCTTGCTCCCACCAGGAACAACGGCACTTCAAATGCAGCCTGGATGAAGAACACGGTTCCAATAAATGAATTCCCTGCTCCTATATCCTTATAATACAGGTTAATAAATTGGTGCAGCGGCGATATTGCCAGTCCGTACATCATGATTATCATCAGGAATTCCAATAGCCTGCGGTTCCTGAAAAACACTGCAAAACTTCGAAAATTCACAAGGTTCCTGTTGACCACAGGTCTCGATGGCAGGGTAATGAGGTTGAAGACGGAAAGCAGGAGAAACATCAAAGCAGCGAGATTGAAGATGACTTGTGTGTTTTCACGTGCCAGGTAGCCTACCACAAGAGAAGCAATGGCATATCCTGCTGATCCCCACAACCTGAATTGTCCGTATGTATATTGTGGGTTTGTCCTGACAAAGCCCATGGCCATGCCATCCGTAACGGCACCACCTGGCTGGTGAAATACCGAGATCACGAAAATGAAGATTACCATCCAGTGAAAAGCCAGGGTCTGACCAATGAGGAACACGAAAAGGGAACAGACAGCTGTAAGTAAGAGCAGAATCCTGTTGTTCCCGATCCTGTCGGCCAGCATGCCCCAAAACGGGACCACAACAGCAGATGTGGAAATAAAGATCGCATTAAGTGCGCCGATCTGCATGCTGCTGAAACCAATCCTGTCGAGGTGAACGTTGTAAAATGACTGCCAGGCAGCAAATGATCCCGCCAGCATAAAGAAGAAGATGGGAAGCCTGAGGGTCTCACGGACTTCAAAGGAAAATGATACTGGCCGCTTTCTGTTTTTCATTCGAGAAAGAATAATGGCTTGCGGAAAAAACTCAGGGCATAAAGCTACAGTTTTTGTTGTGATAATCATTAGTGAATGTAACGATGTCCATCACGGATCTGCCCCAGGCACTGACATGCCAGCTCCTACGATCTCTCCTGATAAGTAATCCTGATTATTATATTATCATTAATTTTCCTTTTTAGCTTTAATATTTACACTCAATAAAATATATTTGCAACAAATTATAAGGGAAGATGACTGATTTATTTAAACTATTGGAAGAGAAAAGTATTGATTTGCCGGAAAATATCAAAGAGATACTGCAGCAATGTAAACAATTCACGATTTTCAATACCACCGGAGAACTTGCTGATGCCTCGACCTGTGGTTCGAAAAACAAACAGTGTGAGGTTACCTATGATATACCGGGAAAGGGAAAATATACCGAGGCGATATTGCAACGTGTAAAGAATGGGATATCAGCAAATTATACCGAATCATACATGCGTCGCAGGGATCCCGGCACCATGTCTTTGGCTGATGATCGACCTACAGACAAAAAGCGATTCAGTGAAAAATACGGGTATGAATTTGACGGTTTGCAGAAGGAGACTTTCGATTGGTTGAAGGACCAGTCACTGGCAGTCTTTTTCTATTTCGCTGGCCGTATGGGGATCGGATCACTGGGCATTGCGATTGCACCTGCAAACGCAGCTTTCTTTGCAATGGGCCTCTCCATGCTCCAGGAGATCGTACCGGTTGACAGCCTGAAGGAGGGCTCCGAACTCCAGTCTGTGATCTTCGTTGCTCCAGTGTTTCGTCATACCCATTTTAACGGAAAGCAGGTTGTTGTGCACAACAGGACCAACAAACTGCACGAGGTTTACGCTTACAACCTTTACCCTGGTCCGAGCGCAAAGAAGGGATTGTATGGCGTCCTTCTCGACCAGGGCGAGAAAGAGGACTGGATCACAGCACACTGCTCCGCAGTTCAGTCCATAAGTCCGTACGACAATATCACAACCTTCATGCACGAAGGGGCCAGCGGTGGTGGAAAAAGTGAACTTCACCAGCACATACTCAGGGAAACGGATGGCCGCGTCAAACTCGGGCAAAACAGTGTGACAGGAGAGGAAAGATTCATAACGATTCCGCGGTTCTGTACATTCCACCCTGTGGCCGACGACATGGCTTTCTGTCATCCTTCCCTGCAAAGAAAGGATGGGAAACTCAGAATATTGGATGCCGAAAATGCCTGGTTCATACGCGTCGACAGTGTCAGACAATATGGTGATGATCCCTTCCTGGAAAAGATCACGATCAATCCTGGGAAACCCTTGCTTTTCCTGAACATTGATACCAAGCCCGAAGCGACTGCGCTGATCTGGGACCATATTGAAGATGAACCCGGTAAACCATGTCCGAACCCACGCGTTGTGCTACCGAGGGATACTGTTCCCGATATCATTGACAAACCGGTTTCGGTGGATATACGCAGCTTCGGGATCAGGACCCCGATCTCATCGAGGGAGAATCCGACATACGGGATTGCAGGACTGTTCCATATCCTTCCGCCTGCGCTGGCCTGGCTGTGGAGACTGGTATCACCCCGGGGCCATAACAATCCAAGTATAGTTGGAACAGGCAATATGCAGAGCGAAGGAGTAGGTTCCTATTGGCCCTTTGCAACCGGGAAACGAATTACCCATGCCAACCTGCTCCTCAAACAGATCATTGAAACACCGCGAACGACCTTCACACTGGTTCCGAATCAGCACATCGGAGTCTGGGAGGTGGGATTCAAGCCCCAGCTGCTGATGCGTGAATACCTTACCAGGCGGGGTGTTGCAAAATTGAGAAGTGATCAGCACCAGCCGGCTCGCTGTCCGCTGCTTGGTTACGAACTGAACTATCTGACCATTGAGGGTTCAAAGATCCCTTCCAGGTTCCTGAAAACGTATAACCAACCAGAACTGGGAACCGATGGCTACGATGCCGGTGCTGAAGTACTGAAGAAATTTTTCAAGGAGGAATTACAAAAATACCTTGATAAAGAGTTGCTGAATACCGGAAAGCGGATCATCGATGCATGTCTGTCTGACGCCAGCATTGAAGAATACAATGAGATCGTACCAATGAGCTACCGGTATTCATTCAATAACATGGAGGATTACGAGCAGGGCAATGAGCTCGTTTAGCAACTGTTCAGAACCTGATCGTCTCTTATGAGGGAATAGACGGATAAAAATCATCAAACCCGGGAGTTGTTGGCACCTTTTTCATTCACCTGAACATATATACTATATTTGTATCTTAGACAGGTGACTTTGAAAAAACGGGGAAAAAAAATAATCGGACGCAGGGATAAGGCAGACTTTCCCTGTCTTTTGCTCAGCAATATTGATGTGAAGATCGATACCGGGGCTTACACCTCCTCCATACATTGTGAACATATTGAAGAGATACAGGTTGAAGGAGAGAAGGCCATCAGGTTCAGGTTGCTTGACAGCACCCACCCGGAATACAACAACAAGGAATTTACCTTCCCTGATTACAGGCAGAAACTGGTGAAGAACTCTTTTGGTGTTACTGAGAAAAGGTATGTAATCGAAACAACCATCACTCTTTTCGGTGAAGAGATCAGGTCAGCCTTTACATTAAGTGAACGCGGAGAAATGAAATATCCGGTGCTGCTTGGCCGAAAACTATTGAACCGCAGGTTCCTGGTCGATACAATGAAGATCAACCTATCCTACAAAGAAAAATTAAAAGCATAATTACTTAATGAAAATCGTAATATTATCCCGTAACCCGGAACTGTATTCCACCCGCAGAATGGTCGAGGCAGCAGAGAAGAAAGGTCACGAAGCAATGGTGGTGGACCATCTTAAGTGCAACATTGAAATAGAAAAAAAGAAACCCCGCATCTTTTACCAGGGACAATACCTCGAAGGTGTAGATGCAGTGATTCCCAGGATCGGAGCTTCTGTCACCTTTTACGGAACAGCAGTGGTGCGGCAGTTCGAAATGATGAAGATCTTCACAGCTGTGGAGTCCCAGGCATTGATCAGGTCGCGTGACAAACTCCGGAGTATGCAGATTCTTGCCCGGGCAGGGGTCGGTCTGCCTAAAACTGTATTTACCAATTACTCCAAGGATGTGGAACATCTCGTTGATTCCGTGGGCGGTGCACCGCTCGTGATCAAACTACTGGAAGGAACGCAGGGTCTGGGGGTCGTGATGGCAGAAACCAAAAATGCTGCCAAATCAATCATTGAGGCATTCAACGGACTGAAGGCCAGGGTTATTGCCCAGGAATTCGTCGAAGAAGCCGGTGGTGCCGATGTCCGCGCATTCGTCGTGGAAGGAAATATTGTGGGTGCGATGAAAAGACAAGGCAAGAAAGGAGAATTCAGATCGAACCTGCATCGGGGAGGTACTGCCACCATTGTTGAACTTTCAGAAGAAGAACGAAATACTGCTCTGAAAGCAGCGCGCGTACTCGGACTTGGAATTGCAGGGGTTGACATGCTCCAGTCAAAAAACGGTCCCCTGGTGATCGAGGTGAACTCCTCACCCGGACTTGAAGGCATTGAGGGAGCCACGGGAAAGGATATCGCAAGGGAGATCATCAGCTACGTCGAGAGAAATGTCTGATCATACCATCCATATCCTGGGAAAAGAGATCCATCCCGGCCAGAGCGAAAGACTCGAACTGGAGGTGGCCCGCCTCCATACCAGGAACCGCATCCAGGTACCGATCAACATTGAACGTGCAGAAGAGGAAGGACCGGTGCTCCTGCTGATCGCCGGAATACATGGGGATGAGACCAATGGCGTGGCAATCGTCCGGGAGATTATCAATTCAGGATTTCATAAGCCTACACGTGGTACGATCATCA
This sequence comes from uncultured Bacteroidota bacterium, assembly GCA_937129385.1. Classification (GTDB taxonomy): domain Bacteria; phylum Bacteroidota; class Bacteroidia; order Bacteroidales; genus M55B112. Next base: position 11,768 of record CAKZNC010000021.1, read on the forward strand.
CCATACCGGTTTTTAATGTATTCGGATTCCTGAACCAATCCCGGGAACTTCCGGACGGGAAAGACCTGAACAGGGTATTTCCCGGATCTGAAAATGGATCACTTGCAAGCCAGTTTGCTTTTCATTTTCGTACCAGGATAGCACCGCTTGTTGATGTTGGCATCGATTTCCATACCGGTAGTGCCGACCGTGATAATATCACCCAGGTAAGATGCGATTTCAGAATTGAGGGAATGAATGAGCTTGCCATGGCATTCGGCGCTCCGTTTGCCATTCACTCAAAAGGCATCCCGAAATCGATCCGCGAGACCATGACCAAACTGGGTAAAAAAATGCTGCTTTTCGAAGGAGGCAAAACAAAGAGTCTTGATCATGAAGTGATCAACCACGGCGTCCGGGGAGCCATCAATGTGATGCGATACCTGGGAATGCAGAACGGGGAACCCGAGATCATAAAACCATCAGTCGTCATCCGGAAAACAAAATGGATGCGGTCACCCTCCTCGGGCCTTTTCTTCCCCGAGAATGTCAACGGTACCCTGGTAAACAGAAAAGCGTTACTTGGTACGATCAAGGATCCTTATGGGGATTATGAAAAGAAGGTCCTGGCTCCTGCTTCCGGACACATCATTTGTTCAAATACCGCTGCGATTGTAAATCGTGGGGATGCCCTGTTTCACCTGAGTGCAGACTGATTACACCACTGACCTGACAATGCGATATTTTGTCTTGAAGCATCCATTCTATTGATTATTAAGAATCATTCCAAAGAAGCATTTACAAAACAAGTAATGCTTGTGTGTCAGGTACTTAACAATGTGCCGCTCCCTGCCTGACTTCTCCAATGCCGCGCACATGTTATTCAACATGTTATTCAAATAACATTCATTTCATTCCTCGCTATATATTTGTCCTATCTTTTTGATAGGATTTATAGTGTTTGTAGTTTTACAACTGCAAACATCCTAAAAACCAGAATACTGTCTGTAAAAACAACAATAAAAAGAAATACGCTTTAATCATTAAACATCATTAAAATGAAAAGAACAATTCTATTGCTCGTCGCAATCTTTTTCACCGGTTACACATTTGCACAAAACTATGAGACGCCGCAGATTGATGACCAGGAATTTGAAAAAGTAAAAGTATCTGTCGGTGCAGATTTCGCTCTGCAACTGCAGGCGCTGGATCATGAAGCTCCCAACTTACCTGCAGAGGTTGAACTGACGGAACTGATGAACAACTTCAACCTCCCGACGGCCAACCTGAGTGTTACAGCCGACCTGGCACCAGGAGTACAGTTATATATTAACAATTTCATGTCATCCCGTCACCATAACGAAGCATGGGTTGAAGGGGGTTACCTGATCATTGATCAACTCCCATTTTTGCCGGGAACAGATGACCTGATGCAGTACTTCACCATCAAGGCCGGGGTAATGAGCCCGAACTACGGAGATGCTCATTTCTACCGGAGTAACAATGCCTCCGTCCTGAATAATCCATTCGTCGGCAACTTTATTATGGACAATTATACCACGAACCCAGGATTGGAGATCATGTACCGAAACAATGGAATTCTTGCCATGGTGGGCACCAACAATGGTCGCCTGAACTACGGACGTGGCAACAACCTCGGAGAGGACCTCGTTTTCAACTGGAAAATTGGATATGACACGGAACTCAACGAAGACCTCCGTGTGCGCGGAACTGTTTCGGGATATCATGTTCCGGACGGACACAGCGGTGCTTACCTTTGGGGTGGAGACCGTGCCGGTGCACGCTACTACCATGTGATGGATACCGTGAATGGCGACAACTTCCGCTCAGGACGCTGGGACCCGGGATCAGGACAGTCTCAAATGACTGCTATCCAGGGAGCACTTACAGTGTGGTTCCACGGACTTGAAGTATTCGGTTTCTACGAAAACATGACGGGAGTAAGCCGGGGTGCTGACCAGCACTTCAACCAGCTGGGTGTCCAAGCCAAGTATACCTATAAATCATTCTTCCTTGCCACACGCTACAACACGGTTGATAACAATGATGGCTCAACCGTTGACAGACTCAATATCGGCGGTGGCTGGTTCATGACCGACAATGTGCTGCTGAAACTCGACTATGTCAATCAAAATTACAACGGACCTGCGCACGATCACCTCGAAGGCGGATCATTCAACGGGATCGTTTTTGAAGCAGGGATCAGTTTCTAAAATTAATTTAAATGTAAAGGCATCCGCAGGGCAGGACGTAATCTTTCCCTGCGGATGTTTATACGTAATGCTCCCTAACGTGCTAACGAAAATTGTATTGCCAATTTCACAATTTGATGGATCTGACAGCGTGCACTCAACAAGCGAACCTGGAGAAAAACCAAATCAGACAAAATTATGAAAACTAGCAATTTTAAAAAGATCACCACAGGCGTCCTGGGAGTGTACCTGATCATCTATGCACTCAACCAGTTTTTCCATTTCATGCCCACAAGCTATGGGCAAATGCCTAAATTCACCCAGGATTACCTGGATGCCATTCTTCCATTTCTACCTGCGCTTTACATCTTTGAGATCCTGGTCGGAATTGTACTGATCATGCATAAATGGGTCCCGTTTATCGCCCTTGTGCTTGCTCCCCTTTCGATCAATTTCCTGATCTTCAACTTCGCAAATGGTGGATGGAACATAATCTCAGCAGCATTTGTGGCCCTGATGAACCTTGTAATGATCTACCAGTACAGGGATAGCTATAAACCACTTTTCAGATCGTAAATCGATCAAGTCTCCTTTTTCAGGAATTCAAATTCGATGACAACTGTTACGGTGGTTTCATCCGTCCCGTTATTGTCCAGGTCCAGCTGATCGGCCTCCCCCGGCATCTGCAGGATCATCACACTGCCAAAACCTCACAACTGTACGTAATCGCACACCTTGTCACATCTCCGTGCGATTTTAACAATTTTTATTGTGAGCCATAAACATTGTATACTATTGATATACTGTTTTTTACGTGCTTTGGCACGCTATGTGTTTATAAGGAGACAACAGCAAAAAATGTTATACAATGAAAGCAAAGATCGGCATTAAGAGGAATACAGGAGCACTGACAATGATGATGGCAATGATCCTGATTGCAACTTCCATCAATGCACAGGGAATTCTTGTTGAGGGCGTATCAAAACTTATTCATTCATTATTGAATGACAGAACTGAATCAAAGTCCCTTTATACGACCACCAAGTTCACCAGTCATGAGGACAGCTATCATTTTCATACCGATTATCATCCTGTTGTTTCCGATCGCTTCGCTATCGACGACCTGGAAATTGTTTATGAACCACGGGTAGTTATCGAAGATTGGATGTCGGAGGCCCTGGTGGATGAGATCGATATTCCGGTCAAAACAGAGAAATGGATGGTACAGCCGATTTCAAAAAATATCGAAACTGTTCCGGTCGTTGAAAACTGGATGACAAAACAGATCACTGAAAAAAGTGAACCAGCGATTACTCTTGAGGATTGGATGACAGTTCCCTTGCATTCATCCGGGACTAATAAGGAAAAAAAGATAGAGGTTGAATTATGGATGACCGCAATGCTCAGATAATAGCATTAAAGGCAGAAAACTTTGGGTGACGCTCCCATCAACATCAATATATTTCACAGCCGGTTCCCGTTGGAGCCGGCTGTTTATCTTCAGTCCATTTTACGTACATCCTGGAATGAGCCACTCTCATATCGCGTGAGTACAGACATCGCCTCAGCAAGATCGGCAGCTACCTCATCAGCAGGAGGCATTTCAGCGGTTCCTTTCATACCCTTCAGGTATTTTACTACAGGAAATTTCTCCTCCTCTTCAATCGTTGCAATGTATTCCTGCATATCCGTATCAATGATCCCGGGTGCGAGGGCGGAAAAATGTGTCTCTTCATGTTCCTTCGCATAGAGATCGATCAACATGTTCAATGTTGATTTTGACAGGGAATACGCATTCCATCCCCTGGCTCCGCTCACGGCAGCTCCCGAAGAGATTCCCACTACCTGTCTGATCTTTGTCACCGTATCGAATACCGTATCAATGATCACTTTGTTGGACCACACATTGATGTCCATCACTTTTTTGATCTCCTCAAGAGGTGTATCCTGCATGTCATTGATCTTTCCCAGCACACCTGCATTGAGGATCACAAGATCAAGAGTGTCGACATGCTCAAGCAATTTCGGGATCGCCTCCTCCGTGGCCGCAAAATCCGACAGATCCTGCGACAGGAACCGAAAATTGGAATACCGGTCAAGTATTTCGTTGTTACGCCGACTGATCCCATAGACGATATGATCTTTCTTCAAATAGTACATGGCCAGTCCGGAACCAATACCCGAACTGGTGCCCGTAATTAAAATATTCATTTGGATTTTTCTGTTTTAGTTTTCAGGATTGCTGATTACTGCTTTCATTCTCCTCCGCCTTTTCTCTTAGCTCCTCTTCACGCTTTTTCTTCCGCTGCTTCAGCCACCAGATGTAAAAAACAAACAGTGCAACCGGAAGCACAATATAAATTATTATGTTTACGGGCGTGAATGGCAGCGGCTCAGGATCTCCGGCCGGCAAATTGCTCGGCACCTGCGCTGCAAGCTCGTCAACTGTTGACAATATGATCATAAATACAGTTGCTATGGCAAAATTTAATCTTCTCATAATTAAGAATTATACTAATATAGCAATTTACCGATCGAATTGTTTAAATCAGCTTACCATCCTGTCAGGCACCCTATCTTAACGAGTCGGCTCTCCTTTGTGCCCATCTGAATATCCTGTGTGACCCTCAATTTAACAACATCATGAACGAAGCCAACCATTCTCAACTTTCAAAACTCCCCTTTTTTTCCCACTTTTACCTCCCACTAACCAACCAACTTTCGTGATGAAAAAATTATCCGTATTTCTATTATTCCTGATCAGTGCTGCAACCCTTTCTTCCCAGTCTTATCGTTACCTGAAAGTCGAGACCATCCGTTGTGACAATCACAAATGGCAGGAACTGGAATGGCTCGTCGGCGAAGTTGCCCACCCTGTGATCAAGATGACCTCCGCCACCAGTAACGGGATGGTGGCCTCAGGTGACGTCGGTGGCTCTGAAATATACCGACCCTACGACGGAGACCCCGCTACCCATGCCTGGCTGGGATATATCACCCCCCCGGAAGCCTCCAAATCCATCACCCTGGACCTGGGAGCAGGAAATGAGATCGATCCTGATCACCTTCGGATCACAAAACCCACCTATTCATACGTGATGGATTTTCGCATATGGGCATCCAATGACCAGCAAGACTGGGCATTGCTGTTGGATACTGTCGGACTGGAAAGCGGAGGCTTCGCAACCATGGAATTTCTCCTGGAAGAGATCGTCGACACGGAAGCTCCCACGACCCCCTCCAATCTGCAACTAATCTCTGCCACCACCTCTACTATCTCCCTGCAGTGGGATGCGTCCTCCGACGACCGCAGCGTCTCCGGATATGATGTATACCTGGATGACGTCTACCACGGTACGACGGATCTCACAAACTACCTGGTCACTGACCTGGATGAAGGCACCTCCTATGACATTCACGTCGTGGCCTTTGACGAAGCATCCAACCGCTCAGGTAGCAGTGATGTTCTTGCCGTCCAGACCAAGATTCCTGACCTGGATCCGCCATCCGATCCTGTGAACCTGGTGTTTGACAGTGCGCATTACAATACCCTGTGGTTTTCATGGGATGCTTCAACTGACAATGAAATGGTTGCCGGGTACCTGGTCTACCTCGACGGTACAATTTCCGGTGTTGCCGGCACAAACAGTTTTGCACTCACCGGACTCGATCCGGGAACAGAATACAGCGTGGAGATCTCAGCCCGGGATGCCAGCGGAAACATTTCGGCCGGAGCTGTGCAGGGAACATTCAGCACAACCACCGATATTCCGGAAAAGATGTTGATCGGTACCAATTTCTGGAACATCGGCTGGGGAGGCTTTCCAAACGACCCTTTCGTCGACAGTTACCAGGATGTGAGCATAGTCGAAAATCCATGGAAGCCTGAATTCCTGGCGGAAACAGATTTTTATAGCCATTTCAGGTTCATGGACTACCTGGAGACAAATGGTTCGGACCTTTCACACTGGCTCGACCGCGCACAGAAAAGCGATTTGAACCAGCGCCCCATGGCCTTCGAATGGATGATCAATATGTGCAATATTCAAGATGCTGATCTGTGGATCACTGTGCCTCACCTCGTTGTATCAAGAAATGGAATTGAGGGTGGAGACAACCATTTTATGAAAAAACTGGCAATCCTGGTGAAAACCGGCGTCGATATGGCGGGGGCTGACCTGGATGATCCGGCATTTGAAGATCTGGCCATGATGACCGAAGCCGAATTGCTGGCTCTGGGGGGTGTCAAAACCTGCGATCCCCTTGAACCGCATCTGAATTTCTACCTTGAATATTCCAACGAGACCTGGAACGGGAGCTTTGAGCAATTCAACTATTGTGTGCAGGAAGGTACTGCACTCGGACTGGAGGGTGATACATATGCACAGGGCCGCAGGTTTCATGCCTGGGCCGCAATCAGGCTTTTTGAAGATGCAGCCGAAGTATTCGGACCCGGAAATCCGAGAATCGTACGGATCGATGCATACCAGGCCGTTGTGCCGTCACAGATCATTGACCATTACAGTGTTTACAAAGACGAGACCCTGAACCCATTGGACCTCTTCCCCGATGCCTTTGCACCGGCCCCCTATTTCGGGAATGGCGTCAATGGAGGAAGCAGCGGTGCGGTGAATGCGCTGATCAACGGTGATAACGGTATCCTAAGTCGAACGCGTGCGCTGAAAACTGCCAGGGGATTCCTGGACAATGAACGCAACAATGGGTACCCAGTCGATAAACTCATTGCATATGAGGGCGGACAACATGTCACCACCAACGCACAGATCATCTCCAGGAACCCGGAAATATACACACTCTATGTACGCTACCTTGACAGCTGCAGCGCATACCTCGATGAAATGTCACATTACCTTCACTCCGGCACGTTCGGAAGCGGCGGTGCCTGGGGCTCCAAGGAATCCATTGGCCAGGACATCCGGGATGCCCATAAGTACCGGGCCCTCTTCGAATGGAATGCAGGAATTGCTACCCGACCCGATTCTGAAAAACCCACACCACCCGAGACACTCACATCCACCGACGTATCCGAACAGGGATATACCCTTCATTGGACACCCGGCACCGATAATCATAAAGTGACTGGATACATCGTAAATGTGGATGAACAAACCATCACGGACATCAGCGACACTTTGGTCGAGGTAACCGGACTTGAGCCGGGTCGTACATATGTGAACACCGTCCAATCAGTTGACTCCACAGGCAATGTCTCGGACAACAGCGCCCCCCTGGAAGTAACCACCAGCGGAACCGCGACGTTTACCGTAACCTTTGAAGTGAAAGATGCAACCGACAACAGCCCCGTTGTAAACGCTACAGTAACCTTTGATGAAAGTGTGAAAACTACCGATAACCAGGGGATGGCAGTGTATACTGAACAGGACGCCGGAACGGGCTTCGTGTATACCCTTAAGCACGCAGACTACCAGGAGGTCTCCGGAAGCCTCGACCTGGTGAACGAAGATCCGCTGGTAGCAATCCTTATGGAACCACTTGTTGGCGTTGCTCACCACGATGCTTCACTGAAGGTGTTTCCCAATCCTACAAATGGCATCCTGAATATCGAATCATCCTCTGGTAGTAGAGGTCATCTGACTCTCATGGATATCAGCGGCAAGATACTGGTGCAAAAAGTGATGTTGCCTGGCAAAAATACCATTGACCTTTCATCGCTGCGCAACGGGCTCTTTCTGTTGCGCATACAAACGCCAGGTGGTACGGTAATCCAAAAAATATCCAGGATCTGAAAAAGGCCTGTTTCAGCGAACTTCAAGGAGGCATTATGAGGAATACAAGTTAATTCCTTTCTGCAAGCTTGCCCGCCATTGCGGAACTTTGCCTTCCTCGCAATTCTACGTGAAACAGATCCCCTTCCTATATCCCAAGGCAGTTAAAAACCTTCTCCAATCCCACTTGTTATACCATTGAAACCCATTAAAAGAAAAGTAATGATTGTAACAATCGTAAATGTCCATGTGAAAGAACAGCACATCGATGAATTCATCCGTGCCACTGTTACCAACCACGAAGCATCTGTAAAAGAGGCCGGCAATCTGCGATTCGATGTGGTCCAGCATGCTGCAGACCCTACGCAATTTGTACTTTACGAAGCTTATGAAAGTGAAGAAACCGCAGCAGCACACAAGCATACCCCCCACTACCTGGAATGGAAGGAGAAGGTGGCTGATTGGATGGCAAAGCCCAGGGAAGGAGTGCGATACAACGCCATCAAACCTTGACTCATTCTAAATAACCCCCTATCCCATTGCTGACCTAAATATCCTGCAGCAATTTTTCATACTTTAGTTGGGTAAACCTCACAATGATATACCACTAAGGGATGAAAATCAACAATGCAAACCTGAAACAGCTGCTCATTACAACAGTCAGGGCAGCCATCGGCTGGCACTTTCTCTATGAAGGACTTGCCAAGCTGTTCATGGAAAACTGGAGTGCACAATCCTACCTTGCAAATGCACATGGATTTATGGCAGGATTCTATCAAGGACTCGCCGGAAGTGAGAACCTCCTGGGGATCGTTGATTTTCTGAACTTGTTCGGACTGATCGTCCTGGGGCTGATGCTGTTCATCGGTCTTTTCACACGCATAAGTGCGGCTGGTGGTGTATTGCTGCTGCTGCTCTACTACTTTGCTTACCCACCTTTCGGAGATACATTGTTCGGCTCTCCCGATGGCCATTTTTTCATTGTTAACCGCAACCTGATCGAAGCTTTCGTACTCTCCTGGTTCGTCATCACCCGCAACCCCGGTTACGGGATCGACCGGTTGCTGAGTGGTAGAAAACGGGGAGAGGACAAAGTAATGGGTTCAAGTCCGGAAGATGTGGCCGGACAAATCAACCGGGAACCAGGGGGAGATTTGAATGACAGTGTTGAAACAAACAGTCGGCGCGAAGCACTTCGTAACCTGGCCACCCTGCCCTTCCTCGGAGCCTTGGGATGGGGAGCCTTCAGGAAAGAGAGCAGGAGTGTTGACGTGATGTCCGGCGCTACGATTCAGCTTGATTTCTCATCGATTAACGAGTTGCAAGGTGAATTGCCCACCGGGAAGATCAAAGACCAGGAACTGAGCCGGCTGATCCTGGGTGGAAATCTCGTGGGAGGCTGGGCTCACTCAAGGGACCTCAGGTATGTTCCTTCGCTGTTCAAAGCATACAATACGGAGAAAAAAGTATACGAGACGCTCATGCTTGCCGAAAAGGCAGGGATCAATTCCATCAACATCGGCTTTCCGACAAACGACCTGATGGCCAGGTACAAGAAGGCCACAGGCAGCAATATCAAGGTCATCACCCAGGTAGCTCCTGACATGGACAACAACGATTATTATGCCTATATCAATAAGGCCGTCGACTTTGGAGTAGACATTATCCAGGTACAGGGAAACTGGTGCGACTGGCTGGTTCGTGACGGTAAATTCGACGTGATCGATAAAATGCTGGACCGGATCCGGAGCCAGGGATATGTGGCAGGTCTCGGTTCACATACTGTCGACAGCCTGATCATCTGCGAGGAGAACGGCATCATCCCCGACTATTACATGAAGACCATGCACCACGACAATTATTGGTCGGCCCATCCCCGCGAAAACCGCGAGCCATTTGAGGTGGACGGCAAACGCTACCTTGACCATAACAAGTTTCATGACAACTGTTTCTGCCTGTTTCCTGACAAGACCACCGAGTTTGTGAACAACACCAAAGTGCCTGTCATGGGATTCAAAGTACTCGCTGCAGGTGCGATCGAGCCGAAAGATGGATTCAACTGGGCATTTCAGAACGGGGCAGATTTTATCTGCGTAGGCATGTTCGACTTCCAGTTGGTGGATGATGTGAATATCACCATCGATGTCCTCAACAACCTGGAAGGCCGAAAACGAGAATGGTACGGATAACTTACAATTTTACCACTTTCCGTATAAAATACCCTTTTTCGCTGATGATCCGGATGAAATAGATTCCTTCTTTGAGATCCTGCATCCCTATCTCCAGGTAACGACCCGACTCCCTTGTGACCTCATCCTGGTAGAGGATTGTACCTCTGCTGTCCAGGAATTCTACCCGGGCACCCGTCAAAACTGCTCCATCAAGGGATATATACAGGTATTCTTCAACAGGATTTGGATATACTTCGATGCCTGTTAATATATCCCTGCCAATTCCGTCTGGTAAACAATCCTCTGTTTGCCTGATAGTGAATTCCATCTCATGGCCCTGGTCATCGCTCAGATATATTGAGCCTAACCTGTCTGCTCCCGTCAGATTTTCAGAGAACGCTACACTTAATATTGAGTCTTCCTCTACGGATACAATAAGCCATGGAATACTTCCCTGCTTCCGGAATTCCCAGATCGCCTCGGTGTTAACATTGATGAATATCTGGTCAGCCTCATTGCACAGGGTCAAAGTGTCCTCATCCCGGATCCTTGTATCGTCAAGCATCAGGATCAGGAGATATTCTCTCAATACAGTCACATTTATAGTGTCACTTACTGATAGTGCCGTATCCGTCGCGGTAAGAATAATCTCTGCAATACCCTCATCAAGCGCCTCGATCACAAGAAGCGAATCTGTAAGTGTACAGGATACCAGTAACGTATCGCTGACAGTAACAGTGTAGGTGAGGCTGTCATCATCAGGATCACTGAAGATATTCTCAAGTACGAATTCGGCAACGCCGATATTATCGACAAGCTCAAAGTCGTCAACAGGGTCACTTACAACAGGCGGATCATTGACATTTTCCACAGTAATCGAGAATTTATCCGATACACTGAGCCCGCCCTGATCCGTCGCAGTGGCAGTAATCGAAGTGGTGCCGAGGCCCGCTTCACCGATAATCAACAGGTTGCTGTCAGTTGATACGGTTACTAAGCTGACATCGCCACTTGTTGCAGAATACGTAAGCGTATCATTCCGATCGGGATCGCGGAAGACAAGGGATAGGTCAATTGTATCCCTGCCGAAATGCTCATTCACTACTCTGGGTCGGATCGAGTCATCAATGACCGGCTGGTCGTTCACATTGTCCACCGAAATGTTAAACGCCTCAGTTGCTGTCAATTCACCATCCGAGGCCGTGAGAATGATAAAGGAATTACCCATTCCCTCCTCATTGATGCGGAGCAATGTATCTTCCACAACGGCAACGGCAACAACATTGGTATTACTGCTTTCAGCCGAATAGGTCAGCACATCCCTGTCCTTGTCTCCAAACACGCCGGAAATATCCAGGAATTCCTCTGTAAAATACTCACTCAGACTGATATTATTCAGCTTTCTCACGACGACCGGTGCGTCATTCACATTGGCCAGTGTGAGCAGGAACTGATCTGTTCCGGAGAGTTGCCCGTCACCTGCCCTTACCGTAATGACTGATGTTCCTGGCGCTACCTCTACGATGGTCAGCGTAGTTCCATCCACTGAAACTGCAACCACGTCGGCATTCTCACTTGTTGCCGACAAGCTGAGCTCATCACCATCCTTGTCACTGAATACACCGGCGAGTTCAACGGTGAACGGACCAGCATATTCAAATACCTCAAGGTCTGCCAGGGGATTTGCAACAACGGGTGCATCATTTACATTATTCACTATAACTTCGAATGCCTCATCTACTGTTAACAATCCGTCCGAAGCCGTGATGGTTACGGTCGACCTGCCAAGTCCTTTTTCAGAAATTGTCAGCGATGTGGGAGACAATTCAACCCCAATTACATTTTCATTGCTGCTTACAACCGATAAATCCAGATCATCCTCGTCCTTATCACTAAATACACCTGAAATATCAATTTCTGTAGAGGCGAAGTATTCATTATATGCCCTGTCAATCAATGGCCTTTCAACCACAGGGGCATCATTCACATTGTTTACCGTGAAGTCAAACGAGTCCTCCCGGCTCAGGAATCCATCACTGGCAGTCACGGTAATGGTCACAGTGCCCAACCCTGCCTCGCTGATCGTCATCATAGTCCCATCCACAGCAGCCGTTACAATACGCTCATCACTGCTTACAATCGCATAGCTGAGCGGATCGTTATCCTTATCACTGAATACAGGGGCAATATCAATCTCAACACTTCCAAAATACTCATCCACAGTTTGGTTGGTAATCGGATTCTCCAATACTGGCCTGTCATTCACATTGTTAACCACAATTTTTATCCTGTCATCTATACTGAATTCTCCATCACTCGCTGTCAGCACCAACGTGGCTGTACCAAGCCCTACCTCATTGATAGTAAGTGTGGTAGAGGTGATGCTGGCTGTAACAACTTCAGTATCATTGCTTGTTACCATATAGGTCAGATCATCACCGTCTTTATCGCTGAAGACATTGGTGAAGTCAACTGTAGCCACGGTAAAATATTCATTGTACGACAGGTCTGCAACAGGGTTGTCAACCACGGGTGCGTCATTCACATTATTGATGGTTATGCTGAATTGATCGTCCACACTCAGGCTACCGTCACTGGCGGTTACCGTAACGTTGGCCGTCCCGAGCCCCTCTTCATTCAGCGTAACGATAGATCCGGATACAGAAACACTTACGATGCCTGGATTGCTGCTGACAGGTGTGATCTGAAGCACATCTTCATCTTTGTCGCTGAAGACCAGATTGAAATCAATCTCAAGGCTTTCAAAATTCTCATCAATAACGATGTCCTGAACAGATTCTTCGACCACCGGCGGGTCATTCACATTTTTCACCGTTACCATGAATTCATCCGTCACACTCAAATTCCCGTCACCATCATCAGTTGCGGTCACGTAGATCAATGAGCTTCCGAGCCCGGCCTCCGAAACCGTAAGCATGCTGCCTGATATCGTAACAGTGACCACATCTTCGTCATTGCTCAAGGCAGTATAAGTAAGCTGATCATCGATATCCTGGTCATAGAATACACTGGCCAGGTCAATATCGACAGATCCAAAATACTCGAAAAGGTTCCTTTCGAGTATAGGCCTGTCAACAACAGGCCTGTCATTTACATTCAGCACATCAACGACAAACTGGTCTGTTGCTTCAAGTATACCGTCACTGGCAGATACCGTGATCTCAACGGTGCCCAGACCTGTCTCGTTTAAAGTAAGTGTTGTTCCTGACAATGAAACAGATACGATATCACTGTCACTGCTCTGTGCCGATAAAGTAAGTACATCACCATCCTGGTCTGAAAATATGGTCGCCAGGCTGATCGAAACCGACACAAAGCCTTCCTGGAATGTCTTGTCTGGCTGAGGATTCACAACTACAGGGGGGTCGTTTACATTTCCAACTGTCACAATAAACTGGTCGGAAACCGTAAGTGAACCGTCCGAAGCAGTAACTGTAACTGTTGATGTGCCCAGTCCCTGCTCCATCATCGTAAGTGTGGATCCGGAAATTTCAGCTGTCACAACACTTGTATTACTGCTTATGGCCGTAATTTGAAGTATATCACCATCCGGATCTTCAAATACTTCAGAAATGTTCACGGTCGCAGATGCAAAATACTCTGCAAATGACTGATCGTCGATCGGGCTGATCAGTTCAGGAGCGTCATTTATATTATTTACAATCGCCAGGAAGGAATGATCAGTTTCTAATGACCCATCTGTGGCAGTTACCGTGACCGAAGCAAATCCGATTCCTTCCTCGGAAATAGTCAATGTTGAACCTGATACAGATACAGTTACAATCGATGGATTGCTACTCGTAGCTGAGAAAGTTAGCACATCTCCATCCGGATCACTGAATATTGTTCCCAGGTTAACGTTCGATGTACCAAAGCCTTCATCATATTCCCTGTTTCCAATCGACTGAAGGATCTCCGGGGGATCGTTGACATTGTCAATGGCAAAGGTAAATTGATCTATTGTATTGAATGTTCCATCCGTTGCAGTTACAGTAATGGTTGAGGCTCCAAGTCCTGCCTCCGAAATGGTTAAAGTGGTTCCGCTTATTTGAACTGTTACGGAATTTATATTACTGCTTACTGCACTGAAACTCAACGCATCACCATCAGGATCAATGAATACGGGGGATAGGTCAATTATCTCTGTCCCAAAACCTTCATTCCGGCTTACGCTGCTGAGAGGCGCTATTACTTCCGGGGCATCATTTACATTGTTAACCGACACGTTAAATTGTTCTGTCGCATTCAGGGTTCCATCGCTTCCTGTCACTGTAACAACTGCGTCACCAAGTCCCGCCTCCCTGATAATAAGGTTCGTTCCGGAAATTAATACTGTCACCACATCGGTCTGATTGCTGGAAGCAGACAATAATATAACATCACCGTCTGCATCACTGAACACCTGGGATATATCAACCGTTCTGGTTCCAAAATGCTCGTTGAGAATTAAATCGGCCAGCTGGTTCTCTACCACAGGAGGATCATTGACATTGTTTACTGCAACGATGAATTGTTCATCAACGCTCAGGTTTCCGTCACTGGCTGTTACGATTACCTGCGTACTACCAAGACCTGCCTCAAGGATGGTCAGAGTTGTTCCTGATAGACTGACATCAACAACTGAGGTATTATTGCTGATGACACTTAAGCTGAGATCATCTCCATCCTTGTCACTGAATACGTTCCCCAGCGCAATAGTTGTTGATGTGAAATGCTCATTTAAAACCAGGTCACTGACTGGATTTTCAACCACGGGAGCATCATTCACATTCGTAACCACTGTGTTGAATTCAACATACTCAGTATACTCACCATCATCTGCCCATATAGTAATAACCGATGTGCCCAGTCCGGTTTCCCGGATGGTTAAATCAAAACCTGAAATCCCTGCTGTTACAACCTGCTCATCGGAACTCTCCACGGTTAAGGTCAGCACATCACCATCGGGATCACTGAATACTTCACCAATGTCTATTACCCTGGATCCGAAATACTCAGGATAACTCCGGTCCGTAATCGGGCTGACAAGCTCCGGAGGATCGTTTACATTAATAACTGTGAAACTGAACTGGGCCGACACATCCAGGGATCCGTCGTCTGCAGTAACTGTGATCACTGAAGTACCAAGACCAACCTCGTTAATTGTCAGTGTAGTTCCAGTTAGTACCAGTGAAACTACCCCGGGCATACTATTGCTAACTGATAAAGTCAGATCGTCACCGTCCGGATCACTGAACAGTGCTGCAAGGCTTACAGAAGTAGATCCAAACCTTTCATTATACTGCTGGTCAGCAGGAGGATTATCAATCACCGGTGAGTCATTGACATTATTGATAGTAATGATAAATTGCTCGCTTACACCTAAACTGCCGTCACTTGCTCCGATCGTTACAGTTGTTGAGCCCAGGCCTGCCTCCGTGATTGTAAGAGAGGTACCTGTTATCCCAATCGAAGCTGCCGATGGATTGGAATTTTGCGCAGTAAGTGTGAGTTCATCTCCGTCTTTATCGGTAAATACACCAGACAGATCGATGGACGTAACTCCAAAATGTTCATCAAGGCTGATATCCGGAATTGATACAGCAACAACAGGTGCATCATTGACATTATTCACATTAACATGGAATTGGTTCTCAACCGAAAGCGATCCGTCACTTGCAGTAATGGTGATAATGGCTCCTCCCAGACCCTGTTCAGTAAGCGTAAGTATAGATCCGCTAATACTGGTGGTCACAACATTCGTATTGCTGCTCGATGAGCTGAGATTCAGCACATCTCCATCACGATCACTGAATACCGTAGACAGATCGATTACCCTGGTTGTAAAGTATTCATTCAGGTCCTGGTCTGCCACTGGGTTTACAACTTCGGGTGCATCGTTCAGATTATTAACCGTCACAATGAAAATCTCCGTTGTATTCAGTACACCATCAGATGCCGACACAGTAACTGTTGCAGAACCAAGTCCTACCTCGGTGATGGTTAGAATAGTACCGCTCATGGAAACCGTTATTACAGAGGGATCGTTACTTATGACTGAATAGGTCATAACATCGCCGTCCTTATCCGAAAATACGGGCCCCACGCTAATTGAGGCAGCTCCGAATCCCTCATCATAAATCCTGTCGGAAATGGCACTTACAACTGTTGGGGGGTCATTTACATTGATTACAGTAACAGTGAACTGGTCACTTACACTCATACTACCATCACTTGCGGTAACCGTAATGACAGCGTTACCAAGCCCAACCTCTGTGATGGTGAGTGTTGAGCCTGAAACAGATGCTGAAACAACTCCAGTGTTACTGCTGACTGCCGCTATCGTTAGCTGATCACCGTCAGGATCACTGAAGATTTCTGAAATATTTATGGTTGCCGAGGAGAAATACTCTGTAAATGACTGATTTTCAATATAGCTTTCAAGCACTGGTCTATCATTGACATTGTTCACCCTCACACTAAACTCATCTGCCACATCTGAAGATCCGTCATTTGCCACAACTGTTATAACGGATTGGCCGATTCCAGCCTCTGTAATAGTCATAACAGAGTTTGTAACTGAAACCGCAACGACACCTGTATTGCTGCTTGAGGCACTAAAGCTTAAGGCATCACCATCAGGATCAGTAAATACTGTTGCCAGGTTGATAGATAATGTAGAAAACCCTTCATCTAATTGTTTGTCAGTTATCGGACTTATAATGAGTGGAAGATCATTCACATTGTTAATTGCAAGCGTAAACTGCTCCTGGACCTGGAGACTGCCATCACTGGCTGTAAGGGTAATTGTTACGGTACCCAGACCTGTTTCTGATATAACAAGGTTGGTCCCGGATATTGTAACTCCTGCAACACCAGTATTACTGCTCATTGCTGAAAGTGACAAAACATCCCCGTCGGGATCACTGAATACAGGAGTCAGATCCACCTGGTGGGTGCCGAATCCTTCGTCAAGATCAAAGTTATCGATGGGTCCGCTTACTATAGGTTGGTCATTCACATCATTCACCGTCACTGAAAACTCTTCATCAACAGTCAATGCACCATCACTTGCTGTTACGGTAATCACCGCGGTTCCCAATCCGATCTCTGTGATGATAAGCGTCGTTCCGGAAACACCTGCCGTCACAATACCTGGATTATCGCTTGATGCTGAATAGGTTAATACATCCCCGTCTGGATCAATAAAAGTACTGGAAATACTGATCCCGGCAGTGCCAAAATGTTCATTAAAACCTTGATCAGCTATAGGATTTGACACCTCCGGCGGATCATTCGTATTGGTGACACTGAGGTTGAAATTATCACTTACTGTATATTCAGCGTCATTTGCACTGATTGTGATGGTAGCATTACCCAGTCCCCTTTCGGTAATGGTTAGTGTAGCTCCCGAAACAGATACATCAACAACACCCGTGTTGCTACTGACAGCACTCAGTGTCAGGTCATCCGAATCCTTGTCAAAGAAAACCGTGGTGAGGTCAACCTGGGTGGTGCCAAAATTCTCCTGAAGAACCATATTGTCCAGGGGATCATCAACTACCGGTGGGTCATTTACATTCTCAACCTCAACATTGAATTCATCTGAAACTGATAATGTACCATCATCGGCAGTGACAGTTACAGTGGCGATTCCGAGTCCCTGTTCTATAAATGTAATTGTTGTGCCATTGATATTCACCGTAATAACACCTGTATCATCACTTACCGCAGTCAACGTAAGTGCATCACCATCTTTATCAGAAAATACCCCTGAAAGATCGAGGTTTGAATTGGCAAAATATTCAGGAAATGACTGGTCTGCAACAGGGGTCTCCACTTCAGGGGCATCATTGACATTATTGACAATCACGTTGAAAACATCACTTGCATCATATTCACCGTCACTTGCCATAATAGTTATTACTGAACTTCCAAGACCCTGCTCGATCAAGGTCAGTTCCATTCCGTCTACACTTACAGTGACCACGTCTGTGTTGTTGCTTGAGGCTGACAACGCAAGCACATCACCATCTTCATCGAAGAAGGTGTCGGTGAGATCTATGACCAAGGACCCAAAATACTCATCCGGGTTCTGGTTGGCTATTGCACTCGCAACAACCGGAGCATCGTTTACATTGTTCATCACGAAAACAAAGGCCTCATCCATTGTTGCTGCTCCGTCACTGGCTGTTACCGTGATCGTTGAACTTCCCGGATCCACCTCGGTGATGGTCAGTATCGACCCTGAAACTGCAACAGTCACAACGCCCGGATCACCTGATACCGCGTTAAAGGTCAGTGCATCACCGTCCTTATCACTGAAAGTGGAGGACAGGTCCACGGTTTCTGTGCCGAATCCTTCATCCCTTGTAAGATCATTAAGCGGATTGGCAACCTCCGGGGCATCGTTGACATTTTCCACGGTCACATCAAACTCATCCTCGGCCGAAGCCAGCAAGTCCTCCGCAGTGACCGTTATGGTCGAAGAACCGAGCCCCTGCTCTGTGATGGAGAGGATCGAGCCGGAAATGCCGACCGAAACAATTTCAGAATCACTGCTGGAAGCTGAAAAAGTAAGCGGATCCAGGTCAGGATCGCTGAATACAGTCGCTAAATCAATTGTTGCCGATGCAAAATACTCCTGGTATACCTGGTCAGGAACCGGGGCCGAGACATACGGCACATCATTGGTGATTGCATGAAATTCCAACGGTTCAAAGGCATTTCCCAACACCATGTTATTCGTGAACTCAACCGTCTCCAGCACATCATAGGTCTGTCCGTCTGCATTGTTGTAAAACCTGAAGCGAACCGTCTCCCCGCTTGCCGTATCACTATAAACCAGGAACTGGAAAACCGTATAACCAGACGGAGCGAGCTCAGGCGAATCATCAAAACCCCTGCATTCGTCCCCAACGAAAGCTGCCAGGGCACCATCGGTCATCTCCACATCATCCAGGAAAACAATGCCTGTAATATCCCCGCTGTTCTGGTAATCTGCCGGGTTTACACTCCAGCCGTGCTGTGCCATGAGTCGGCCTGATCCTGATAATAACAGGACGAGTAATATGGTACCAATGGCATTTATGTTTTTCCTCGCAAACAGTCGCATCATATGAATTTCCTATTAATCTATTAGTGTCACCTTCCTGATTACCTGCTCCTCATCCGATACTGCCTTCAATAGATAGGTTCCACTTGGCAATCCCGTTGCATTCCATTCAATACTGGTTGTTCCTTGTAAAATTTGCCGCTGGTCAAGAATATTGATCTTCCTTCCTGTCAGGTCGTATATCTCAACGATCATTTCGGTAGTAACCGGAACAGAAATATCGATCCGCAGTATGGATCTGAACGGGTTGGGGTAAGCCTTCAGGATCATATTTCTATCATCCATTGGATTCTCAACACCTGAAGTTGCATCAAGGTTCAATTCAAATGCATCAAATGCATCGGCAACAATCATATCATTCCTGAACTCAATTGTCTCAATACAACCGTAGGTCTTGTCGGTTCCGGCATGATAGTACCTGAAGCTCACCTTTTCACCTTCAGTGACATTACTGTATATCAGCATCTGGAAAGCATATGCAGCTGCAGGATCAAAATAGCTGCCCGGTATGATACCCCTGCACTCTTCATCAACATATGCCATCAGGAGATCTTCTTCAGATCCAATGGCCTCACCGTTCATAAATACACGTGCAGTGATTGTTCCGCTGAATTCATATGCTGATGGTTCAACTCCTTCAGGTAAGATTTGATTTCGCAATGTAAGTCCAGACTTTTTGCTTGATATTTCCGGGTAAACCAGTGAGGATGCATTTGCAAGCCTTACCATGTATCCCTCCTGGGGAGCCATGGCTTTCAAACCTCCAAACCATCCAAATCCATCATAATAAGTTGAGGAAGCAGTCTGGCTCTTGATATAGTCAAGATCTGCCAGCAGAAGTGAACCAAGTGCATCTTCAAGCGGAAGTGTATCTCTCGACATATAGCCGATCCAGTTCCAACCAGCTGCCATGGGAACAGCGGTCTGTGACAGAACCACGGAATTACCAAATGTATTGATGTCACAGACATTATTGATAAATGTCTTGTACAGCTTCGTGGGATCAAGTTCCTCAAGACCACCGAACCACCCATAATTGTCATAGTATGTTGCAGATTGGGTCTGACTCTTGATGTAATCTCCCTGTACAACACAACCCGGCATCACCGACTCAAGTCGCATGTCGAGGGCATTAATATTGATGGAAAACCAGTTCCAGCCAGAGACGAATGATTTAGTAAAATCGATATAATAATGCAACCTGACAGGATTGCGGGCATCACCAACAATCATGTCCGATGTAAACGCAATTGAATCATAAAGCAGATACTCCTCACCGTTAATGTAATCGAAATACCTGAAATGCATCTGTTCGTTTACAGCTGCATTACTGTACATAATCAGGTTGAAGACATATCGTTCCTCTGCAGGAAAGTACACCGGGTCAATCACACCCCTGCACTCTCCTTCCACAAATGCACCCAGGAATCCGGAATTCACTGTATCCCTGTCAATGATTACCTGTGCAGTGATCTGACCATTAAAGTCAAAATCGGCAGGACTATAGCTCCAGTCTGCCGGGAATACCACATCGACCGTAACACTGATTAGTTCCTCAGTTTCAAGCTCACCGTCACTAGCCGTAAGTGTTATCGTCGCTGTACCATATTTCACCTCCGTGAATGTGATCGTGGTTCCATCCAGGGTTGCATTCACGGCCTCAGGATCACTGTTAAAGATGGAATAGGTAAGGGGATCTCCCTCCGGATCAGTAAACACCCCTGAGATATCCAGGGTTGCCGATCCAAATCCGGTTACGAATGCCTGGTCAAAAACCGGAGCCATTACATCCGGAGCACCGTTAATATCAACAGTGAAACCGGTACTCGCCGAGAGGGTGGATCCATCGCTGGCCGTAACTGTAATTGTGGTCGCGCCATGATTTTCTTCCGTGATGGTAAGGATTTCCCCTGAAATACCTACTGTTACAACATTTTCATCGGCACTGAATGCAGAATAATCCAATGGATCATTATCCGGATCACTGAATGCCCCGGAAAGGTCCACCGTAATTGTACCAAATCCCTCGTTCAATGACAAATCACTGAGTCCGCCGTCAACAGTTGGAGAAGCATTCACATCCACAACAAACTGATCCGATACAGAAAGCGTAGATCCGTCATCAGCAACAACAGTAATCACCGACTGACCCGCACCCACCTCCGTGATGGTAAGCATATTGCCACTCAACGAAACCGTTACAACACCTGTGTTGGCTGATGTCACATCGAATGAAAGCTCATCTCCTTCAGGATCACTGAATCCAGACAGGAGGTTCACCTGGGAATTGCCAAATCCTTCATCAAACTGGAGATCCTCCAACGGTGCTGCGGAAATGACCGGACCACCATTCACATCAACAACCATGGTATCACTGGCCGATAATGTGGAGCCATCGCTTGCGGTCACCACTACCTCGGTGATCCCGTAATTTACCTCCGTAATTCTTAATTGATTTCCGCCGGTGATACTAACAGTAACCACGCCTGCGTCGAGGCTGACAGCCGTAAATGACAACAGATCTGATTCAGGATCGCTGAATACCCCTGCGAGATTGATCAATTCAATCCCGAATCCTTCGTCCGCAGAGAGGTCAGACAGACCCGCAGAAACCTCCGGTGCACCGTTTACGTCCACAGTAAACTCCTCATCCACAGTTAGTGTACCATCAGAGGCAGAAACTGTCACGGTGGCGATGCCATGACCTGCTTCTGTAAGGGTCAATAACGATCCGTTTACCCCTGTTGTTATTACATTTTCATCTGTACTTACAGCGCTGTAAGTGAGCAAATCATTTTCAGGATCGCTGAATGCACCTGCAAGATCTATATCCGCAGATGCAAATCCTTCATCAAAAGAGACATTTGCCAGACCGGAAGCAACCTGGGGTCCTCCATTCACATCTACTTCGAAAACATCCTGAACGGTCAGGGTTGATCCATCCCGTGCCGTAACTGTAACATTTGCCTGCCCGTGGCCAACTTCTGTGAGCGTAAGAATATTACCCGATACCCCGGCGATCACAACGGACAAGTCATCACTGGATGCAGTATAACTGAGAGCATCACCTTCGGGATCGGAGAAGGCTCCGGCAAGGCTGATATTGTACGTGGCAAAACCTTCATCCAGGGACACATCATTCATTCCATCTGCAACAACAGGAGCCCCGTTCACATCAACCACAAAAATATCGCTGACTTCAAGGGTGGATCCATCACTTGCTGTCACTGTGACATTCGCAACTCCAAAACCTATATCATTGACAGTGAGTACATTATTGTCCACCGAAGCGAATACAACAGCCTCATTATCGCTGCTTGCTGAATATGTCAGCGCATCACCCTCAGGATCATCAAAATAGCTGTTCAGATCCAGAATAATGGTTCCAAATCCTGCATCCCTGGAAAAATCCGGGATCGGATCTGATAAGATGGGGCCACCGTTTATGTCAATCTCAAAGACTTCCGTAGTCCTCAATGTAGAACCGTCATTAGCTATCACCCTGACATCGGCAATACCCGGTCCTGCTTCAGTGATTGTGAGAATCGCTCCATTCATTCCTGCAAGTGCCACCGATATATCACTGGTGTTTGCTGAATAGGATAACGCATCACCCTCCGGATCATCAAATGTCCCTGTGATATCAAGGGTTGTGGTTCCAAACCCTTCATCCAGAGCAAGGTCTGCCAGCGGTGTAGTTACATAGGGAGGACCATTCACATCCACTGTCAATGTATCTCTTGCAGTTAGTGTTGATCCGTCACTGGCAATGATGACTACTTCAGTGACGCCAAAATCTACATAGATCAAAGTGAGAATATTGGCATTCACACTCGTGGTGATTATATCAGTATTCTGACTGACAGCTGTATAGGTCAGATTATCAAACTCCGGGTCGGAGAAATAAGCGTTCATATCCAGTAGAATCGTTCCAAATCCTGCATCAGCAAAAACATCATCTGCCGGATTTGAAACATATGGAGATCCATTAACATCCACCTCAAATACATCATTCACTGAGCGTACCGGGGATCCGTCATCGGTTGCAGTCACGGTGATATTCGAAATACCAATAGTACCTTCAGTTACCCTCAGGGCAGTATTGTTTATGACATCAATTGAAACTACAGCACTGTTGCTGCTCGTTGCGGTATATGTCAGTTCATCCCAGGTATCAGTGTCCCCAAATACCCCTGCAAGCGATATATCGAATGTGCCAAATCCTTCATCCAGGTTGACATCCGGGATCGGGTTATCAACAGTGGGTGGCCTGTTGATATAATTAACAGTTACATCGAAGGTGCAGATGGCCGGACCATTCAGCGCAGCATCTGTATAAGTATACGTAACCGTTGTTGTACCGATCGGGAATACTGATCCACTGGTCAGTCCCGCCGTCATTGTTCCGGTGAGAAGGGTTCCGTCGCAATTGTCTGCAAACGTCGGAATATCATAGGAAATTACTGCACCTAGAAGTCCTACATCGTTATTGACTGTAATATCAGCCGGACAACTATTCACGACGGGTGCTTCATTGTCTTCAACAAGTACATCCTGGGTAGCCTCACTTCTGTTGCCATGGATATCGGTGACGGTCCAGGTAACTGTGGTCAGACCAAGTGGAAAAACAGCAGGCGCATCATTGACAACCGTGGCCACACCACAATTATCATCTGTTACCGGGGTTCCGAGTGTCACTCCGGACGCATCGGTATCACAAGACCCGGGGTCGCTGTCAACGGTTACATCAACAGGGGCCGTTATGGCAGGTGGCTCGGTATCATTCACAGTTATCGTGAATGTACATTCAACCGGACCATTACCGGCTGCATCTGTATAGGCATAGGTGATGGTTGTCGTTCCAACCGGGAAGGTGGCTCCACTTGGAAGTCCTTCTGTAAGTATTCCGCTGAGACCGGGTCCGTCACAATTATCCGTAAAAACCGGCACCACGTATGTGACCACTGCATCACAGGAACCCGCATCATTACTTACGACAATGTCCGCCGGACAAACAGAGGCAGCCGGCAATTCATTGTCTTCAATTGTTACAAGTTGGGTTGCCTGGGCGCTATTGCCATTCAAGTCGGTAACCGTCCATGTGACAGTAGTATTCCCAAGTGGGAAGATTGCAGGTGCGTCATTGACAACTGTCGCAACTCCACAATTATCTGATGTAACCGGACTGCCAAGTGCAACATTATTGTCATCCCTGTCGCATGACCCCGGATCATTATCCAGTATCAAATCAGCTGGTGCTGTGATCACAGGATCTTCATTGTCAATAACTGTTACGGTTTGTGTAGCCGTTGCCGTATTGCCGGATCCGTCCGTAACTGTCCATGTTACAGTAGTCGTTCCCACTGCATAAGGTTCAGTTGCATCATTGCTGACACCTGCAACGGTACAGTTATCAGTCGTGGTGGGTGTGCCAAGGGCGACCCCGGTTGCTGAGCATTGACCAGGATCGGAGAAAACAGTTACACCAGATGGTGCCGTAATCACAGGGTCTTCATTATCCACTACCGTCACGGTCTGTGTGGCAGTAGCCGTATTGCCCGATCCGTCAGTGACGGTCCAGGTGACTGTCGTTGCTCCCAATGCGAATGGCTCAACTGCATCATTGCTTACATCTGCTACCGTGCAATTATCAGATGTGGTTGGTGTACCCAGGACTACGCCAGTTGCTGAGCACTGACCTGCATCAGTAAATACGAGTACATCGGTTGGTGCTGTAATCTCCGGATCTTCATTGTCAACGACTGTCACGGTCTGCGTGGCGGTAGCCGTATTGCCCGATCCGTCAGTGACGGTCCAGGTGACTGTCGTTGCTCCCAATGCGAATGGCTCAACTGCATCAT
>CAKZNC010000022.1 GCA_937129385.1 uncultured Bacteroidota bacterium
CAGGGGGTGAGGGTTTGTCGGTGATCCGGGTTGGGGGGAGAGTCAAGACCAGGAAAACCACAATCCCGTCCTGGTGTGGAAAAACCAGCCTTACTGACCACCCCCATTATACCATTAAAAAAAATTACCTTTTTCGCATCATCAGATGTTAAATACAATTTAATTTTTTCGTCAATAATTTTCTTTCTTTTTCACCTCATAGGTTCACCTTCGAATTCAATGCGATGAGATTGATGTATTGATCTATCCAGTATGGCATCCGCGACGGTTTTTTCATCTATTAGCTCAAGAAAAGTTCTCTGTTGATTTTTGAAAAACTGGGGGGCAAACGATCCCGGCTTCCAATGGTCAGGTTCAATCGGCGTAAGGTGGTCAGATTGTCCGTTTTTTCCACTTTTTGCCACATCATCTCCTGGAACTCGAATAGGTAATCAATCATTGATTTCTTTTTTGATCTTCCTTCCAGGATTCTCCTTCTAAGGTAAAATCCATATTCTACAGGAATAAACCACTCAGTTATATACTTGGGCAAATTGATAATCAAACTTTTTCAATTCCAGAACGTTCAACTATGGAAGGAATTCAAAAATCATGTGAAGTTTCACAAACCTTTGGAAACGAAAAAGAAAGGCCATATGCCGGTATATTATTCTATCCAATCCTGTCAGGGATATATTTGTAGTAACCACTAAAAATTTTCAAAATTAGAAAGTAACATTATGAAAAAAATTTACCTCTTCTGCCTGATAGTTATTTCTTTCAATATCTATGCCCAGACACCCAGTAAGATGAATTATCAGGCTGTAATTAGGAAATCTGCCAATGAGCTTATTACAAACTCATCTATTGGCATGAAAATTAGCATCCTACAAGATAGTGCCTCTGGTACTGTGGTCTATTCAGAAAGTCATAATCCAGTTACAAACCAAAATGGATTGATAAGTTTAGAAATTGGTGGAGGCACCGTTTTGTCTGGAGATATTTCTGGTATTGATTGGTCAGATAATATTTATTTTATTAAGACTGAAACCGATACAGATGGAGGCACGAATTATAATTTAATTAACACGAGTCAGTTGCTGAGTGTTCCATATGCCATGCACGCTAAAACGGCATCTACTGTAACTAAACCTGTATTATTAGAACCTTATATTTTAGGAAATTCGACTTATGAGGATAATGCCAGTTTCTATTATAATGACAAATTGGGGTGGCAAGGGGCTAATGAAGCCTGTAAGGATGCTTATCCTGATGAGAAATATGCAAGAGCTTTTACAATGGAACAGATAACAGAAGCATTAACTTTAGGCAATTATTCTGATAATCAGAACTATAATGATGTCCCTTTCTGGGTTATAACCTCCTCTGTGACTAATGGGACTGCTTTTGATGGTTCTGGATTCAATAATGCGGCTAATCTATCTGATGGCCTTAGTAGTGTATCAACATTTACCATACAAGGAAACATAATATTCAACTATAATTTAGAATCGACCAATGATCCAGATCATTATAATTTTGGTCCTTTGGAAAGGTTTTTCAATGTTGAACAGAATATTAGATCTCTGAGCAGCACTAATTTGCCATGTCTTTGTGCTACCTATAAACCTGCAGAGGACAATTAATCCGAATATTGACAAGATTAAAGATCTTCTAATATTAAATCCTGGTACCTGGTAGAAATGTAAAAAGACCATGCAGGGCAGAGTGAGTGGCAGTGTGAAAGCAAGCTTTTAATTGGATTACCTCCCTGCGGTCGGTAGATCCAGGTTGGGGGGAGAGTCAAGACCAGGAAAACCACAATCCCGTCCTTGCAGGCCGGGATCGGTTTTTTAATTGCCCCCTGTCCTTACAAAAGCAAGCTTTTGACGTCCGCGGGGCCATTAAAAAACCCAATTCGCTGCCGCGAATTGGGTTTTCCTGGTCTTGTGGGAACTGCTGGATTCGAACCAGCGACCCCCTGCTTGTAAGGCAGGTGCTCTGAACCAACTGAGCTAAGCTCCCAAAATGTGATTTTAACGTTGCCCTGGTGATTGACCTGTTTGAGACATCCTCCCAAAGCGGATGCAAATATAAGTGGTTTTTTTTATATATAAAAGAAGAAAATCGGGAGTTTTTTTATTGGGCTTGCATATCGTTCCCGATCCCCTGTTTTTGCCGATGAGTTGTAGGGGATGACTGATTTTTATCCCCCATTTTGTACATCGGCATACATCTGAAACAGATTTTTCTATCTTTAACGCCATCCACTATTACTGAAAACATGAGGAACCCCGGCAAGACCATCATCCTGTCAGTATTGATTCTTCTTTCAAGCGCACTCAAAGGGCAAACCATCCTTGACAATGCATCGTTCAGGAAATTGTCTGACCACGAAAAAGTTGATACTCTCTCTTCATTGTGCTGGCAATTGAGGGAAAAAGAGACAGACCTCGCCATCTCTTACGCCGAATATGCCATGGACCTTGCGCGTGAAAACGATCTTAAAATGGAACTGGGAAGATTGTACAATTACCTCGGTGTGATCTACCAGCACTACAAACACCAGGTACGCAAGGCCATTCCATTGTACAACGAAGGTCTTCTTCTGAGCCTGAAGGTCAAGGACTCCATCGAGATCGCCTACGTTTATAACAACCTTGGTGATGCCTTTTACAATATAGGGAATGTTCCCCTGGCACAGGAATATGCTGAAAAATCGATGGAGATGTTCCGCCATCTGAACAACAACCGGGGTATTGCATACAGCTTCATTAACCTGGGATCCGTGAACCGGATGAAACAGGAATACCGTGAGGCTCTCGATTATTTCATGGATGCCATTGACATTAGAAAAACCTTTGGGGATTCTGTGGGCATTGCCTCGGCCTCCCTTGAGATAGCAGAGACATTTTCCCTGATGGGGAAAACCGATACGGCCATGGCATGGTATCGCATTTCGCTTGAAAAACACAGGGAGCTGGAAAACAAGAACTACATCGCCTACTCGCTGAATGGTATGGGACATCTCTACCTGGAGCAGGGATTGTATGATTCTGCCTACCGCTATTTCCAGCGGGCATTGGATTACAGCTCGCAGAGGACCAACATGAGGGGGATCATCAGTAACCGGGAAGGACTGGCACTTGTATACCTTCATACCGGAAAGGAAAAAGAGGGAGAAAAATTGCTGGAGAAGGCACTGCAGACTGCAAAAAGATCACAAAACAGTCAGAATATTCTGTCGGTCTACAAAACGCGTGCTGAATTCTACCTTCAGATGGAGAATTTCCGAAAAGCGAGCCTCAACTATCAGAATTTCATTTTCATCTATGATTCCCTGTATAATGAGATGCAGTTCCGGACCATGGAGGAGATCAAAACGCGTTTCGGGATGACGGAACAGATCAACAGGATCAATGAAGACCTGGAAACCAGGCAGCGTGAAGAGGTCTACCTGTTTATCTTCATTGTACTGCTATTATTGGTCACTGTCACCCTGGTGATGCGTTACCGGACCAGGGTAAGATTATCCCGGAAACTTGAAGAAAGCAACCAGGCCAAGGACAAAATTTTCTCAGTCATCTCCCACGACCTGTTGAACCCTTTCAATGTATTGATCGGGTTCAGCAGTATCCTTCAAAAAAATCTAAAGGAGAAGAAATACAGCCAGGCCATCACGTACAGCCAGCACATACACAAGACTGCCACAGATACATACAACCTGCTCACAAACCTGCTCAACTGGGCAAGGGCACAACGCGAAAAGATCACAGCCTCGCCTGTTCCATATAACATTACTGACCAGCTGCAGGAGGTAAAAGAGATGAATGCCAAACAGGCAGAACTAAAAGACATCTCCATCACAATCAGCGTGGAGGAGCAAATTATGGTGCATGCCGACAAGGACATGACCAAAACCGTTCTGATCAACCTCACCTCGAATGCAGTCAAATTTTCAGAAAAAGGTGGCAAAGTATTCCTGTCAGCCGTCGTCAGCAACAACATGGCCAGGATTTTGGTCGAAGATCAGGGAACAGGTATTCCTTCAACGGATCTTGAAGATATATTCTCCAATCTGAGCAACAAGAGTACGGATGGCACGGATGGTGAAAAGGGAACCGGTCTCGGTCTGATGGTGTGCAAGGAATTTGTTGAACTCAACAACGGTAAGATCAACGTCGCATCAAAAGAGGGTGAGGGTTCTGTGTTCAGCTTTACCCTTCCTCTTCACAGTGGTAACTGACTGTATCGGGTATTGGCAGACAAAATCTTACCGACATGCCAATAGCCGGCCATGTTTATTCAGTATGCCTGACAAGTAGATCCTCGATCCGCTCTTCGACGGTGGGAAATGCAGGCAACGGCTCAGCTGGTACAGTTTCATACCAGAATGTCGCACTGCTCCAGTCATCCTGTCTTTCGTACAAAGGGGACTCGCCTTTGCTCCCAAGGTCCCAGTTGTAACCGATCTGCTAGATCGTTACCCGGCACTCCTCCTGCCAGTAGATCCGGTCGGGCAGGTACCACCATCGCCCGGAGTGCGATCGGGTTGTCCTTGAATCCGCCTGTCATCCAGATATGCCTGATGGTCCCTGAACCTTCCACCTCACAAAGTGTCACCGTCTCCCCCGGTTCAACAAGTTTTGCAGGAAATCCTTTTCTGCCCACACCCAGGTTGCTGGCAGTTTTACCTCCCTCGCCGGGTTCACCAGTCGGATTTTCAAATGAGGCAGATCGCGATTCAATGCCGGTACCAAGATCATAAAGCAGGTCTGTTGAGGTCGACTGATCATTCACACAAGAGGAAATGATCACAGAAAACAGCAGGATCGAAACATACATGATCCCGCGAACCAAAGTCTTTTTTGCTTTCATATGCCGGAGATTTTTTTCATAAGTTACTTAAAAAAAAGAAACTTCGTACCTTACCCGTCACAACCAAACCCGTAAAAAATGAAAAACCTACCTGGGATCAACCGCTGTATCACAGCATGTATCATACTTTTTTTCATGAGTGGCTGCAGTCAGCCAGAGCAGGAATCGAGGACCGAACTACGCGTTGACTCCACCTATTTTGCCATGAACCCGATGGATATTGATTTCGACACTTATGAGATGGAGATGATCAACAATGCCCTGGGAGAATATATTGAATCATACCGGCAGTACCGTGAGATCCATATTCCAAACAGCGTCATGCCAGCCCTGCACTTTGACCCGCTTCCCCGCGGATTCGTGGTCCCACCAGAATCTGGTCCAGTCCAGTGGAAGATTCCAGGCGGGATCGCAAAGCCGACCTCCGGAATCGACCTGGGCTTCATGTCCATTCCTCAACTTGCAGGTCTCCTGAGGGAGGGTGAGGTCAGTTCCGTGGAACTTACAAAATTTTACCTGGACAGACTAAAAAAGCATGACCCGCAACTGCACTGCGTCATCAGCCTCACGGAGGAATATGCGCTGGCCTATGCCGCAAAGATGGATGCTGAATTTGCCGCGGGAAAAGACCGCGGGATCCTCCATGGCATTCCCTACGGGATCAAGGATCTGTTTGCATTTCCCAAATACAAAACCACCTGGGGTGCCGGTGCATTCAGTGACCAGCAGCTGGATGTGAAGGCAGGAGTGATCACCAAACTTGAAGATGCAGGTGCCGTCCTCATCGCCAAACTGACCCTGGGTGCCCTCGCAATGGGGGATGTATGGTACGCCGACACAACGAGGAACCCATGGAACCTAAAGCAAGGCTCCAGCGGGAGCTCTGCAGGATCAGCTGCTGCAACGGCTGCAGGACTCGTTCCGTTTGCCATTGGCACTGAAACATACGGGTCCATCGTTTCACCATCAACACGTTGTGGCGTAACAGGATTAAGACCCACATACGGTCGGGTAACCAGGTCGGGCGCCATGGCACTCAGCTGGAGCATGGACAAGGCAGGACCGATCTGCCGAAGCGCAAAGGATTGTGCCATCGTATTTGATGCCATCCGCGGTGCAGATCCCGATGACCCAACCCTCATTGAATCAGGTTTTGATTACAAGGAAATTGACCTGTCTGACCTTCGGATTGGCTATTTCAGACGTGCTTTCGAATCAGACTACCTTTTCAGGAAACAGGACAGGCAGACATTAAGGGAACTCAGGAAACTGGGAGCACAACTGATCCCGGTGGACCTTGAGACAGATCTCCCGGTAGATGCCATGACCCAGTTGCTGATGGCCGAGGCTGCCGCTGCCTTTGATGAGCTCACACGGAGCAACCGGGACACCCTCCTGGTAAGGCAGGGCGAGTACGCCTGGCCGGCCCTGTTCCGCGCAGCGCGCTTTATGCCCGCGGTGGAATACATCCAGGCCAACAGGTTGCGGACCATGCTGATCGAAGATTACCACAGGATATTTAAGAACTTCGATGTGATCGTGACCCCATCCTTTGGCGGGACACAGTTGCCGGCAACAAATATGACAGGCCATCCGGTGGTGGTCGTCCCCAATGGCGTCATGGAGGAGGGGGCAAGGACCACCATCTCCTTCCTCGGCAACCTGTTCGATGAGGCCACCATTCTTGCCGTGGCAGCGAAATACCAGGAAGCAACAGGTTACGATGATGAGCGACCCCCGCTTTTCAGCACGGAGCAGGAGTAATCGCAGTCCAGGCAGACTGTCCGACAACAAGCATGGAGCACGAACGAAAAACTGTGGCAGTGTTTTTGCACTTCTGTATAAAAAAGAGTGCCATGACAAAAAGATATTTTCTGCTGGTGATCGCAACTGCCTTTACGCTGGCGGTGAACGGACAAAAGGTTTTTGTTGTTGATTACGCTTCACAGGCCGATGTGAAGGTTTTCACCGTGAAATATGAATCGCAGGCCGACCTGACGGTGTACCTGGTGGATTACGCGTCACAGGTGGATCAGGACGGGAAATGGTATTTTGTGGAATATGCTTCGCAGGCCGATAAAAAAATCTATTTCGTGGAGTATGAATCGCAGGCCGACCTGAAGATTTATTACGTGGAATATGCTTCACAGGCCGAATGGAAGAATCCCAATAAAAAGCACCTGATGGCAAGTCAGAATTGAGAGACAACTTGATTCATCAACGACCTCTCGTGAACACCTGTGATGGAAGAATCGGGAGACCATCCGTTCATGCTACAATTATTCGCAGGTAATTAAGGGCAATTGCCTGATCTGTCGATTCGAAGGACCAGGAAAAGGTCACCGGTGAGATCCGTTATTTCCTGGACAGCAGGTGGTCGATGCTGATTCTGCCTGAACCGTAAACCATCAGGGCGAATAGCATCAGGAAATAATACAATGGAATCTCTATTCCATTGTCTCCTGCTGCGAATCCATTACCGATATGTACCGTAAAGATGGCCACCAGCATGACGATCATCATCGGCACAGCAATGATCCTTGTTCCCAGCCCGAGGGCAACCAAAATCACACCAAGCGCTTCCGTAAGCATTGCAAGCAGGGCGAGGATAAATGGCGCTGGATACCCCATACTTCCAAACCAGTCTGCGGTTCCCTGTAGTCCTTTCAGTTTCATCATTGCCGGTTCCAGGAATCCATAGGCAAGAATGAGCCTGAAAAAGAGCAATGGAACATCCTTCAAACCGGTAACACGGCGAATAAAATTATTGTATATTGATCTCATTTTTAAATACTTAATGCTGTCAAATCATTGGTTTCAAATTCTCTTTACCGGCGCCCGGCCGGTTGTCCGGGTGCAGCAAATGTTCCCTGGGTTGCCGGAGACTGAAATTCAACTTACTGCAAAACCGAGGACCATCTTCTTTTCCATGAGGTTGCCCATAAAATCCCGCAGGTAATCATCCAGGTATTTCTCACTTTCAATGGAGGCGATACTGGCGATCTCTCCCTTGAATTCATTAAGTGGAATCCCCTCTTCGTTGACTTTCATCAGAATAAAAGCATGAAGAACCGAAAGGTCGATGAACCGCACTCGTCCTGTTTCCGGCTCACGATAAAGGAGCACATAATACTCTCCCCGGTGGGATTCAATATCAACCAGGCTCTGCTTATGCACCGGAAATTCAAGTTGCAGTACTTCGTGCTCGGGATTCAATATCAACGGATCAACCAGGGAATCTCCCTCTTCGTTATACGGCAATACATCACGGTCCGGCATTGTATGCACTTCGATCTCCGCCCATTCGAACCAGAGCAGATCATTCAGCCATGCTCTCTTAAGCTTCGTTGCCGTGTTTTTTGAATAATGGTACTCGTAAAACTCATGTGGAAGTTTCCATATCTGCGTCGACCTCGGTGCGTGGTTAGAAAAGAAATCATTCACGAGCTCATCCCACAGGACGGTTCCAAGAGCGGATGAGGCGATGGGATATGCCTGATCCATCGAATTCTTCACGACGTTATAAACGAGCCTGCGGTAGTGTTTTATTCTTCCTTCGGTAACACCTGGGAGACTTACCTCCCTGCCCGTCTTGCAATAGTCACCCAGGCGGTGCTGGATGTCACGCGTTTCCTTGTGCAGCTTCATGTACGACCCCCCATTTTTTTCTGATCAGATCCCTGAGATGATCCAGTTCCGCAGATATCGATTCCAGGTCTTCAAAATTATAGTCTCTTTCAAGCAGCACCGGAACCGGTTCCATTCTGTCGATGGTATATTCGAAAAGGTCGTATACCGGATCGATGATCGGTCGACCATGTGTGTCAATGATCAGGTCCTTTTCCACCTTTTCATGCCCGGCCATGTGAATGTACTCCACCCTATCAAGTGGCATGTTGTCAATAAAACTTCGTGCATCATACCCATGATTGAAGGCATTTACATAGACATTATTGACATCCAGCAGCAGGCGGCAGTCAGATTTTTCGACAATAGAACAGATGAAATCTGTTTCAGACATCTCAGCGGCCACCGGTGTATAATAAGATACATTCTCAATTGCAATCCGGCGTCCAAGTGCTTCCTGAACGCGCATGATCCTTTCCGAAACGTGGTCAACGGCATCTTTCCTGAACGGAATTGGAAGCAGATCATACAGATGTGCATTTTTTGACTTCGTATAACTAAGGTGCTCCGAATAGATCTGTACCTGGTTCTCATCCAGAAAAGCTTTCAGTTCACTGACAAAATCCCAGTCAAGTTCTTCCGGGCTCCCGAGTGACAAAGAGAGTCCATGGCATGTGACAGGGTATTTCGAAACCGCCTTTTCCCTGATCCTGTTCCAGTAGCCTCCGATCCCCATCCAGTTTTCGGGGGCAAATTCAATGAAATCGGGACGTATCGGCTCAGAATCAATGATTTCATTTGCAATGTCCCTGCGAAGTCCTATTCCTACCTTTCCTTTCATGGTGTTATTTTTTGAAGGACCGCGGTTGTGCCGGCAGCAGAACCGCTCCGTTGCACAACCACGGTAATATTGAATTGTGATTCAATGATCAGCCACATTTTCCTTCACCACATTTTCCCTCACCGCACTTATGCTCGGCTGATTTGCTTTCACCTTCCTTCGCTTCGGTTTTTGCATCACCTTTTTTGGCAGATTTTTTATCTCCCTTTTTTGACTTGGCGTCTGCTGACTTCTTATCGGATTTCTTATCGGATTTCTTATCAGCTTTTTTGTCACCTTCACCACATTTCCCTTCACCACATTTCATATCACTTACCTTGTAGGCATGAATGGTCCGGGCATCTTTTGTTGCTGCGTTCATCTCAACCAGGTTGCTGCGCAACTCAGCACCTGAACCCAGGTCATTGTATTCAAGCAGCTGCTCTGCTGGTGTTGCTGCCATTGCTCCTGTCGTCATCACAGCACCTGCCAACAGTGCTGCGGATTTTAAGATCTTTTTCTCTTTTTTCATGATATTGAATTATTTTGATTAAAAATATGCTGATTAATTGGTCGGAAGACGGAGGGAATTCCTTACAAAGAAATTTTCTCTTCCTTTATTTCCCGGTCATCTCCTTTTCCACGGTCTCTTTCATGGAGGTCCTGGTTTCGTCCGTCAACATATGGACCACGGTTCCATCGGTGTATTGGTTCTTGTAGCGGTAAACCATGTGCTGCAGGTCATTGATCTGGCTTGCATATTGCCTGCACACAAGACAGGTCACCAGGTGGATCCTGAGGCCGATCTTTTCCCTGCAGTTCAGTTTTGTTTCCTTGGATTTCGAGACCAGGTAGCCTGCTTTGTCACAACTGATCATTTTTTCGACCATGTACACTTTCATCCTTTGTCCCACGTTCATTGACATGATTTATATCCAGTTTGATTCAATACATCCCCTGAGTTTTAGCCTGGCCCGATGCATCATCACCCACACATTTGACGGAGTAATGTCCAGCTCCTTACAGATTTCTTCAGATGTTGCGTCGTCGATCATCTTCATGACAAACACTGCTGCCAGGTTTTCGGGCAATGCGGCAATACATTTTTCAAGGATCTCCCTCAACTCGTTGTTCTCGACCTCCCCTTCCGGCATCAGCGAATTGGAATGTGGCATCTTCTCCTCTTTCCAGTGTCCTTTCTTTATGCCATAGTAGTCGAAATAATCATTGTCCTCAAACGAATCGGTGATGTCCTGCAAATTGGATTCCCTGTTGCTGCTGTTCTTCCTGTAAATATCGATGATCTTTCGTTTCAGGATGGAGGTCAGCCAGGTCTTTTCCGTACTGTTGCCCCGAAAGGTATGCTGTCCCTTCAGAGCCGACAGGAAAGTTTCCTGCACTACATCCGCTGCTTTTTCAGGGTCGGACAGGCGCACCACCGCATAATTAAAAAGGTAATCTGCGTATTGATCCACCCATCTCCCGGGATCCAGTTTATGTGATTTTCCTTTTGCCAAACTTCCTGCTTTGCTGCCTAAAGATATGGAAATAAACAGAACAAAATCACCCCCGACATCTCCGACAGGAGCGCGGGGGTGAAAATTATGGTGCGATTGCTTTGTATTGTATGCTTACCGTCTATTCTTCGGCAGCCTCTCCGGGTACCGGAACATCTTTCGGAACATTGTTCACAGGTCCGAGGTCATATACATCCGGCTGGTAATGAAGTTCTGAGTTCATCATCTCATCCCACGTGGTCTCTTTACCAGTATAGGCTGATATCCGTCCCATGATGGCAGTCAGCGTAGAGGTCGCTACATTTTCTGCCTCATTGATCGGTTCATTTTTACGAATTGCATTCACCAGGTCAACGTGTTCCTGGTCGTAGGGAGAATTGTACTTCTCAGCAAGCGCGGCCTTCTCCTCATCTGTTCCCGGCCATGGATTATCGGTCTCGGCAATCAGCGTACCGTCGTTCATATACAGGCTCCTTGAACAGTTGGTATACCCCTTGGTACCCCTGACAAATTCAGAAACATTTCCATGGGTCCCGTTGATCTGCCGACACATGGAATGCATATGGGTCTGATCTTCATAAATAAAGTCCACGGAGAAATTATCATACTGGTCACCCGTGACCCTACGCTGCCTTGAGCCGTATCCGACAGCCTTGACAGGATGTTCACCACCTTTGAACCAGTTGACTACGTCGATATTGTGGACATGCTGTTCAACGATGTGGTCACCGGAGAGCCACATCCAGTTGACCCAGTTTCTGACCATTGCCTCCATCTCCGACCATGCGGGATCCGGATTGACATGCCATAGTTTGTTCTGGTCCCAGTAAGCATAACCGGCGACGAAATCACCGATGGTTCCTGCCTTGATGTGTTCGTACACCTCCAGGTAGTTCCACTGGTGACGACGCTGTGTCCCTGCCACCACGCTGAGGCCCATGGATTCGGCCTGTTTACCGGCGACGATGATCCTGCGAGCGCCAACGGGGTCAACAGCTACCGGCTTCTCCATGAATACATTTTTACGCGCCTTGATCGCGGCTTCGAACTGCATAGGGCGGAAATGCGGGGGAGTGGCCAGGATCACGTAATTGATATCTTCAGAAAGAACTTTCTCGAAAGCGTCGAATCCCAGGTAACACTTTTCGTCGGCAATCTCAACGCCCTTCTGATCTTTCAGCTTTTTCCGGAAATTATCGATCTTGTCCTGGAAGAGATCAGCAATTGCCACGATCTCCAGTCCTTCGCCTGCATTCAGAAAGTTCATTGCAGCTCCTGTTCCACGTCCACCGCATCCGATCAGACCGGCTTTGATGGGCGCCCCGTTCTCTGCCTTCAGCGGCGGGGGAACGAAAGATACTTTGGGTGTTTTTTCTGAACATGAGGCCGCCAGTCCGGCTGCGCCAATCACTCCTGCAGCTCCCAGTGCCGTGGTGCCGAGGAAATTTCTTCTTGAAACTGATTTCTTTTCCATTGGTATTATTTAGTAGTTAATAATTGGTCTGCTTCGCAAACTACCCTGAATCCCACGTGGTAACAATCTGAGTACCACCAGATACTTTTGGGTATCTGTGGATCTGTCCGGAGCCAGTTGTCATGGTTCGTCCTGTTCCTGTCTGAGATCCTCAGTTCAGCAGCATTGCTCAGGAATGAACCTCCCCTGATCACGTGCTCTTCACCTCCTGCTGTCACAATTGGGTTGCTGACCGGACCCGGGAATTGGTCGTACGCATTTGCAAGATAGATATCCTGACAGAATTCTGCCACGTTTCCAAGCATATTTTTAAGTCCGTATGGATTTTCCTGCACTTTCCCCGGTGTTTGTGACCTCCCCCCCGAATTTTCACTGTAGATGACATAGGAGTTGATCACACTGGTATCGATGCCGAACAGCCTGGCACGCAATCCTTCATCTGCATAATCCTTCACATCCCCCTCAAAAAAGTAGGCGCCGGTTGTGCCGCCCCTGGCAGCATATTCCCATTCAGCTTCCGTTGGGAGCCTGTATTTTTTACCTGTGACGACCGACAGCCATTCACAGTATTTCTCTGCCGCATAATAGGTCATTGTGATCGCCGGGCGTTTCCCTTTCCCCCATCCCTGGTCGGGATTGCCATAGGGCGGCGTTGCTCCTGAGAGTCCGTCCACTCCTTCCAGCATACCAATATCCGTGGTCCTGCCCTCCCCTGCGGTCTGCGCATACCAGGTCAGGAATTCATCCCAGGTCACCTCAACCTCCCCGATAAAATAGTTGTCCAGGGTCACTTTGCGGGCGGGATGCTCGTCCTGTTCAGCATACTTATCCCCTTCATCAGCTCCCATAGTAAAGGTGCCGCCGGGTATTGCAATCATTTTAAAACTTACAGCTGACAGGGGGATGGTTTCGGTGAAGTCGTCGAATGCTGTGACAACTGCAGGTTCTTCGTAGAGGGTATCCGGCAGCTGATCTTTTGTTCCGAACTCCACATTTGCAGCATGGATCACATTTTTGTTGTAGTGCCCCGCGTCGATGTGACATTTGATACAGGCCACTGCACCTTCCTGCTGCTCATAATAGAGGTGGGCATCCATCCCTTCGTGGGTGATCTCCAGCGGGAAGAGATTCTGATGACAGTGCACACATGAGATATCCTTTGTGAAATGTACAGCATTCTCCGGCCTTGACTTCAATTCCCAGTTGATCTCCGACGAATCCTTGAAGATGGCACCATACACATCCCTCAGTCCGGTTGCGATCTTAGCAGGCAGATACCCTTCGCCCTTCGGCGGAAGGTGACATTCCACGCAATGCACGATGGTTCCGGATGCAGTGTTGTAGTGCACCGATTGTTTCCAGGTGGTGGTTGAATGTGGATGGAAATGGCACTTGTTGCAAAATTCATCTGTGGAGGTGATCTCCACAACCTTATTGAACCCCGAAAGGAGGAGTCCGCCTGCAATAATTCCTGCAAGAAGTGTCAGGATCTGTATTCGCCTGTAGTTTTTTGCCGACATGTGCTGTTGAGCTGTAATAGAGGTGATAAAGCTAACAAAATAATCAAAAACAGATGCTCCATCAAGTGCTCAATGCCCTTATTTATTCCAATTATAAAAGAGCGCTACCAGTCGGCATCGGTCCATGCATCGATCACCTTTATGTCGGCTTCAAGAAGATCATACCTGTCCAGCTCATCCCGCCTGATCCATGCAGACTCGCTGTGTTGTTGCAGTTCGATCTCTCCTGACACGATCTCGCATACGAGGGGAATCAGCCTGATCGATCTGCCAGGATAGGAATGCACCTGGGATGTAAGCAATCGGATTGCCCTGACAGCCACATTTAATTCTTCCTGTATCTCTCTGGTGATGCACTGTTCGGGAGTCTCCCCCGGCATGAGCTTTCCTCCTGGAAATTCCCACAGGCCGGGATGCGGCATTGCAGCGCTCCGCCGGGTAATGAGGATCGTGTCATCCCGTTTTATGATCGCACAGGCTACTTCAATCATTGTAGGCAGGCAGGGAAGCTACCTGTAATTCTTCGGGAATTCGAAAATCACATCGGTGACAGTTGCATTGACCAGGTCTGTCCATGAATCAAGCTCCATGGTTACGACCACTGCACCTGCGGTTGGCACATTGTCAACCGGTTCCTTCATGAACCTGTTTGCAAACTGGGTAAAGCCAGGGTTGTGACCGTAGATCGCCACAGAGGTGGTCTCATCTGGTATACCGGAGATCACCCGGAGGATGTCTGAGGACTCGGGCAGGTAAAGGTCATTGCTGATATGGATGTTCTGGTCGGCCAGCTCCCATGCCCTTGACATGATGATGGCCGTATGGAGTGCCCGGTTGGCCGGACTGCTGTATATTGCCTCCGGCAGAAGCTTTTTCTGCTTCAGTATCTCCGCGATCTGACCGGCATCTTTCACTCCCTTTTCAGTGAGCGGCCGGTCGATATCCGCTACAATGGATTCCCAGCTGGATTTGCCATGCCGGATAATGAATAATTTACGTTGCATAAGGTACGGTTGGAATTTGCAGTGCAAATATAGAAAACCCGGCTGAAAATACTAAAGTAAATTACTTGCGAGATCTGCGAGGTAGCTCCTTTCCCCTTTGACCAGGTGAACATGGGCGAACAGGTCCTGTCCCTTCATCCGGTCTGCCAGGTAGGTCAGCCCGTTGGACTTCGTATCCAGGTAGGGCGAGTCAATCTGCTGAATGTCACCGGTAAAGATCAGCTTCGTACCTTCCCCTGCCCGTGTGATGATGGTTTTCACTT
This sequence comes from uncultured Bacteroidota bacterium, assembly GCA_937129385.1. Lineage (GTDB taxonomy): Bacteria > Bacteroidota > Bacteroidia > Bacteroidales > M55B112. The sequence goes on from CAKZNC010000022.1 coordinate 15,083, forward strand.
CGTGTGGGGTAAGATTCTGTGCTTCATCGACGATGAAGAATACCCTTGAGAGGCTTCTTCCCCGGATGTAGGCCAGGGGTGTGATTACCAGCTTCTCATTTTTCTGCATCTCCTCGATGCGGGTATATTCTTTGCTCTGCTGTTTGTAATTCTGTTTGATCACCGACAGGTTGTCAAAGAGGGGTTGCATGTAGGGCCCGATCTTCTCCTCCACATCCCCGGGCAGGAATCCGATGTCCCTGTTCGAGAGGGGTACAATGGGGCGTGCCAGGAATATCTGAGTATACATCTTCCGCTGGTGGATTGCAGATGCAAGGGCCAGGAGGGTTTTCCCCGTCCCCGCCTTGCCTGTCAGCGCAACAAGCTGAACCTCCGGCCGCAGCAATGCATCGAGCGCAAAGGCCTGTTCTGCATTACGTGGCTCGATCCCGTAGGTCTTCACCTTTTCTACCCTGTTGATCAGCTTGTTAAACGGATCGTAATGTCCGAGTGCGCTTACCGAATCGTTCCTGAATATGAAATACTGGTGGGCCACCGGCTCCTTTTTGATGCCGAATTTCGACCGGGGCAACCCATCATAATTGTCATACAGTCCGGAGATCACTTCGGGCTTGACATTCTCACTGATCTTCACCCCCTCGTAGATGTCCTGCACATTCTGGACCATGTCGTTGTGGTAGTCCTGTGCCATGATCCCGAGCGACTTGGCCTTCATGCGCAAATTGATGTCCTTGGTGATCAGGATCACGGGGCTGCCGTTCCTGCTGTTGTGCAGGTAGTCGGTTATCGCCAGGATCCTGTGGTCGGGGGTGTTCTCCGGGAACGAGGTGGCCAGGCGCTCCGATGGAACATGGCCAGTGGCGATGCTCAGCTTTCCTTTGTCCGCACCAAGCTTCAGTCCGCCGTTAAACAGTTTGTCTCCCGACAGTTTGTCAAGCTCGCGTGTAAATTCGCGGGCATGCAGGTTGATGATGTCATTGCCCTTTTTAAAACGATCAAGCTCTTCGAGCACAGTAATGGGAATCACGATGTCGTGCTCCTCAAAATTGTGAATGCATTTATAGTCGTGAAGAAGAACGTTGGTGTCAATTACGAAAGTCTTTTTGACTTTTCCTGCTGTTTTTGCCATATTTACCCCTGCCTTTATCGTATCTTTCTGCTTCAAAATTAGTATTAATATAGAGGCAGCCGGCCAATGAATTATTCACATTGGGCAAAGTTTTAAACAATCTTATCAACCATGGATCAGGAAGCGCATCTCTCCTGTATCATGGAGCGAAGGAGTACCAGGAGGTATGCACACGAAACCATCCATGAAGAGGAGATCAGCAAATGAACTACGAAGCCACCATTGAATTCCTGTTCGAGCAACTTCCCATGTATCAGCGGAGCGGGAAGGCGGCCTACAAGGCGAACCTCGACAACACGCATGCCCTCGACAGCTTCCTGGGTCATCCCCACCGCAACTTCAGGTCGGTCCACGTCGCCGGAACCAACGGGAAGGGCTCGGTAAGTCATATGCTGGCGTCTGTACTTACCGCGGCGGGGTTCAAAACAGGATTGTACACCTCGCCCCACCTGTTGGATTTCAGGGAGCGGATCATGATCGACGGGGAGATGATCGGCAAGGAGGAGGTTGTTGATTTTACAGAACGGATCTGCGAAACACTGGAGACCATTCAGCCTTCATTCTTCGAGATGACTGTCGCCATGGCGTTCGACCATTTTGCACGATCGAAAGTCGATATCGCCGTCATTGAGACAGGCATGGGCGGGCGGCTTGATTCTACGAACATCATTGCCCCCATCCTCTCCATCATCACGAACATCTCACTGGACCACACGGAGTTTCTCGGCGGGACCATTGAGCTGATCGCTGCGGAAAAGGGAGGGATCATCAAGGAAGAGGTACCGCTGGTTGTCGGGGAGAATACCGCATCCGTCATCCGGGTCCTTTCGGACATGGCTGCAAAGAAAAAAGCGCCATTTACCGAAGCTTCAACCCTTCGATCATTCAGTTTCCAGACACAGACTCCAGACCAGGAGCACACCATTTTTCACTATAAAAATCTGCAGACAGACAGGAGCGAAGATGTAAAAACAGATCTCGGCGGGCATTACCAGAAGGAGAACATCAATACGGTCCTGGCGGCGATTGACAATTTGCGTGCATCGGACCTGGACATCCCTCCGAAAGCAATTGAAAGGGGTCTCTCCGCTGTAAAAACCAACACCTCCCTCCGCGGCAGGTGGGAGATCCTGGGTGCAAATCCACGTATCATCTGTGATACTGCCCACAATACTGCAGGGGTAAGTGCAGTGTCGGAGCACCTGCGTAACATTCAGCATAGACACCTGCACATCGTTTGGGGCATGGTGGGTGACAAACCTGCGGGAGAACTCCTTGGGCTGATGCCTGCCGAAGCCACCTGGTACTTCACGCAACCCTCCATCCCACGGGCCATGAACGTCGAGGACCTCCGGAATAGAGCTGAAGCCGCGGGCCTGCATGGCAAGGCCTTCCCAACGGTACTGCAGGCATTTGAAGCTGCAAAGCGTGAAGCAGGAATGGAGGATACCGTGTTTATCGGCGGCAGCACTTTCGTTGTGGCCGACCTGCTGGCCTCTCTTGAAATATGATAGACAGACTCAAATGTCGTTCCTGAAGCGAATCCGGGTCGAATCATCAATTTTCCCGGCCGGTGAAATTCACCCCCGCCCGGCGCGATTCGCCCCAAATGATGGTCTCTTGTCCCTTCCGTCTGAACCAAACAGAGGAATCGGTGCTTTATATATGAAAATTCATTTTCTTTGTGGCACGAAAAGCGTGTTTCGTGATTATGGAGCTGGAAAAAATATGTAATCAAACGATCGGGATCGTCCGCAACGCCGGAGCCTACATTCTTGCGCAGCAGAACGAAAACCTCGCGCCGGGGATCGAGGAAAAGGGGCGTCATGATTTCGTGACGGAGGTGGACAAGAAGACCGAGGAGATGCTGGTGGATGCATTGGGCAAGCTCCTGCCGGGATCTGGTTTCATTGCAGAGGAGGGCACCCAGGCGGATCGTGGTGAGGAGTACCAGTGGATCATTGATCCCATCGACGGGACCACGAATTTCATCCACGGTGCCTACCCTTTTGCAGTCAGCGTAGCCCTTGCAAAAAACCGCAAACCCATCATGGGGGTGATCCTGGAGCTTGGATTCAACGAGTGCTTTTACGGGTGGAGCGGCGGCGGCGCCTGGCTCGACGGCAAGCCGATCAGCGTGAGCGGCAATCGCACCCTGGACAGCTCGCTGATCGCCACCGGGTTCCCCTATTCCGATTACTCAAAGCTTGATGGTTTCATGCGATCGATGGACTGGTTCATGAAACATTCACGGGGACTGCGCCGGTTGGGTTCCGCGGCGACGGACATTGCCTGGGTGGCATGTGGGAGGTACGACGGCTTTTATGAGTACGGGTTGCATCCATGGGATGTGGCCGCCGGGGTAGTTATCCTGGAGGAAGCCGGGGGACGATCGGCCGACTTCAAAGGGGGGGATGATTACCTCTTCGGCGAGGAGATCATCTGCTCCAACGGACTGAATCACAATGAATTTATCGATACAATCAAACAACTCATGAACGGGTCATGACAAGGGTCGCGATCGTCATATTGAACTGGAACGGAAGGCACTTCCTCGAAAAGTTCCTCCCCCTGCTGGTCAGGCACACCACCAGGCCCGGCGTGGAGATCATCGTGGCCGACAATGCGAGCACCGACGATTCTGTGGAATGGATGGAGAAGCATCATGCCAGCGACACCAGGCTGATCAGGCTGGAGCGGAATTTCGGATTCGCGGGAGGATATAACCGGGCACTGGAGCAGGTAGAAGCGACCTATTATCTCCTGCTCAACTCCGATATCGAGGTGACGGAGAACTGGCTTGATCCGCTCGTTGAATTGTTGGATTTTTATCCTGAACTGGCCGCCTGCTCCCCGGTCCTGGCCGACTATGAAAAGCGGGACATGTACGAATACGCAGGGGCCGCCGGAGGGTACATCGACAGGTACGGGTACACCTTCTGTCGTGGCAGGATCTTTGACCATACCGAAAAGATCGACCCGGATTTCCGGGATCCGGTAGAGGTGTTCTGGACAACCGGTGCATGCATGCTGGTAAGGTCAGAGGTCTTTCAATCAGCCGGGGGGTTCGACGATCATTTCTTTGCACACATGGAGGAGGTGGACCTGTGCTGGCGTATGAAGAACATGGGGCACCGGCTCGCAGTCGTTCCCGCCTCCGTTGTCTACCATGTGGGCGGAGGAACACTCCCGAAAAGCAATCCGTTCAAAACGTACCTGAACTTCAGGAACAACCTGTTCCTCCTTTACAAAAACCTGCCTGAAAACCTGGTCGGACCAACGATTCGAAGAAGGCTGCTCCTGGACTTCTTATCGGCTGTAAGGTTCATGTTCTCATTCAGTCTAAAAGACATCAGGGCCATATGGAGGGCACACAGGGATTACAGGAAAAAACGAAAAGATTACAGGAAGGTACGGGAAGCACTGGCTCCCCGAATCACTGATAAAAAGCACCCCGAGATATACCAGGGATCTGTCGTATTTGATTTCTTCCTGGGAGGAAGAAAGCGATTTGCCGAATTGAAACACAGGTTCGGCGCCACGATGGATCAGCAATTAATTGAATCAAAATGAAAAAGATGGATAAGACAAAGAATGACTGGGTATATTTCGAGAATCTCTCGGAGCTTCTGCGAAACAGTGCAGAAAAATTTGACAGCAAGACCGGTTTTTTCGTCCCGGGCGGGATCTCTTATACTTACGGGGAGACAGACCAACTCGCATCCAAAGTTGCAACGATGCTGTATGGTGCCGGAGTGGCACAGGGTGACAGGATTGCCATCATCAGCGAAAACAGTCCGCACTGGGTGGCCTCCTATTTCGGCATCTCCAGGGCGGGAGGTATCGTCACGCCGGTGCTGACCGATTTCAGCGCCCATGAGATGCGGTCCATCCTCACCCACGCAGAGGTGAGCATCGTGTTTATCTCTTCAAAACAGATGAATAAATTCAATGGTGGATTCCCCGAAACAGTGCGCCAGTTCGTCACCATCGAGGACCTTGTGATGCATGACCGCGACGATTTCGAAAGGGTGAGCGAACGCGCTCCCGGTCAGCTCGTCAAAATTGAAACTGAAGAAGCGGAACCAGGAACAGACCGGTTTCCGTCTGCCGATAAGGATGATACCGCGGTGATCATCTACACTTCAGGAACCACGGGCAGCTCCAAGGGGGTGATGCTGTCGCACGACAACCTGATCTTCAACGCAGTGAAAACGGCCAGCATCCATGTAGTCGTGGAATCCGATGTTTTCATCTCGATACTGCCACTGGCACACACCTATGAATGTACGATCGGGATGCTGATCCCGGTCCTGAACGGTGCGTCCATCCATTACATTGACCGTGCGCCAACCGCCTCCTACCTGGGACCACTGTTGAAGGAGATCCGTCCGACCACCATGCTGACCGTTCCACTGATCATTGAGAAGATCTACAGGAACAAGGTAAAACCCAGTCTTACCAAGTCACCCGTGACCAGGGCACTCCTGAAGTTTGCACCCACAAGGAAGTTGCTTTATCGGGCTGCCGGAAGAAAGCTCATGGCATTCTTTGGTGGCAGGATCAGGTTCTTTGGCGTTGGTGGTGCAGCACTTGCACCCGATGTGGAGAAGTTCCTGCTTGAAGCCAGGTTCCCCTATGCAGTTGGGTATGGTCTCACTGAAACCTCCCCGATGCTTTCGGGCTTCGGTCCGTCTGCTGCCCGGTACCGCTCTGTAGGCAAACCCATCCACGGCATCGAAATGAAGGTCGATCATCCTGATCCGGAGACGGGCGAAGGGGAGATCGTAGCCCGCGGAAGGAACATCATGAAAGGCTATTACAAGAACGAGGCACAGACCGCCGAGGTCTTTACAGAAGAGGGGTTTTTCCGGACCGGTGACCTGGGGACCATCGACAGTAAAGGGATTTTTTACATCAAGGGACGGTCGAAAAACATGATCCTGGGGCCCAACGGGGAGAACATCTACCCCGAAGAGATCGAATCGGTCATCAACGAACAGGAATTTGTCGCCGATTCACTGGTCATGCATGTCAAAGGAAAACTAACCGCCCTGATTCACCTGAACCAGGAAAAGGTGGAGGAGAAGTTCCAGCACCTGCTTTCCTCTGCCCATGACCGGCAAAAGGATATTCAGCAAAAAGCCGAAGAGCTGATCGAAGAGATGAGGTCAAAGGTGAACCAGCAGCTGGGCAAGAATTCAAGGCTGCAGCAGACTATTTTCCAGAAGGAGCCTTTTGAGAAAACACCGACGCAGAAGATCAAGCGGTTCAGGTACAAGGATTAAACCGCGGAGAGCATGGTGTCCAGGTTTTCGAATTTCATCCTGTAATCCTCGATTGACCGTTCTACCAGGTCCCACGACTCCTCCCTTCCGAAGAGGTGAGTGATCTCTACATCTGCAGGGTTGCCCGGCAGGTCTTTGTAGGTCAGGAAATAGTGTTTGAGTCGGTCCACAACCAGTTTTGGCACATCATTGATATCGTTGTACCCCTTGTAAACAGCGTCGTTGTTCAGGACCGCGATGATCTTGTCATCGGCCTGGTTGTTGTCGATCATCCTGAATCCCCCGATCGGCCTGGCTTCCACCAGGATATCTCCGTGTGTGATCTCTTTTTCAGTCAGGATACAAATATCAACAGGATCGGAATCCCCGATGATCTTATCATTGCCGGTCTTCTCGCGGCTCAGTTCCGCCACTTTTTCACCGCTGAAGGTTTGCGGGATGAAGCCGTAGAGCGCCGGCACCGTATTGGAATACTTCTGTGGCCGGTCGATCTTGAGGTATCCCGAGATCTTATCCACTTCATACTTCACAGTATCCCGGGGCACCATTTCGATAAAGCAGGTCAGCACCTCCGGTGCATTGTTCCCGATGTCTACTCCATGCCACGGGTGAGATTTATAGCGCAGCCCCATCAGTTTTCCTATGGGGTCCATCAGTTTATTTGACATATACTTGGGTTTATTGCTGTGTTAACAATCCAGCAGGAAATTAGTTGCCTTCTCAAGTGCATTTTTTCGGCTGCCTTTCAACATGACCAGGCTGTTCCGGGGCGGATCCTCGCGCAGGGATCCGAGGCATTCCTCCACGTCCCCGAAAAACTGAAAGGGGAATTTCGGATCTCTGCTGAACTGACCGAATCTTTTACCTACGAGCATTACCTTTCCGATATCGCTTCCCGCCAGGTGTTGCAGCAGTGCCCGGTGTTCATGCTCCTCGTCACTTCCTGTCTCATACATGTCCCCCAGGATCAGCACTTTATCTGGATGGTCCATCTGTTCAAATTCCCTGACTGCACCTGCCACGCTGGAGGGATTCGCATTGTAGGCATCCAGGATCAGTGTATTGGTGCGTCCCCTGGCCAGTTGTGACCTGTTGTTATCAGGGATATACCTGCTCACCGCAGCCACGATCTTGTCTGGAACCACCCCCAGCCATGTTCCTGTCGCTGCCGCAGCCAGGATATTTTTCATGTTGTAGGATCCAAAAAGGACGGAACTGGTTTTGTAGCTTTTTTGGTGTATGCTGAACGTAACGTCGATCCCCGCTTCGCCCTTGCTTGCTACAGGGGCTCCATCCACATCGTACCCATCACCTTCACCGTAGGAAAAGACCTCCAGGTTGCGGCTCCCGGCCATCTCAGAGATGATGGGATCTGAAAGATCCACAATGGCGGTCCCGCCGTTTTTCTCAAGGTGATCGTAAAGCTCCCCCTTTGCCTTTTTCACCCCTTCGAGAGATCCGAATCCCTCCAGGTGGGCTTTACCGATGTTGGTGATGATCCCTGCATCAGGTTCGGCGATCCTGCACAGTTTTGCGATCTCACCTGCATGGTTGGCTCCCATTTCGATGACTCCGATCTCCTGGTCGGCCAGCTCCAGGAGGGTAAGCGGGACACCGATGTGGTTGTTCAGGTTACCCTGGGTAGACAGCACCCTGTATTTTTCAGACAATACGGCATTCACCAGTTCCCGGGTTGTGGTTTTCCCGTTGCTGCCTGTAATGGCCAGCACCTTTCCTCCCCATTGTCTGCGGTGGTGCAGTGCCAGTTCCTGCAAGGCGATCAGCACATCCGCCACCACGGTCACGTTCTCCCTCTCCTCCATGCCGGGGTGATCCGAAACTGCAAAACGGCATCCTCTCTCCAGGGCCTCATCGATATAACGGTTGCCATCGAAGTTTTCACCACGGAGGGCAAAGAATATCTGTTCCTTCCCGGCAGTTCGTGAGTCTGTTGTGACTCCGGAGGAGGTTAAAAACTCTTTGTATAATGCACCAATGGTCATTGCTTCAGGGCATCAGTATGAGATAAACAAAAGGGCTGTCCCTGAGAGAGGACAGCCCTGTATATTTTTTTACCTGCAGATCGCTAGAATCCGCCTGGCGATCCTACACGTGTCATTGCACACCTGAATCCCAGGTCATCACGCGCTTCGGACTGTTTGAGGAACCTTCTTTCACCCGGACTGAGCCAGTAGGCCCTGTCTTTCCATGAACCTCCCTTGTAAACCCGTACCTCGTCTGAGATCAGTGAGTTTGGCTGGTCGGCTGTATTTACATACATACTTTCGGTACCTTCATAACCAACTGTGTCGTTCAATCCACGCTCCATCACGGAGACTGCGTCACCGTCCTGATAGTTCCTGTAGTCGGCTTTCCTGTAATTGAACCTGCCTTCCGCATCCCTTTCAGAGATGGCTTCCCTTTGCAAGCGTCCAAGGCTGTCGATCACGGGGTTGCCGTTTGCATCAAGTACCTTTTTCTGAAAAACGTTGCCACGGAACGGGCGGAACCCGGATACATCATCATAGGACATCGGGCGATAGACATCAAGTACCCATTCGCTCACGTTGCCGGCCATGCAATAGAGACCGTAGTCATTGGGCCAGTATGCTTTCACCGGTGCGGTGATACTTGCATTGTCGTTCAGGCTACCTGCTACTCCCATGAGGTCGCCTTTTCCTCGTACGAAGTTGGCTCTCATTTCTCCCATGTGCCGCGGGTCGTCATTTCTTACGATGTGCCCGTTCCATGGGTATGTTTTTCTTTCCCAAACCAGTTCATCCACTGAGTTTCCGATCAGGCCAAGGGCTGCAAATTCCCATTCAGCTTCAGTCGGGAGCCTGTATTTCGGAAGCAGGTATCCGTCTTCGATCCTGACACCGCGTGTATCCTGACGTGGGTGCAGACTTGGAATCTGGTTACCGTCATCTGGCACATAGATTCCATACAGGTAAGCTTCGGTATTGAAATTTCTCTCATCTACCTGGTCAGTTTTGATCCCATCAAAAACGCCTTCGTTAACAAGGATCTGCTCATTCACCCTGTCGGTTCTCCACAGTGCGTAGTCATTAGCCTGCAGCCAGTTTACACCAACGACCGGGTATTCGTTAAAAGAGGGGTGACGGAAATAGTACTCCACGTATGGCTCATTGAAGGCCATCGGGTCTCTCCAAACCAGTGTGTCGGGATAAGCATTTCGCAATACCTGCCTGTTGTTCACTCCAAAAACCCTGTCTAGCCAGTAGAGATACTCCCTGTAGTTCACGTTGGTGATCTCCGTCTGGTCCATGTAAAAAGATGCAACGGTTACCCGGCGGGGCACATTGTTCCATTCATAAAGAACATCATCCTGCACTTTGCCCATGGTAAAAGTACCGCCTTCAATAAAAACCAGCCCGGGGCCGGTCTCCTGGTCAACTGCAGAAGCCACTTCAAATCCACCGTTCTCTTCTGAATTGTATTCCCAACCGGTAGCTGATGAGGTACTACCGGAATTGGTAATATCATCGCTACACCCTGAAAGAATAAAAACAGCGATAACTGCGGGTATCAGTCTCAGTGCTATTTTCATGATTTGATCGATTTTCTGTTATATCAATTGCTAATATAAAAACATTCTCACAAATGTAACTAAATTTTCGGACATTTTATTGCCCGGTGTTTAAATCTTGAACGGTCCTGTTCAAGGATCAGGAGCAATGAAATTTCGTGTGCTCCCAGGTTCGGTATACGGACAGTTGGACTGGAAAGTTTCACGTCATAGCTGTACCGGAATCTTAAACTACCTGTGGTATAGCCTGTTGTGAAGATTAAATTTCCGTAATTAAAGCCCGGATCGTGCCGGGTCCAGATGCCTGCCAGGAAGTTTCTGAAGATCACATCCAGACCGTAGTTCAGCTGTTGTACAGAGAGCTGCTGTATGTAGACCACGTTTGGAGAGAGCCTCATCAGTTCAGTTCCCCGGCGGTTTTCAATGATGGGGAACATGGCCCCCAGGTGAACGCTGTACTTTCTTGGTACGGTTCCCGTAGGATCATTGGCGTCGGTCACCACCGGTTGCAACAGGTGATGCACGGCAATTCCCCCGTAGAATTGTTCGTAGAATACTGATGCACCCACTGCGAAATCGGGATAGAATTCACTGTAAGCCTCCATGGATTCAGACACCATCCCCGTTGAACCGCCTGTGACCGGGTCGATCATATCCCCGAACACCAGGTTATAAGGGTTAAATGAGCGTTGTCCGATCCCGGCCTGCAGTGCACCTGAAAATGATAGTTTGCGCGTTGCCCTGATATGATAGGCATACATCACATCCAGGTTGTATGCATTGAATATGCCTCCACCCTGTTTGTCATTCAGCACTTTCACGCCGAGGCCACCCCCCAGCTTCTCAACATACTTGTCGAAAGAGGCCTGGTAAGTGACGTAGGTCGCTCCTGAATTCGGCCACTGGTTGCGGTACCCGGTATAGATACGTGCCGGTCCTTCCATCCCGGCCAGGGACGGGTTCAGGTGAAGACTGTTGGCAAAGAAATGTGTGAACACAGGATCCTGTGCCTGCAAGGTATGCACGCATAGCTGCAACAGCAGCAGGTACAATATAGAGAGACGAATCCTCATTCTTAACATTCAACTACCAAAGATAGTAATATGGATTAACAAATCATTTAACAATAACCTTTTGAAAGGGTCGTTATATATTCAACGTCAAATATCCGGGGAGATTATCTATTTTTGCAAATCCGGATACCTGTAATCTATGAAGAGTCTGACCACCATCTTACTTATGCTTGTTCCGTTTTTTGCAACCGGACAGGTTAAAATCGTGGATATCAACTGGAAGCACACCGATTCCACCTGGTATTTCGACAATGCCGGGTACAGGGGACCTTCGGTTGATGTACCGGTCTGGTCGGCACTTATCCCCTGGAACCGGACCGGAGAGGTCCCGGTTGCAGAGGTGAAAGTGCAGCGATCAGAGCAGCTCGGCGAACCGTTCAGCATACATCTTGAGAATAAGGAATTCGGGGCTGTACCCCGACTGGAGTACCAGCTTGTTTTTGAGAACAGGAGACCGCTGCTGCAGGTGAGCGTGGAGCCCTTTTACAGGGAACCGGTCACCGGGAACCTCATGAAGGTTGAATCCTTTGCACTTGACATCTCCGGGGAAACTCCCATGGCTGCACTGAAGTCTTTGAAAAGAGGGACTTTCAGCAACTCTTCCCTGCTTGCTTCCAACGACTGGTACAAGATCTCGGTCGGCACATCCGGGATACACAAGCTTACCTACGAGGATCTGGAGGCGGCCGGTCTCGGGAATCCCTCCCTGGTGAGGATTTATGGTGCAGGTGCGGTGCTGCTCCCGGAGGATTTCAGCAAGGGATCGTATGACGATCTTACCGAGGTGCCTTATTATATGAATAAAGGGGCGGACCAGCTGTTCGGACCGGGGGATTATATCCTTTTCTATGCAAACGGCCCGGTGCAGTGGGAGTATGATGCAGATGACGATTTTTTCGGACAGGAACTTCACCATTATTCAGAATTCGGGTACTATTTTCTTACCGATGATCTTGGTCCGGCCACACCCATCGAAACTGTTACAACCACCAGTGATCCTGCCGGGTATACGGCAACAAGGTATGACATCCTGGCCTGGTTCGAGGAGGAGAACTTTAACCTGTTGAAATCGGGCCGGGAATGGTATGCCGATCTGTATGACCTGAACCTGGTAGGCGCCTACCCCTTCACGCTGTCCAACCTGACCTCAGAAGAGCCACTCAGGGTGCGGGTTACAGCAGCCGGCCGGTCCAACGAGACTTCGGAGATCCTTGTCACAATTGGAGGGACCGAGCTTGGAAGGCTCACCTTCAACCCTGTCAACCTGAGCTCCTACACCTCCACCCATGCTATTGAGCAGGAGGATATCTTTCCTTATGTGACCAGCCAGGAAACCGTCACCGTGCAGGTGGAGTACGAACAGCCCAACACCAATTCGGAAGCCTGGCTCAATAAAATTACGCTGAACGGCAGGGCTCGGCTGGAGATGGAGGGAGATGAGCTCACGTTCCGTGACAGGAACAGCGTCGGATTCGGGAATGTGACTGAATTCCGACTGGGCAACAGCGCCGCTGGTACCAGTATCTGGGAGATCACCGACCGGAACAACCCCGGCCGCGTCAATTATACTTTGTCGGGCAATACAGCAGTATTCAAACTCCCCACAGATGAATTACGCACATTTATTGCTTTTGATCCGGCGGGCAGCTTCCCGGTTCCACGGGTAAGCGGACCCGGCCTGGGAAAGGTGACAAACCAGGACCTCCATGGCACCGTACCGCCCGACCTGGTGATCATCTATGCTGAAGAGTTCCTGGAGCAGGCGCAACGACTGGCAGAGCACAGGCAGACCCATGACAACCTGGATGTGCTGATGATCACGCAGGAGATGATATTCAACGAGTTCTCCTCGGGAACGCCGGACATTGGCGCCATCAGGAACTACCTGAAAATGTATTACGACAATTTTCCTCCCGGGGAGATGCCAAAATATTTATTGCTCTTTGGCGATGGCTCCTATGACAACCGCGATACGGTATCCGGAAACCCGAACATGATCCTCACGTACCAGTCACCCAACTCACTGGTCCCCACAGGGTCGTATGTGTCGGACGATTTCTTCGGACTGCTGGATACGGGTGAAAAGCTCTACGACGGCATCCTGGATATCGGGATCGGAAGACTCCCTGTTTCAACTGAAGAGGAGGCCGAACTGCTGGTGGACAAGCTCATCAATTATGACCAGGAGACCACGATCGGTGAATGGCGGAATTTCATTTGCCTGGTCGGGGATGATGAGGATGGCAATATCCATATGAAGCAGGCCAACAGCCTGGCTGAATACATCGAAGAGCATTATCCAGCCTACAATGTGAACAAGATCTTCATGGATGCCTACCCCCAGGAGACCACGCCGACGGGTGACCGGTACCCGGATGTTACGCGTGCGATCAATGACCAGATAAACCGGGGTGCCCTGATCATAAATTATACGGGGCATGGCGGGGTGACCGGACTTGCACATGAGAAGATCCTTGACATTTCAAATATCAAATCCTGGGAGAATTCGGGCAAGTTGCCGTTGTTCATGACTGCCACCTGTGAATTCAGCAGGTACGATGAGTACAATGCATCCACGAAGTCCGAGGTGTCCTCCGCCGGCGAGGAGGTGCTGCTGAATCCCTCCGGGGGCAGCATTGCACTGTTTACAACCACACGGCTGGTCTATTCCGGGCCCAACCATGTATTGAATGAAAAATTTTACGAGCGGGTCTTTGAAAAGGATGAAAACGGCGACTGTTACAGGCTTGGTGACATCATCAAGTACAGCAAGAACAATGCTGGTTTTGGGATCAACAAGCGAAATTTCACCCTCCTGGGTGATCCCTCCACCGCACTCGCCTTTCCAAAAAACAGGATCGTGACCGATTCGATCAATCAACGGGCAGTAGAGGGATTCAGTGATACGATCTCTGCCCTGGATTTTGTAACAGTCACGGGACACGTGGAAAACGCATCTGGTGAATTGTTCACCAGTTTCAACGGGTCTGTGATCCCGATCGTTTATGACAAAAAAAGCAACCTGAAGACGCTGGCAAATGATGGCGGAGCAGCCCTGGAATTCAAACTCAGGAACAGCATCCTCTACAAGGGAAATGCCACTGTGGAGAATGGGCGGTTTTCGTTCAGCTTTTATGTTCCCCGGGACATCAGCTATGTGATCGGTGACGGGAAGATCAGTTACTACGGTTATAGTGATGCTACGGACGCACATGGTGCATCCGGAGCTGTGACCATCGGGGGAATCGGTGACTTTGCCGGTACAGACACCACCGGTCCGGCCATCGACGTATACATGAATGACTCGCTGTTCAGGAATGGCGGGATCGTCAACAGCTCCCCTGAATTGTTCGTGGTGGTCCAGGATCCTTACGGGATCAATACCACCGGGAACGGCATCGGTCATGACATCACGGCCACGCTGGATGACGATCGATTCAACGCCATTGTGCTGAATGAATACTACCAGGCCGATCCCGACAGCTACAGTTCGGGAACTGTCAGGTATCCATACAGTAATCTGAGTGAGGGCAAGCATACCATCAGCGTGAAGGTCTGGGACATCTTCAACAATTCGGCCAGCAGCTCAGTGGATTTCGTGGTGGTGGAATCGGATCGGATGCTGGTGGAGGAGGTCCACAATTACCCGAATCCGTTCATCAATGAGACACGGTTCAACATTGAACACAACAGGCCGGGAGAAGAGCTTGAGGTTTTTATCAGGATCTATGACATCAGCGGCAGCCTTGTAGCGGTGCTCAACGATGTGGTATACTCCCCGGGATACAGGGTCGATCCGCCTGTCTGGCAGGGAACCTCTTCAGGGGGTGCAACGCTCGGGGGGGGTATCTATGTCTACCAGGTAGTCGTGAAGAGTGAAGCGGGAGAAGAGGCTGTTGGATCGGGGAAGTTGATTATCAGGAGATAGTTAAGAGAGGAGAGAGGAGAGAGGAGAGTTAAGAGGAGGCGTATCGGGATGGAGAGTCGAGAGTGAAAATATATTATTACAAGAGAATAATATTCAGGGATTAAGAGCGTATATATATTATCGGTTGACTTCGGGGAAAAGAGAAAACTGCTATATTTGTGCTCGGAAAAAATTAAAGAGGAATCAATGTCGAAATCGTCGTTCAAAGAGCTGTTCCGTTCAGGGGTAATCGCCGCACTGTTATTGGTGTCGGCAAGCGTGGTGTCGGGACAAATTAATCTGAAAAAGATCAATGGTGGTGAACTCAGTGCCATCAGCACTGCGGTGCCTTTCATTACCATCACACCTGACTCCAGGGCGGGAGCACTCGGTGATGCCGGGGTGGCCACCAAACCTGATATGAGTTCACAACACTGGAACGTGGCAAAATATGCCTTTATCGAAAGGGATGGCGGCTTGTCCGTATCCTATACGCCATGGCTGAAGGAGCTGGGGATCGACGACATCAACCTGGCCTACCTTTCTACCTTTTACAAACCCACAAGGGACCAGGTGATCAGCGGATCTTTGCGGTACTTCTCGCTGGGTCAGATCGTATTCACAAACGACCAGGGCGACATCATCAAGCCGGTACGACCATTTGAAATGGCAGTGGATGCAGGATATTCCAGGCTTTTTTCCGATAATTTCTCAGGCGGGATCACCTTCAGGTATATCCATTCCAACCTGACCATGAACTATGATACCGATTCAAGACCGGGGATCGCTGTTGCATCGGACCTGGGGTTCTATTACCAGGATGAACTAAGGCTCAGCGGAGGAAATGACGGTGGATATGCCGTTGGATTTGCCCTCACCAACCTGGGAACACCCATCTCCTACTCTGATGATTCCGAAAAAGTTCCGCTCCCTTCCACAATGCGGCTTGGAGGTCGGTTTGATTATGAGATCGATGATTATAACTCCATGAGTTTCATGCTGGAATTCAACAAATTACTGGTACCGAGTCCGCCCGAACGTGAAAACGACTCTGTGGTCCGCGGATACCCTGAGCCAGAGTCGGTGGTGCTGGGTATGATCCAGTCGTTCTACGATGCCCCGGGTATTAACTACCCCGATGGATCCTACAGTTCAACTTTCCGGGAGGAGCTTTCCGAGATCATGGTGAGCGCCGGGATCGAATACTGGTACAGCAACCAGTTTGCCATCCGTACAGGATATTTTCATGAAAGTTCCGTCAAGGGAAACAGGAAATATTTCACCCTTGGTGTCGGACTGAAACTCAATGTCTTTGCACTTGATTTCGCCTACCTCGTTCCTATTAATGGTCAGGCCAGCCCGTTGTATAACACATTAAGATTCACACTTGGATTTGATTTTGAGAGTCTGAAGCTGTAAACTTGTCCTATGGAAAACCGGGTCGGTTTAGGATATGATGTACACAGACTTGAGAAAGGGCTTCCCTTCAGGCTTGGTGGTATCAATATTGAACATACAAAAGGGGCTGTCGGCCACTCCGATGCAGATGTATTGATTCACGCCATCTGTGATGCGCTGCTCGGCGCAGCAGCTTTCGGAGACATCGGCAGCCATTTCCCTGATACCAGCAGCGAATTCAAGGGGATCAACAGCCTGATATTGCTCGAAAAAACCATCCACCTCCTGGCGGATGCCGGCTATTCCATTGTCAATATTGATTCCACGGTATGCCTGCAGGAACCAAAGATCAGGCCGTATATTGAAGACATGCGCTCTGCCCTGTCAATGGCCATGGGGATTGACAGGGACCGGGTTTCGGTCAAGGCCACAACTGAAGAGAAGCTGGGATTCACCGGTGCGGAAGAGGGTGTTTCTGCCCATGCCGTGGCGATGATCAGGAAATATAAATGACCAACAGCAAGCGAGCTTGGAACAGGAAAGTAAAAAAACGGTTGTACTGGGAGCGAGTCCGAACCCTGCTCGATACTCCTTCAAAGCGATGAAAAGTTTGCTCATGCACGGGCATGATGCCATTGCTGTGGGTTTCCGACCGGGGGTCATTTACGATAAATTCATCCAGCGCGGACAGCCGGAGATCGAAAAGGTGCATACCATCACGCTGTACATCGGGGTCCAACGGCAGGAGGAGTACCACGACTACATCCTTTCCCTGGAGCCGCAACGGGTGATCTTCAATCCGGGCACCATCAATGAACCCTTTATGGAAGAGCTTGCTGAGAAAGGAATCGAAACTGTGGATGGCTGTACACTTGTCATGCTTGATTCAGGAGAATACTAACATGGAGACGATCTATTCAATCGAGGGACTCAGGGCTGCTCTATCCGACAACAAGGTTGCGGTGATCTATTATTCAAATGAGACCTGCAATGTATGCAAGGTTTTAAAGCCCAGGATCCGGGAAATGCTCGACATGCAGTTCCCCAATGCAAAGATGCATTATGTCGATATAGAGAAGAGTCCGGTGGTATCCGGACAATACCGGGTTTTTTCGATCCCGACGATCGATATCTATATCGACGGAAAGGAGCACGCCAGGTTCAGCCGGAATGTCACCATGCATGATTTCGAAGCTGCCATGCGCCGGCCCTATGACCTGATCTATTCAGAATAGACCCTCCAGGAGATCATCACCGGGCTCCTCCGGCAGCGTCACTTTGAGTCCGGGTGTCCGTTCCATCTCACGCCTGATCGCACTGATCGCCTCTGGGTTCCTTGCCCAGCTGCGCCTGGAAATGCCGTTATTCACATCCCAATGCAACATCTGCCTGATCCTCCGGTCCGCCGCTTCGCTTCCGTCCAGCACCATGCCGAAACCCCCGTTGATCACCTCGCCCCATCCAACGCCTCCACCGTTGTGCAGCGATACCCAGGTCGCTCCCCTGAAGGCATCTCCGATTACATTCTGAACGGCCATGTCGGCTGTAAACGAGGAACCGTCATAAATATTGGAGGTCTCCCTGTAAGGTGAATCCGTTCCGGAAACATCATGGTGGTCGCGTCCCAGGACCACGGGTGCACGGAGTTTCCCTTTCCTGATGGCATCATTGAAGGCCAGGGCAATATTGATCCGCCCCAGGCTGTCGGCATACAGGATCCTGGCCTGTGACCCCACCACCAGTTTGTTTTTCCCTGCTTCCCGGATCCAGTGAATATTGTCCTCCATCTGCTGCCGGATCTCCGCAGGTGCATCCGCTGCAAGTTTTTCCAGCTCTTTCAGTGCAATGGCATCCGTCACTTCGAGTTCAGCCGGATCCGAGGAGGTGCAGACCCACCGGAACGGTCCGAAACCGTAATCGAAAAATTTCGGTCCCATGATGGCCTGGATATAGGAACGATAACGGAAATCCCCGTCCTCGCTGAATACATCGGCCCCTGCCCTTCCTGCCTCCAGGAGGAATGCATTCCCGTAATCCCAGAAAAACATCCCCTGCTGTGTCATCCTGTTGATGGCAGTTACCTGTCGGCGCAACGATGCCTGTACCGCCTCCCTGAACTTTTCCGGCTGGTCGGCCATCATCCGGTTGGCCTCTTCGAAACGTATTCCTGCCGGGTAATACCCCCCGGCGTATGGGTTGTGCAACGAGGTCTGGTCAGACCCCAGCTCAACCTTCACGCCCTTTTCGGCGAATGCTTCCCAGAGTTCGACTATATTTCCGAGGTAAGCGATGGATACCGCCTCCCCCTTTTCCCGTGCCTCCGCGATGCGGTTGATGATCGCATCGATCTCTTCACAGACCTCATCCACCCAGCCCTGCTCCTTCCGCTTTTTCACTGCAAGCGGATTCACCTCGGCCACGACACAGATTCCGCCTGCGATGACAGTCGCTTTGGGCTGTGCACCCGACATCCCGCCGAGTCCGGATGTCACGAACACCTTGCCTTTCAGTCCGCTCCCTGCACCCTTTTCCAGCATCCGCCCAGCATTGAGTACGGTGATGGTGGTGCCGTGGACGATGCCCTGCGGACCGATGTACATGAATGAGCCCGCGGTCATCTGGCCATACTGCGTCACACCCAGCGCATTCATCTTTTCATAATCCTCCGCACCCGAATAGTTGGGCACCACCATGCCGTTGGTCACCACCACCCTCGGGGCCTCCGTGTGTGAAGGGAACAGTCCCAGCGGGTGGCCCGAGTAAAGGACCAGGGTCTGCTCATCGGTCATGGTAGCCAGGTATTGCATGGCAAGCCGGTACTGGGCCCAGTTCTGGAAGACAGCGCCATTGCCGCCGTATGTGATCAGCTCCTCGGGATGCTGGGCTACTGCTTCATCCAGGTTGTTGGAAAGCATCAGCATGATGGCTGCTGCCTGACTGGATTTGTGGGGGAAGGCATCGATGGTCCTCGCATGGATCCGGTAGTCGGGCCGGAACCGGTACATATAGATTCTCCCATAGGCCTCAAGCTCACCAGCAAACTCCCCTGCCAGCTCTTCGTGCTGGTTCGCAGGAAAGTAACGCAATGCATTTTTCACCGCCAGACGCTTCTCCTCACTACTCAGTATCTGTCGGCGTACCGGGGCATGACTCACATCCCGGTTGCGTTCCCGTTTTGGCGGGATCTTCGATGGGATCCCTTCGAGGATGGCATCCCTGAATTCCTGGTCATTCATTACTGCTCGATTTTGGTTGTAAAATTAGCAAAAAGGAGGCTGGTTTGGGGTATTGTTTAACATAGAGTTAAGAGTTAAGAGTTAAGAGTTAAGGGGTAAGAGTTAAGAGTTAAGAGTTAAGAGTTAAGAGTTAAGGGCTAAGGTTAAGGGTTAAGGGAGAGGAGAGAGGAGAGTTAAGAGGAGGCGTATCGGGATGAAGAGTGCTGCAGAGCGGAAATGATATATGGCTGCGGACTTCATTTCGCAGATAAATGGAGTGGAGAGGGCCGGGCACAGCGCTAAAGCTTTATGGCTGCGGAATTCATTCCAAGATAAATGATAAGTCTGTAGTCTGAACAAAGCAGTCTATCCTGGCTGCGGAATTCATTCCACAGAAGTAAAATTTTCTCAATGCATAGCACGAAGCGATGTGCGGGGCGCGGCGTGGGGTGTGCGATGTGCGGGGCGCAGAGAGCTGAGAACGGCGTGCGGAGAGCGGTGTTCGGTGAGCGGCGTGGGGCGTAGGGCGTGGGGTGTGCGGTTCCATTCCCCGAACCTACAGTTCACCGATTTTTCACCGGAACTGCCAGCGGGATGCTGCTTATGGTTCAAACTTTTCGTATTTTTGGAGTTCAGGAAGAATAAAACACTAAACAATATTAGAATGAAAAACAGAACCACGCTGATCGTTATAATTGCCCTGGTCGCACTGATCGTCCTCTGGGGTGTGAACATACATAACAGTCTTGTGAAGAAAGAGGAGCGCGTCGACTCCCAGTGGGCCAATGTGGAGACCTCCTACCAGCGGCGGGCCGACCTGATCCCGAACCTGGTGTCAACGGTGAAGGGATATGCCGATTTCGAGCAGGAGACCCTCACCCAGGTGATCGAGGCCAGGGCCAATGCCACGAGCATGAACATCAATGCCGACAACCTGACACCCGAAAACCTGCAGCAGTTCCAGGCCGCGCAGGATCAGCTGAGTTCCGCTTTGTCCCGACTGCTGGTTACCGTGGAGAGGTATCCTGAGCTGAAAGCCAACCAGAATTTCCTTGAGCTGCAGTCACAGCTCGAAGGGACAGAGAACAGGATCTCTGTCGAGAGACGGAAGTTCAATGAATTTGCCCAGGATTTTAACTCAACCATCCGGCAGATCCCGAGAAACATCATTGCCGGCATCTCCGGTTTTGAGAAAAAGGCCTATTTCGCATCTGCAGCCGGCGCAGAAACTGTCCCGGAAGTCACCTTCTAAAAAATACCTATGAGTGCAGCCAATTTTTTTACAATCGAAGAGAAGAAAATGATCCGCTCAGCCATTGCCAATGCCGAGCTGAATACCTCCGGGGAGATCCGGGTCCATGTGGAGAACAGATGCAAAAACGATGTGCTGGACTGTGCAGCCGGCTGGTTTGAAAAGTTGAAAATGCACAAAACAGAACAGCGAAACGGCGTCCTCTTCTACCTGGCGGTGAAAGACCGGAAATTTGCCATCCTGGGCGACGGTGGGATCAATGCGGTCACACCGGAAAATTTCTGGGAATCCATCAAAAGCAGGATGGAACCCCTCTTCGCTGAGGAAAAATTTGCAGAAGGCCTCGCCATGGGCATCGAACTGGCCGGTGAAAAGTTACGGGAACATTTTCCCTACCAGGCCGACGACACCAATGAATTATCAGACGACATCTCATTCGGAAAATAATGAAGAAAACAACCCTGTATATCACCACGATCCTGATCCTCCTTTTCACCGCATTCCCAACCCTGCAGGGGCAGGATGATCTCCCGGTACCGGACCAGCCAAAGGGCTGGGTGAATGACTACGCAGGTTTATTCAGCCGGCAGGAACAACAACAACTCAGTCAGAAACTGAACATGTTCCAGTACAACAATTCTACCCAGATCATCATTGTCACCATCAATGAGAATGACGGCTACCCTGCCTCGATGCTCGCCCCGATGATCGGTGAACAATGGAAGATCGGTCAGTCCGACAATGACAACGGCCTGATCTTCCTGCTGGACATGAAGGAACGCGAGCTGTTCATCACAACAGGCTATGGCCTTGAAGAATATGTAACCGATGCCCTTACGAAGCGGATCATTGAGAACGAAGTGATCCCGGCATTCAAACAGGGCGATTATTATGGCGGTGTAAACGCCGGCACCGATGTGCTTATCTCCCTGCTGGAAGGAAAATTCACCCCCGATGAATACAGGCAGCAAACTTCATCGGGCGGAGGATCTGCCATCGGTGGCATCCTCTTCCTGATCATCATGTTCATGCTCGTTTTCCGGGGCAGCAGGCGCAGCTACTCCGCCGGCGGAAGACGAAGCAATCTCCCCTTATGGATCGCATTGGGTATGATGTCCGGCTCCAGGGGCAGCAGCGGCAGTTTCGGTAACTTCTCATCCGGCAGCGGCGGATTCGGTGGCGGAGGTGGTTTCGGAGGATTCACCGGCGGTGGAGGCGGCTCTTTTGGTGGCGGTGGCGCAGGCGGAAGCTGGTAGGGACAGTCGGCAGTTCGCAGTTGGCAGTCGGCAGTTGGCAGTTGGCAGTTGGCAGTCGGCAGTCGGCAGTT
>CAKZNC010000023.1 GCA_937129385.1 uncultured Bacteroidota bacterium
CTGGTGAGGCATTTTGAATCCCTTAAACCCCAGTCCGACCCTGTCAAGGACTTCAGCAATGCGCTCGTCAATATCTTTGCGCTGCTTCCACCCCGTAGCGCGAAGTGCAAATTCAAGGTTCTTGTTGATGCTCCGGTCATTCAGCAACTGGAAATCCTGGAATACAATTCCAAGTTTTCTTCTCAATTTCGGTATATCCCGTCGCCTGAGCTTATCAAGCTGAAAGCCTGCAACGGTTCCGAATCCTTCAGTGAGGGGGTATTCTGCATTGATGGTTTTGATCAGGCTGGTTTTTCCGGTTCCGACTTTGCCTATCAGGTAGACAAATTCATTCTTGTTGACCGTGAAATTAACATCGGAAAGTACAAGGTGGTCATTTACCTTGATATTAGCGTGTTCGAAGGATATGATCGTATCAATGGACATAAGATCCTGTATTAGTTCGATAAAAATACAAAAATAATAAGAGTAAGCTTTCGTTTACTAGAAGCAGGGTGAGAGTTATGAACGAATGCAAGATAACCACACCCATTCAAAGAGGGCCGGTTACGCGGGAATAAAAATTAACATTGCCCTGTTAATTAAAAAGGAAAAAGATAAAAAAAGCACCCTGCCTTATTTACTACTTTTACAGGATAATGTCAGAATTATGAAACAAAGAATTTTCTGTTTCCTGCATGTGATACTTTTGCTGGTGGCTGTGGATGTCGCCGGACAAAAGAGTGCTGCATACGAATATACAGATACGGACCTCTATGACGGGATTGAGCTATTTGAAAAGGAAAAGTATGGAGCCGCCAGGTTTAAATTCGACCAGGTGATCGAAAAAACCACGGGAGAGGAGACCCAGCTGAGGACCGAAGCAATGTATTACAATGCCATGTGTGCATTGCGACTCTATAACCGTGATGCGGAGTACCAGGTATACAGGTTCATCACCGAACATCCCGAAAGTCCGCATGTCAACCAGGTCAGTTTCGAACTCGCCAACTACTTTCATTACAAGATGAACTGGGCCAGGGCCATTATGTGGTACAACAAGGTGGACCGTCAGATGCTGTCCCTGGAGCAACGTCCGGAATACTATTTCAAAAAGGGATATGCACACTATATGCGGAAGGACTTTGAGAATGCACGCGTCGATTTTTATGAGATACTCGATGTTGATTCTCCGTATACGCCACCTGCCACCTATTATTATTCACATATTCACTACGTGGAGGAGAATTATGAAACGGCACTGATGGGTTTCAGGCGGATCGATACGGATCCCCTGTTCAGCAATATTTCACCCTACTATATTTCCCAGATCCTCTACATGCAGGAGAAATATGGAGAGGTGATCGACTATGCACCTGCGCTGATGGACTCCATTTCCGAGAAAAGACTGGGGGAGATGGCAAAGATCATTGGCGAGAGTTATTTCATGATGGAAAGATATGAAGAGGCAGTGCCCTACCTTGAAACCTATCGTGAGAATACAACTGGATATTCGATCAAGGACCGCTACCAGATGGCATTTGCCTATTACAAGAGCGGTGATTTTGAAAATGCTTCGGATATCTTTGAGAAGATCACCTACAGGAGTTCAGAGATTTCGCAGAGTGCCTTGTACCATCTGGCAGATTGCTACCTGAAGCTTGGTAGCAAGAACAAGGCGATGACTGCCTTTTCACAGGCGGCAAAGATGGACTACGACCAGGATATCCAGGAGGATGCACTGTTCAATTATGCAAAACTGGCTTTCGAACTCTCCTACAACCCCTTCAATGAGGCAATCCAGGCATTTAACCAGTACATTACCTATTATCCCTCTTCCGAAAGGATTGACGAGGCATATAACTACCTGGTGATGGCATACCTTCAAACCCGGAACTTCAGTATGGCACTCTCTTCACTGGAGAAGATCCGGTACATGGATGCGCAGATCGAGAAGGCATACCAAAAAGTCGCATTCTACAGGGGGCTCGAACTGTATAACAACCTGAGATTCATAGAGGCGGTGAATGTGCTTGAAAAATCCCTTGCATATGGAAAGTATGATCCGGCTATACGTGCACGCACTTACTATTGGCTCGGAGAAGCGGCGTACCGTTCAGGAGACCTTGAAATGGCACGCTCCTATTTTGACGAATTCATGAAGGAATCGCTTGCTCCCCGGCAGGAAGAATACGGGCTGGCGAACTACAGCATGGGGTATATTGCCTTTGATGAAGAAGATTACAGCGAAGCTGAACGTTGGTTTGCCAATTTTACACGCATTGGGAAGAACGAAAATTCCCGTGTCATGGCTGATGCATATAACAGGCTCGGGGATTGTAAATTTATACAGAAGAATTACTGGCAGGCCATCGAAGAATATAACGAAGCCATCCGCATCGGGCGTTCTGATAAGGATTATGCCTATTTCCAGAAAGGGTTTACCTACGGAATCCTGAACAGGCTGGAACAGAAACTGGAGGTCATGGAGATGATCATCGCCGACCTGCCCAATTCACCTTACGTGGATGATGCACTTTTCGAAACGGGCCGCACCTACGTTTCACTGGGGAACAACAGCGAGGCAGTGGACCGCTATCAGACCCTGGTGAACGAATATCCAAACAGCAGCTATCTCAGCAAAGCACTGAATCAGCTGGGCCTGATCTATTTCAACCAGGGACAGTACCAGCAGGCAATGAAATACTATACAAGGGTTTCCAAGGATTATCCAGGGACCCCTGAGGCTGACAATGCACTGCAAAGCCTGGAAAGTATCTATGTGCAGAACGACAACGTAGAGGGATACCTCGCCTTTGTGAATGAGCTGGGCAGGGATATCTCCAACAAGCAGCAGGATTCCCTGATGTACGTGGCCGCAGAGAATGCATATGCCAGTGGGAACTGCAGTGAAGCGATCAACTCCCTCGCCCGCTACCTGGCCAGTCATCCCAATGGGAATTACCTGCTCAATGCGCATTACTATAAGGCCGATTGCCACCTGAAATTGAATCAGCCCGGTGAAGCACTGGCGTCACTGGACTACATCGCGGCACAACCGCGAAACATGTTCTCAGAACTGGCCCTCGTCGCCTCCTCAAGGATCCATTTTGATAATGCCAGCTATAACAAGGCTGTCAACCAGTATCTCAGGCTGCTGGAGATCGCCAACGAGCCAGCCAATATCATGGAAGCCCGGATCGGTGTGTTGAGATGCTACTACCTGCTTAACGAGTATTCAAATACCATTGATGCAGCGGCTGACCTGCTCGCCAATGAGGAATTGTCGGGAGAGATCCGACGCGAGGCATGGTACAAGACGGCTAAATCCTATATGGCACTGAATAACGTGGACATGGCACTGGAATATTTCCGGAAGAATTCAACCGACGTTAGTACGGTAGAAGGTGCCGAATCGAAATTCATGGTCGCAAAGATCCTCTACGATCAGGCCGTGCTCCAATCGTCCTATGATGCCTCTGATTACAGGAAGGTGGAGGAGGTGATCTACGATTTCATCGAAATGAATACGCCGCACCAGTTCTGGATGGGGAAGGCTTTCCTCCTGCTGTCAGATGTATACCTGGCGCTGGATGATGAATTCCAGGCCATCCATACACTGAAGAGTATCATCGATTACTATACCATCCCCGACGATGGGATCGTCGCAGAAGCTAAGAGAAGGCATGACAACCTTGCCTCGGAGGTAGACAGTGAAATGTTCGATGAACAGGATACGATCAACGATCTTCTTTAAATAACGAAAAAAATGTTAGCATGAGCTACTTAAAGCATATATTTTTGCCGGTACTTTTTTTGATCTCTTCGATCCTTGTGGCCCAGCAGGAAGAGGTCAGGGTGGTAAAACCCTATACCCCCACGCTGTCGGGAGCAGAGAAGATACAGTTACTGCCTGAGATCGGCGACTCGGTCTCCTATGAGCAGCCCGATTTTGATTATTTGATCTTTCCCAAGCGTTTTGAGACTGATTACAGGGTGACCCCGATCAGGCCGGCACGGATGGTCAAACCCCAGCTTGACAAATTGTACAAGAGCGAACTGAAACTTGGGGGAGGAAACTACCTGACCCCGCTGGCTGAGCTCAGGATCAACCAGGTGCGCAACAGTGGAGGAACATTCGGCGTTCTGCTGAAGCATCACTCCATGAACGGAAAGGTGCGGCTGGACAATGACGAAAAAGTTGAAGGCGGTTTTAATGAGAATACACTGGAGGTTTATGGTAAACAGTTCGGCAGGCGGACCATTTTTGAATACAATGCGGGTGCTGCATATGACACTTATGTGCACTATGGTGTGGATACCGCTTTCTCCGATACGGTAACCCGGTCGGAAATGACACATCCCTTCTTCAATGCACACGCCTCCGTCGGTTTTCAGTCGGCCCGTCCCGATTCTTTTCACCTGCAGTATGATGGAGCACTGGAGTATAATTATTTCACCCACGATTTTGACCAGATGGAACATGGCGTTGTCCTGGACGGGTATATCGACCAGATGATTGGTGATTTCAGGATCGGAAGTGAACTGGGGATGAGCTATTTCGGACACCAGGAGAGCTGGGATACCTTGCTGACCAACCATTTCATTATCAAGGTGAATCCCTATATCTCCAAATCAAGCGCAGAGTGGAGTTTCAGCGCAGGTCTCAATACCTATACCGAGATACAGAACGGGGAGGTGATCTCACATTTCTATGTACAGGGTAAATTTTCATTCAACATCGTTGAAGAGGTATTGGTACCCTACTTTGGGGTTGACGGGTATCAGGAATCGAACAACTACATGAAAATTGTAGGGGAGAATCCTTATTCGGTGCCCGGACTGGTGGTCAGGCCCACCAACCACAGGATCTATGCGTATGCCGGACTGAAGGGCAAGGTGACGGATTACCTGGCGTGGAATGTCAGAGGCTCCTATTCGGCAGTGGATGACCAGTACTTTTTTGTCACCGATACAACCAATGAACTGCACAACCAGTTTGCAGTGCGTTACGACGATATGACCCTTTTAAATGTGTATGGTGAGCTGAACATTGCGCCCACTGCTTCGATGCGCGTATTTCTAAAAGGGAATTACTACAATTACCAGACCTCCAGGGAGGAATATGCATGGTACCGGCCCGATTTTGATGCAAGTCTGCAGGCCCGTTATAACCTGGGAGATAAGATCCTGGCTGATGCAGGCCTCTTTGTAATCGGTCCGCGGTATTACCCTTCAGTGACTGAGGGAGGCGATCCGGGAAAACTGCCTGCCACCGTCGACCTGAACCTGGGTCTTGAGTACAGGTACACCAAGTTGCTCTCCTTCTGGGCGAAGTTTAACAACATGACTGCACAACCCTATTACATGTGGAATAATTACCCATCCTACAGGTTCAGGGTGATGCTGGGCTTTACATACGGATTGTAAAGGGAAAGCTGATTTTGCTTATCTTTATCATGACCAACACCCAATTCAATGTACCTGAGAAAACTTACTTTCCGGGAGAATGAAGGAGCGAAGATCGAATGGCTGATCGATGATGTTCACCTTGGCAAGATCAACCTGATCGTCGGTCAGAATTCAAGCGGGAAAACACGTACCCTGAACGCCCTTTCAGAGATGACCGACATGCTGAAGGGGAGCAGGAACATCCCCAAGGTGCAGGGGAGATACAAAGTCTGCTTCAGAAAGGACAAAAAGGATGTCTTGCTGGAATTTGAATACGACAACGGGGTGATCCTGAAAGAGACGCTCGAATGGGAAGGAAAGCGCGTCCTGGAACGGAATAAGGACGGAGCAGGCTGGATCATCTACATGGGCGGCAAAAAGCATATCGCACTTGATTTCGGAATCCCTGAAAACCAGCTGGCCAGCTACGCGAAGCGCGATAAACTGCAACACCCCTTCCTTGAGGAGATACACCGTTGGGCCACCAATATGCGCAGGTTTGATTTCAGTGGAAACCTGGGAAAGAACAGTTATGCGGTGAAAAAGGTCTTTGAAGAGGAAGAAGTTGATTTCAGTGATACAAGGGCTACCCTGGTGCCAGTGCTCTACCTGGCCATGGAAAAGTATCCAAAGTTCCGGGAATCGGTGATCAATGATATGAAGGAGATAGGTTACCAGCTGGAAGATACCGGTATCGTGCAATATTCAGAAAAGAACAACCCAGCACAGCAGGACAGGTACGCGGTCTATACCACCGAAGAAGGTCTTGAGAAACAAGTTACCCAGCGGGACATGTCACAGGGGATGTTCAGGGCCTTCAGTGTGATTGTCAGGATCAACAGGTACATCCAGGAAGGACATCATGGCTGCGTTATTATCGATGATATCGGGGAAGGTCTTGACTTCTCAAGGGCCAAACTCCTCGTAAACCTGCTTGTGAAAAAGGCCGAGTCATCCGGAATTCAGCTGATCATGTCCACCAATGATTCATTTATCATGAATGCGGTGTCCATCGAGAACTGGGCTGTACTCAACAGGGACGGCAACAAGATCAGCCTCTATAATTATGAAAATTCAAAAGAAAAATTCGAGGAGTTTAAATTCACAGGGCTGAATAATTTCGACTTCTATGCCAGTGAATTCTTTAAAACCGGGTTCTCCGATCCATCTGAATGAAGCGCATTGCCATATTTGTTGAGGGACTTACAGAGCAGATCCTGGTGCGACACATGCTGGAAAAGGTGATGCGGGACAAGCATATTGCTGTCCAGGCGGTAAAGATCACCGGTGGTCACAACGCCAGACTCTCCTTCACTGTCATGCATGCCGCAAAAGTCGCAAGAGACACCGGGTACTATGTGCTGATCTATGATTGTGGAGGAGAGACAAATGTGAAAGGATACCTGATGACACAACGTCAAAGCCTGGTGGAAAAAGGATATTCCTGTATCATCGGACTCCGTGATGTTTACCCAAATTTCTCCCATGCAGATATACCTAAATTGAGAAAAGGGCTGAATTTCAGGGTTCCCCAGAAGGGAGCCGTCACCAGGATCTTCCTTGCCGTCATGGAAACAGAAGCTTGGTTCCTGGGTGAATATACCCACTTCAGAAAAGTCTCGCAAAAGCTTACGCCACAATACATCGAAAAGCGGCTCCATTTCAATCCGAAGACTGAGAATATGGAGCGAAGGGGGCAGCCGGCACATGATCTTAAACGTGTATACAGACTTGTAAATCATGATTATACGAAGAAGAGGAGCAAACTGAACAGCGTGGTGAGTAAACTGGATTTCAATTTTTTTACACACCGACTGGCAGACAAAATGGAGAGCCTCGGCGAGTTTGTTAAACAACTGGAAGAATTCTTTGAATAGGATTACAGGGGGCGGAATTCAATCCGCCCATATAATAATTCAATCAAGCACATCTTTATTAGGACAATGAACACAACCGAAGATATTGTTGCAACCCTGCAGCAGCTGGGAACTGCCGAAAGAGCAGCGAAGGCTTTATCCAATTTCCCGACCTCAATGAAGGTGCTCGGGGTTAAAAATCCGGACCTGAAACTTGTGGTAAAAGAACTACATGGCATCATGAGGAGAGAACCACGTGAAGCATTCCTGGAACTCGCCCATGCACTGATAAATGCCCGGATCATCGAATGCCAGATGCTGGCGTGGCTGCTGCTGGAAAAGGCAAGGATCGTGCCTTCACTGACAAAGCAGGAGGCAATCCAGTTACAAGGGACCCTGGATAACTGGGTGTCGGTGGATACCTATGGCACTGTCATATATGGCATCCTCTGGAGACTTGGGACGATTACAGATATGGATGTCCGCAAACTGCAGCAAGAGGAAGTGATGTGGCACAGGCGCCTGGCACTCGTTGGAACCGTTGCCCTGAATCTTGCTTCCAGGGGAGGAACGGGAGATTCCCGGCGTACCATTGAAGTCTGTACACGTGCCGTTAGTGATCGTCATGATCTCATTGTCAAGGCTGTTTCCTGGTCGCTCAGGAGCCTGATCCGATGGGACCGCAAGGCGGTGGAACAGTTCCTGGAAGTGCATCACGATCGTTTGCCTAACCGGGTCCACCGGGAGGTCGGACATAAGCTGGAATTCGGCACCAAGAATTGACCCCTTTTTCAAACAGTTTCATGTTAATAACTTAGCTGATTTACAGGCTGTTTATTCATGGTTTTTTCGTCAATTTTCATTACTTTTGGTAGAACCAAAAAGGGATGGATAGTTGACTTATATCGCTTTGATTTACAGTTATTTAAAAAGTTTGTTAAAATCTTTCACTAGGTGGTTGGGATTCAGGGATGAGTGGGTAAGCGAGAAATCACTGATTTACCTTCAGATTTAAGAGGAAAAAGAGACCTGTTTCGTCGTTAGGTCGACGTGTCGGGAAGCAATTATTTTGTTGAACATTTCAAAGTTAAAGATTGAAAAATGGATAAAAAGAAAGAACAGGTAGGCAAGAGCATTGCGAATGGTTATTCTGCGGAGAGCATCCAGGTTCTTGAAGGACTTGAAGCTGTCAGGAAACGTCCTGCCATGTATATTGGTGATGTCAGTGAAAAAGGGCTGCATCACCTTGTTTACGAAGTTGTTGATAATTCCATTGATGAAGCGCTTGCTGGTCATTGTAGTAAGATCGATGTGATCATAAATGAAGATGGGTCTGTTTCGGTTGAAGATGATGGACGAGGGATTCCTGTGGATGTGCATGAGAAAGAGAAAAGGTCTGCCCTGGAAGTGGTGATGACCGTTCTGCATGCCGGGGGAAAGTTCAATAAAGACTCCTACAAGGTTTCCGGAGGTTTGCATGGTGTCGGTGTTTCCTGCGTAAATGCACTTTCTGAGCACCTCAGGGCTGAGGTACACCGCGACGGAAAGGTATACGAGCAGGAGTATGTGAGGGGTGTTCCAAATGCGCCGGTTACCGAGGTGGGAGATACCGATCGCTCCGGAACGATTATCACTTTCCGACCCGACAAAGAGATTTTCATTGCAACTGAATATAAATATGAGATCCTCGCCTCCCGATTGCGCGAATTGGCCTTTCTGAACAAGGGGATCCAGCTTTCCATCATCGACAAACGGGAGATTGAGGAAAACGGAAATGGCGAAAACGGCAACGGTGAGAGCGGCGAAGAACATTACAGGTCAGATAATTTCTATTCCGAAGAGGGACTGAAGGAGTTTGTGGCCTACCTTGATGCTACCCGTGAAAAGCTCATTGAAGATGTGATCCATATCGATACCGAGAAGAACGATGTACCTGTGGAGCTCGCGCTTCAGTACAATACCTCTTTTTCAGAGAATGTTCACAGTTATGTGAATAATATCAATACGATCGAAGGTGGAACGCACCTGTCGGGATTCCGCAGGGGACTTACACGAACACTAAAGAGCTATGCCGAAAAATCAGGCATGCTTTCGAAGCTGAAGTTTGATATCAACGGGGACGACTTCCGTGAAGGACTTACGGCGATCATTTCTGTCAAGGTAGCTGAACCACAGTTTGAAGGACAGACCAAGACAAAGCTGGGGAATTCAGATATCATGGGCGTGGTTGACCAGGCTGTAAGCAGTGAGCTGGCACATTACCTCGAGGAAAATCCGAAGGATGCCAGGCAAATTGTTTCCAAAGTGATCCTGGCAGCCCAGGCACGCCACGCTGCAAGGAAAGCGCGGGAACTTGTGCAGCGTAAAAACGTCCTCTCTGGTGCAGGACTGCCTGGTAAACTTGCTGATTGCTCCGAGAAAGATCCTGCCAAAACGGAGATATTCCTGGTGGAGGGTGACTCTGCCGGCGGAACAGCGAAACAGGGAAGGGACAGGACCTTCCAGGCCATCATGCCGCTCAGGGGTAAGATACTGAACGTGGAGAAGGCAATGTTGCACAAGATCTTTGAAAATGAGGAGATCAAGAATATATTCACAGCCCTGGGGGTTAAGATCGGTACCGAGAATGACAGCAAGGAGCTGGATTTGGCCGGACTGAGATATCACAAGATCATTATCATGACGGATGCCGATGTCGATGGATCGCACATCGACACACTGATCATGACCTTCTTCTTCAGGTACATGAATGAGATCATCCAGAATGGTTACCTCTATATCGCTGCACCACCGCTATACCTCATCAGGAAAGGTAAAACGGAGACCTATTGCTGGACCGAGGAGGAGCGTGCCGCGCTGGTGAAAAGTTACGGAGGTGAAGCAGGTATCCATATCCAGCGATACAAGGGTCTTGGTGAAATGAACGCCGAGCAGCTGTGGGATACCACGATGAATCCGGAAAACCGTACCCTGAGACAGGTTTCCATCGATTCTGCTGCAGAGGCCGACAGGATCTTCTCCATGCTGATGGGCGATGAGGTGCCGCCACGCCGGGAATTCATAGAAAAACATGCGAAATATGCGAATATTGATGCGTAGAATCTTTCGCAACAGATCAGATGAACTGCCGGGAACCCCCCGGCAGTTTGTTTTTAAAACCAATTGTTCATTACTCATCTGACTTCGATTGCTTTTTTTTCTATATTAGCTCAATATCAAACGTTTGAAATGACTGATAAGAAAGATGAAATAGAACTTCGCAGTGATGATGTTGAAGATATCCTGGGGAAGGTGCCGGGTTGGATCACCAGAAATGGGATGTTGATGCTATTCATCGTGATCCTGGTACTGTTGGTGGGATCCTGGTTATTCAAGATTCCTGAAGTGAAACAGGCAAAGATCTATGTAACCTCACTTCGACCCCCAGCCGATATTGAATCCCGAACAAATGGCAAAGTGGAACACCTGTTGGTTTCAGACAATGAAAAGGTGGGAGAAGGCAAGGTCCTGGCTGTGATCGAAAATCCGGCGGATTTTGAAGACGTGATACGGTTGAAAGAGATCCTGAAGCAGGTCGAACTACCAGCCGATACATTGCCGGAGATCGCCTTTCCCGTGAACGGGGATGCTGAACTTGGAACGATTCAACCCGATTAT
The DNA here is from genome assembly GCA_937129385.1 of uncultured Bacteroidota bacterium. Classification (GTDB taxonomy): domain Bacteria; phylum Bacteroidota; class Bacteroidia; order Bacteroidales; genus M55B112. The sequence continues at coordinate 10,944 of CAKZNC010000023.1, forward strand.
GCCACCTTTTTCAAAAATTACAGGCAATACCGGGAATTCCTGGAACTTGATTACCATCAGCGCAAGATCGAACTGATGCGTAAAGAATATGATCAATATGTGGAATACACAAGTTTCCTCGACGATCAGGCCTCAACTCTACGTGAAGAATATAAACTTGCAGAGCGGCAGTACTTAAGGGATTCAACACTTTTTACACAGGGAGTGGTCTCGGAATCAAATTTTGAAACGACCAAATCCCAGATGCTGGTTAAACGAGCAAGCTGGCAGGAGATGATCAGCCTGAAAGCGGAAAATGAGATCAAGATCGCGCGGATCAATGACCAGTTGCTGGAGCTCGAGCTGAAACAACAGGAACAGGAGACCGCAATCGCGGTGTCACTTGGAGAATCATTTAACAAACTTACGGCCGCACTGGCAAGCTGGGAAAAGAATTTCCTGATCATTGCGCCCATCGACGGTGTGGTTACCTTTAACAGTATCTGGAGTGAGCACCAGAATGTCCGGCAGGGAGAAAAGGTGATGACCATCGTGCCCGATAATGAGGTCGGGATGATCGGGAAGATCAGGCTGCCCATGAGGGGAGCAGGTGAAGTGAGTATAGGCGATCCTGTGCATATCCGGTTCGAGAATTATCCACACCAGAAATATGGAATGGTCAAAGGAGAAGTGAGTAATGTTTCAAAAGTACCGCAGGATGATTTTTACAACGTGGAGGTAACACTGCCGGAGGGACTCAATACCTATTACAACATTACCCTTGAATTCAGACAGAACATGCAGGGAGATGCCGAGATCATCACCGATGAGATGAGATTGCTGCAGCGCATTTTCAACCCGGTGCGAAGCACCATCTCCCGGCAACGGGAAATGTGACAGTTCGGGCGAAGTAGACTACAGATTCCCTTACACAGAATTCTCTGATATTGTGACTGAATTTCTCTGCAGGAACGGGATTATTGATTAATTTTGTCGTTGAATCATTTGAGCAACTGAATCTCTTCAGGACCACCCGGCACTGGAGTTTTTTCAGAGTTTTGAGAACCATTACTAACAATTATTTCGTGAAGAAAATACTTATTTCAGTTTCGGTCATTGCTGTCATTGCTGCAGCAATAATCCTGATTATCAAATTCGTTCCCATGGGGAAGATCAATTCCGGGGAATTTGAAATATCTGAGGTAGGCGTCGGCTCTGTCGTAGCTACCATCCCTGCCGAAGGTACCGTTGAGCCAGAAAGTGAAGTGCTGATCCTCTCACCGGCCTCCAGTATCATCCAGCGTATCGTGAAGGACGTGGGCAGTAAAGTTGAACTCGGGGAGGCGATGATCATCCTGGACCCGTCACCTGTACAGGAAGAGATTGAACGGATCGAGGACCAACTCGAGGTGAAAAGGAATTCACTAAGAAAAAACCAGTTGAATGCACGCAGCATAAGGGTTGACCTGGATTACAACGTGGAGGTGAAAAAACTGAAGATCGCATCCCTGAAATCTGAGCTGGCCGACCAGGAACAATTGCTTGAAGTGGGTGGTATCTCACCAGCCAGGTTTGAACAGACAAAGCAGGAGTTGGTGCTCGCTGAAAAAGACCTGGAAACTATCAATGCCCGTAATACGATCAGGCTCAAACAACTTGAAACTGAGGATGAAGGACTTAGATTACAAATAGAGATACAAGAGAAGGCACTCGAACAAAAAGAAGAACTTCTTAAAAAAATGATCATCCGTGCCCCTTCATCAGGGATCATTCTTTCCCTGGACGGACAGGTAGGTGAGAAGGTGAATAAAGACAAATTGCTTGTAAAAATGTCTAACCTCTCCAATTTTAAGATCCGTGCGAGTGCAGATGATGATCACTCGGAAATTATCCGAACAGGTGTGCAGGTGATGGTGAACCTTGCCGAGGAGGAACTGCACGGACAAATTGGAACAGTGAGTCCGGCCATCAAGGATAAAAAGGTGGAATTTGACGTCTACCTGCAGGAAAGCAATCACTGGAAACTGAGACCCAATATGACACTTCCGCTGAAAGTGGTTGTCAGCAGGGCCGACAGCGTCATGCGGGTGCAATACGGCCCCTCAATTGAACGCTCATCCAACTTTGATATCTACAAGGTGGAAGGAGATGTGGCTGTGAAGCAGCGAATTACAACCGGGATCATGGGGGATAACTACCTGGAGATTGAATCCGGCGCCCAGCCCGGCGACCAGGTGATCATCTCCGATGTGACCCTCTTTAGGAACAGGGAAAAAGTAGACATCTATTAAACACGAGAACGGCATGAATCTACGTAAATTCAGCTTCCTGCTGCTTGTATTTGCCGGAAGCATCTCCCTGGAAGCCCAGGATACCATCAACTTATCAGTCGACAACGTTGACCTGCAGTTCAATAAGGACACCTTTGAGCTAAGCCTCAGGAATGTAATTGACCTGGCCATCAACCAGTCTTCCGCAACAAAATATGCCCAGAATACCAATGTGAATTCATACTGGAGATTCAAAAATTTCCAAACCAGGTTCAGGCCACAACTGGTACTTAGCGGAGACCTGCCCAAATTCGAGAATACCAACAGTCCGATCACACAACCCGATGGAAGTATAAAATTTCAAAGGATCAGACGTCTTTCTGCATCAGCAAACCTTTCTCTGAACCAGTCGATTGCACAAACGAATACCTCCATCTATGCGGCGACTTCACTCTACGGGATCAACGATATCCTGGCGGAAGACCAGGAATTTTCGGGCAGCCCTATCTATATTGGGATCTATCAGCCGATTTTCCAGTACAACTGGGCCAAATGGTATAAAAAGACGGCTCCACTGGAATATGAACGCGCACAGAAGGATTACCTGGAAACCATCGAGGAGATCGCACATCGTGCTACTTCACTCTTTTTTCGTTACTTGCGGATACAGACAAATTACGATTTAGCCAGGAGCAACCTCCAAAACAGTCAGGCCAACCTGGAGATCGCCGAAGTAAGACGCGGGCTGGGAACCATCTCGGAAAACGACTACTCCCGGATCAAACTTGCCGTGCTGAATGCCCAGAAGTCGGTCAGGAATGCCGATATGGACCTTCGAAATGCCGATTTTGAACTGAAATCCTATATCAACCTGGACCAAAGTACGAGCATAGAGTTATCCATTCCTCTTGATATGACCTTGTTCCATATTGATCCTGATAAGGCCCTGGCCGAAGCCAAGGAGAACAAGGATGATGTGATTAATTTTCAGCAAAGGTTGCTCAATGCCGACCGGGAACTGGAGCAGGCAAAACGGGAAAACAGCCTGCAGGCAACACTCAGCGGAAGTTATGGTCTGTCAAATTCCTCGGAGGTCCTCGGAGGTGTATACGAACAGCCTGAACAACAGCAGTTCGTCGAACTCTCTATCCGGCTGCCGATCCTCGACTGGGGACGGTCAGCCTCTCAGGTGAAACTTGCCGAATCCCAGCGTGAGCTCGTGCTCTATGATGTGGAGAGGGACAAGAAGGATTTTGAAAGAAGGGTGGTCGTCCAGGTGGAGCGGTTCAACCTCCTCCGTGAACAGTTAAAAACTGCGGAAGAAGCTGACAAGGTTGCCGAGAACGGCTATAGGATCGCGCAGAAGAAATTCCAGAACGGGGAGATCAGTATCACCGAACTGAAAATATCCCTCAGCGAAAGGGAATCTGCCAAACGCGATTACATCCGCTCGATCGAGGATTACTGGGAATCATACTATTACATCAGGATCCTGACCCTCTACGATTTTGAGTATGAAAGGAAGATCTTCTATGACAATCCCATGTTGGCAGGGGAGGAGAAAATAAGGTAAATTATACCTGTTCAAGTCGACTGATTACCTGGTCCCTGTATCCCCGGCTCACAGGAATTTCATGATTACCAACCTCTACAACCTCACTTGTGAAGGAATCTATGGACGACACCGAAACCAGGAATGAGCGATGCGTCCTTATGAACTGATCGGCTGGGAGCTTCGCCTCAATTACGGTCATAGTTTCCCGCGTGACCACCGTTCGATCTTTCATGTGTATTTTCAGGTAATCACCAAAACTCTCTATATACCGGATCCCCTCCAGCCAGATGCGAACCATCTTCCTGTCTGACTTCACATAGAAGCTTTCACCGGCTTCAGTACCCAGGCGTTCAACCCGATCATTTCGTTGCGTTCCGGATTCGTCGACAAACCTGTTGATCGCCTGTAACAGGCGTTCAAATGAGATAGGTTTCAGCAAATAATCCACGGCCCTGAGATCAAACCCATCTACAGCATATTCGCGGTACGCAGTTGTAAAGATCACCTTGATATCTCTCGTCATTGACTTTACAAAGGATAAGCCGTCTATACCTGGCATGTTGATGTCCAGGAACACCAGGTCGATCTGTTGCTCGTTGATGGCACGGAAGGCTTCGATTGCGTTCTTACAGCTGGCTCCTACCTTGATGGAGCCAATCCTCCCCAGGTGATTCTCCAGGATCTCACGGGCCACAGATTCGTCATCGACGATGATACAATTGATCATTTCAGCCATTTGAGTTGTTCGTTAAGTTATGGATCACCAGCTTTACACTGTATCTGTCACCCTTTCTTCCATACTCCATTTCATACTGGTTCTTAAAGGTCAGGTCAAGCCTCTTTTGAATGTTTTTCATCCCCACACCTCCCGAGTTACCTGCGGGATCATCAACAGTGTTACTGACCGAGAATTCAAGGTTATTTCCATCGATGTGAATCTCGATCTCTATGGTCAGAAAGCCATCAATGATACTGCCATGCTTGAAGGCATTTTCAATAAAAGGAATGAAGAGCATCGGCGGGACCATGATCTTTTCATCGATCTCGCTTCTCTTGAAAGAGACACGTAAATTTTCGCTGAACCTGATCTTCTCAAGTTCGATGTATTCCTGTATATGCCTGATCTCATTCTCAAGACTTACAAGCGGCTTATTTACTTGATAGAGAATATAGTCCAGCAAATTTGACAATTTCAGGATGATCTCGGGCGTTTGCTTCGACTGTTTCAGCGCAAATCCATAAATAGTGTTCAGGGTGTTAAACAGGAAATGCGGATGGATCTGGCGTTTCAGGTAATTGAGCTCCTGTTCCCTGAGTTCCAGCTGCGTAGTCAGGATCTTGTTTTGCAACTCCCTGTTTTTTCGGTCGGTACTGAAATTGTGATTGAGGATTTTCACAAATCCCACCAGGCCTGCAACGAGATACACCAGGATCAGGATGAAAAAGAAATTTTTCATCATTGGCGGAATGTTCGAGGCATCCCATTTTTTAATGAAGATCAGGCTACCATAGATGATCAGCACAATGAAATATGAACTGGCCACAAGTACATAGAAACTGAAGAGAAAGAAACGGCCATACCTCTTCTTGAGCAGGTAGTTGGGAATTAAAAAATAGACGGCAAAATAGGTCACGGCCATGGTAAGGGGAACCAGCAGACTGGAGAACCATGTGATATATTCAAGGTCTTCTGTATTGTAGCTGAAGAAATAGAAAAACAGGAACCAGACACCGGTCCAGAAAGCCAGGTGGATCATCAATGTTCTGATATTTCTTATAAGCGGGGTTGCCATAACTACAATATTACAAAATCCGGGGTACAGTGACTGTAAAATGCGACCAATAACAGAATTCATACCCCGAATTGCATATCTGAGCCTTTTTTTCCAACTTGTCCTGCAATTTAGGTTAAACATCGTGCGATCAGGACCGCTTGTCTCAATGATCTATATGGTATTATATGCTTCGATACATTTAGATCATTATTCAACTAAATCCACAACATTATGAAATCAATTATTGAGAAATTAAACGATGGCGGACCCCTGATCACCTATACGATCCTGGTGCTGCTGGTGATCATCATTGTTCTTTTTGTGCGAGCGATCATTGTAAAGGATGCAGACGAACTTAAAGCCAGGTCACTGATCGCATCGATCGGATGGTTTGCACTGGCATGGGGATACCTCGGCCGCACCTTTGGCCTGATCATGTCGTTCGACAATGTCGCTGCGGCAGGCGAAATTACTCCCCGTCTTCTGGCTGGCGGACTGAAAATGGCGCTGGTGGGTCCACTTGTGGGACTGACAACATTCCTGGTAGCCAGGGCATTGATCATCGTAATGATCACCAGGGAGAAAAAGGCAGATGCAACTCTGGATTAAGGCATGGATTGTATTACTTGTATACTGAACAGGACCGGCAGCGTTCAGGTTCATGCTGCTTCCTGACAGCCAATCTTAGCAGGGGGAGGGCAGTGGACAGGTTGATCGCCTGCTACTCGTCCTCCTCTGTATAGTATCCCTCCCGGTCGAGGAGATGGTCCAGGTCAGCGATTCCATACACAAGGATTGCAGTGGCAATGGCTGCCTGCTCCTGGTATTCAGGTATACTCATATTGTAGGTGTCCCTTTCAGTATGCCAGATCTCCCTGTAACTGAAATTGTATCCCTTCGGATCACCTGTCTCGAAACCAATGGTCGGGACTCCTTTTACGGCAAACGGACCGCTGTCTGTGCCCCACGGCTCATCAGGTTTTTCACGGGGTTCCCGTTCCTTTAACTCAACCGGAAATTCAGGATTGATGCGGTTCAGGGCATCCACGATCGGAATGAAATCATCCCTCATCGCTTCTGAAACACTGAGAGCCGTTGGCACAGTTGGCCCTCCGTCCCGATTCACCATGTTGGAAATTTTTGGAAGGTCCTCCTCGAACCGGGATACCCAGCTGCTGGAGCCATACAACCCGAACTCTTCACCGGCCCACAGGATCACCAGGATGGTTCGCTTTGGCTTCCCGCCAGCTTCCATGATCAGCCTGGCTGCCTCCATGGTCGGACTCACGCCCGATCCGTCATCCACGCCACCTGTGGCAACATCATAGGCATCCAGGTGTCCGCTCATGATCACATATTCATCAGGGAATTCAGTACCCGGAATGATCCCAATCACATTGTGGTACTTCACCGGACCCATTTTAAAATGGTTCCGGATGTCGAATTCAAGCCGAAAATAGCGGCGCTCCTCAGCCATTCTGTAAATGATCTCATACTGGTGCTCATCAAGTTTTATATCAGGAACAGCAGGCAGGGAATCAAAGGTCATCCTGTGTACATTTTTCCGGTCATACATTGCCCGGATCGGTATGCTGGATGACTGGATGATCCCCAGGATCCCGGCCTCCACCATATCGCGGTAAAACAGTGCCGGCTCCTCGATCGGGTCGAGCAACTGTTGTTTCTCATACCTTCTTTTTCCTTCGTTTTCAAGGTTTTCACGCCTGATCCTGCGATTCTCTTCTCCTATCCTCTTGTTCTCCCTGATAATGGAATCCCTGCGTAGATCGGCCTCTGGGGAAATGTCAATGGGAAAACCATCGTTCTCCCCGCCAATAAGGACCCAGGCACCATTCAACCTGCCTTTCATCCTGTCAAATTCTGCCTGCGTGCGGGGCTCGATCAATACATGTCCCCGTTGAACCCCCTTGGTGCCAGAGGTGTATGATGGGGTGGCAAAATGCAGGTGCATACCGTCATCTGACAGCATACGTCCGAACCATGGTCCACGGTTGAACCCAACCGGGAGCATACCCACCTCATCAAAGCCAACGTCCATGCCCCATTCTTTGAATTTTGTAGCAGCCCAGTAAGCAGCATTTTCATAAGCGTCTGAACCGATGAGCCGGCCTCCAAAACGGTTCGACAGAACATCCAGATGTTCCATCGTACGGTTATCGGTGGTCCCGATCTCGATGATCCTGTTAAAGACTGTATCTGTCTGCCCGGACAGCTTGCCAGCAGATAAAGCCAGCAGAATTAGCGACAGTAAAAATGCTTTTCTCATGCGTGATTGTAAAAAAAATTAGATAGGATCAGTGCTGATGAAAGGCGTCGGAAACAAATCCGAGCACCACAGGTAGCGATTCCCTCCAGTAGGTCCAGTTATGCGCTCCGTCACGTACCCGGTATTCATGCGGGATGTTCCTTTTTTTCATTTCAATGTGTATAAGGCTGTTGCCTTCATAAAGAAAATCATCATCACCGCAATCTATGAACCAGCGGACCGATTTTATGTCATCGACCGGCATATTTTTCACCAACTCAACCGCATTGTGTCGCCCGAAATAGGCGGGCAGGTCTTCTTCGGAATAATCCTGATCGTATCTTTCCAGCCGCCTTGTGAGGTCGTCGATGGTGAGCGGACCCACATAGGCACTCAGCGGACACGCCGATGAGAACAACTCCGGGTGATGCAATGCATACATGAAGGTTCCGCCACCGCCCATGGACAAGCCTGCAACTGCCCTGTATCGTTTCTCTCCCTTGATCCGGTAACGTTCTTCCACGAAGGGCATCAGCTCTTCGAAAAAGAAATCCTCGTATCTCCACTTTCCGTCAATACTGTTGAAGTACCCCCGCTGTCCGGTGTTGGCATCTGGCATTACAATGATCATCGGGGTCGCAATGCCATCCCTGATCGCATTGTCGGTGATCCGCAGGACCTCACCAAACTGTATCCAGCCGGTCTGGTCATCTCCTGCACCATGCAAGAGGTATAAAACCGGGTAACTCCGCTCTGAAGTCTCGTAATCAGGGGGCAGGTAGATGGCAAATTTACGCTCACCCTTCAAAATTTTACTCTCCATCGAGAGGTTGTCAAAGACCTTACCGGATTGAGAAACTGCTGGAATATTCAGGATCATCCCTGCCAGGAGAATCAGTATTGTTTTTTTCATTGGATCGGATCAATTGGTTTGAAGAAATAAAGATAGTATTTAATACAAACATTGGACCCGCCTTTCCACTTCATATTACCACTCCTTGCCCCTTGCTCCTTGCCCCTTGCTCCTTGCCCCTTGCTCCTTGCCCCTTGCCCCTTGCCCCTTACCCATACTCAAACACCTCCTCGACCGTAGTTTCGAAAAGTCTCGCGATCCGGAATGCCAGCTCAAGTGAAGGGGAGTAGTTCCCCTTCTCTATAGCCACAATGGTCTGTCTGGACACCTCCACTTTATCGGCCAGCTCCTGCTGGGTCATCTCCCCTGCATCAAATCTTAACCTTCTTATGTTATTCTGAATTTTACTCCTGCTCATGATCAGACTCCTTTCCTGTAATAATAGATCTGTGAACTGTTGTCAACAATCTCTGACAGCAGACCGCTGATGACGAACACGATGAATATGCCGTATACCGGCATACCCAGTGCCAGGGCTATTACAGAAATGATGAATCCCCCTGTGAAAGCATAATAGGAATTCCGTGTGGCCTTCAGTTTAATAAGCTTGTCCCGTTCATCCTCCTTCGGCACATCCTCCTCCCGCGTAGCTATGGCGTTAAAAATATGAAAGATGATCTGGATGATGATCCGCGCAACAATGGAAATGCCGATGAAGATCAGGAACGCGATACCCCACGATCGGTAATCCTGCGTAAGATCGAACAGGCCGTCGGCGTGCCGGTTGTAGATAATCATTGCATAGATCAGTGTGATCAGGATCCCACTGCCCATGTTGACGATGTTTTGTTTTTCCTGGTATGTCATGGTATTAAATATTTTATGAACATTAAACTTAACAATATGTAAAAATAATATGACACAAAGATAAGTTAACTATACATAAAGACAAGTAAACTAGACATATATTTTCCACATTTAACACTTTTCAGTTGTCATCGTGTTAAAAATCAGGTATTTGTTATTAGAAAAATATGAGATTGTTAATTCACCAGATCATATCTTTTAAACCACTGCCTACTGCCCACTGCCCACTGCCCACTGCCTACTGCCCACTGCCTACTGCCCACTGCCCACTGCCTACTGCCCACTGCCGACTGACCTCATCCCTTGCCCCTTGCCCTAATCAACTCTCCCAGTTCCCTGATCTTCATATTCCAGTATGCCTTCACCTCTTCCCGCTGGTCGATGTTCAACAATTTTTCATGATGAAAGCTAATGGTTGCTCTCCCCTGGTTTTCTATGATCCTTAACTGAACCCTGCTCATATTCTCCCAGCCTCGTTTCGTCCAGTTCAGTCGTATATGAGCACCTGGTTTTATTACCCTTACCGAGCCGATGATCCCCTCTTTCGTCGCAAAGGATTTATAGGGTTCAAGTTCATTGTCGGTTTCTCCCAGCCAGATCCGGCGTCCCTCTTCTAAAAAAACGATATCCCAGGCTTCCGTCGTCGTGACCGGAAAGGTTCGCCGGATCCCAAACTGGAATCCAACATCGATGGTATTCCCTGTGTAGTTTTTCATAGAATAGCCTGCTGAATGATGCTGGCATGGATCTCCACACCTTGAAACTGAGGTCAGAATCAGAGGTTTGGATTACCTCATTTGGCCTCTTCTATAAGTTTAACAGCATCCAGAAGAATTTGTTTATGATCGAAAGCAAGCGATGCATTCCTCCAGTTCGCGACGACCTCAACTGCTGCAGCATCGTCCCCGGCCCTCATTTTTGTAAGATCAGCCTCAGCAAGAAAAGCAACGGAAATCGTCCGTCCCCTGGGATCCCTTCCAGGTGCAGAATAGGCGCCCACCAACTGTAGATTCCTTAGCTCAAGTCCGGTCTCTTCAAGTGCTTCCCTTCTGCATGCATCTTCCACCGTCTCATCTGGTTCAACAAAGCCACCCGGAAGCGCATACGATCCTTTGAAAGGAGGGTTGCCACGGCGTATCAGGACAACTGCATCGCCCTGGAAAATGATACAATCTGTTGTCAATGCACAATTATATCTCATAACATTTAATGATAGGTTTGGGTTATAATCGAGGGAAAATCCATCACTCGAGCTTTCCTTCAAAGAACAGCTCTTCTTTCAGATCCCTGACCGCATCCTGCGCAACCTTCTTCATACTGATCGAAGTCTGCTTACGCAAGGTCTGTCTTCCATCGGTATCCACCGGCGGCAGTTCTTCCAGGAAGCGTTCATAAAATTCGAGTGCCTTCTGCTTGTCCTCCATCCGGTACTGGTAGTTCGATGCCATGTAAAACAGATAGGCGGGTTTGGGTGTGTCTGCATAGGCCAGCCGGTATTCCTGCAGGACCTTCTCATATTGTTCCAGGGTACTGTAGATCGATGCCTTTTCAAGATGGATTACTGTCAGGACCTCTGGATCTGGTACCAATAGCGTATCTGCAGCCGCCAGGTAATAGAGCCCGGAATCCGGCATCGTGGAATTCAGGAAGGCCCTGCCCAGGAAAAAGCACAATTCGTAATCCGTGGTATCTTTTTCCCTTGCCAACAAAAGGTGCTCCCTGGCTCCATGAAAATCATAATTTTTTATTTCGCTTATCCCCAGGTGCTTCAGGATCACAATTCCTGAGTCACCGCTGGCCAGGATCTGTCTGAAACAAGCTGCCGAGGTGATGAAATCACTTTTCCTGAACGATGCAAGTCCTTTGATGCGGGTGAGCGGACTGTTGGTTGAATCCAGAAGGAGGCCCTTTTCACAATTGGCGATCGCCCCTTCATATTCCTTGAGCCTGAGCTGGATGTTGGCCAGTTTTCCGAGCGTCACAATATCCTTCGGATTGATCCTGACCACTTTCCTGTAGGTATCTCTCGCTGAAAGGATTTGCCCTGTCTCATCATAATTGTCGCCTAACCGGGACAGCAACTCAATGTTGAGTAAATCGCTTTCCAATCTTTCCTCCAGGTGCTGGATTGCGAGCTTATTTTCAGCATTAAATTCAAGCACCCGAATATACCTGAAGAAAAATGCCTGATCTGATCTGTATTTTTCCAGCAACGGTCGGGCCTCAACATATCGCCCGGCGACAAAGAGGTTTTCTGCAAGCAATTTCTCCAGCTGTTGGTACCCAGGATACAATTCAGTTCCTGAGATGAGTACATCGATGGCACTGCCCAGATGTCCCTGCTGCTTCTTCGCAATTGCATTCCAGTAATAATCTGAAGAATCAACCAGCTGTCCACTGAGTTTCGCTATGGAAGCATAGTCCCTTTCGAGATAAAGGAGTTCATATTGCGACTGGGCACAGGCTGTATGAAAAACGGTGGTGAGAACGACGAATGAAAGTATGTTGGTCAATAATTTCATGAGGGCGATTTTTAAGGGTCCGATATACTATTAACTCCTGTTCACACGTCGATAGTATATATCTTCCGGCATCTCTGCTGACTCAGACAGCACAACGGATGCACAAGGTGCTTTCGGGTCGAACCATGATCCTCCTGATATGTATCTCGTTTCCACACTTGCGGCAAACCCCGAATCCTTTCTTTTCAATCCCGGAAAGGACATCCTCCAGGTTTTTCAGCTTCTCCCTTGCCTGGCGCAGGGAGGCTTCTGTTACACTCTGGTTGTTGATGGCATCCATCCGGGAAATCCGCCCGATCGCATCGTCGGGTTCCACTGGCTGACTCATCTCTTCGTAATCCCTGATAAGCTTTTTAGTCCTGGATATCTCTTTCTCAATGAGTTGCCTGATCTCTTTTCTGTTCATCCCGTCGAATTATTTTGTCGGCGTATCCGCTGCTGGTAATGTTTTGAATCCCCCCATTCACCATACCCGATCATGCTGTCAGCCATCTGTATACGTGCATCAAGACAGCCCAGGCACTCCTCCGGCTCTTCATCGGTGCAGGGTTTGTTCTCATAAAGTGAATAGTCGTTCCGGTAGAGCCCGGGAGTGATGTTGGGCATGATGATGTTTGCACCCACCCTGATCGCCTTCTCCCTTCCCATAGGATCAATGGCCTGTAGCGCTGTTGCAGCAGCTATATTGATATCTTTCATCAGGATGCGCAACACAGCGATCATATTCAATGACAGGTCGAATCTCTCTTTAATGGGTAGTAATTCGCCCCTGTATCGATACAATGGTGTGTCGGGGTGCTCTATATAGGGACCCATCCCGACCATGTCCACATCAAGCTCCTGAATAAATAGCAGATCTTCTGCCAGGTGACCGGTGGTCTGAAAGGGGAGTCCGATCATCATACCTGTTCCGGTCTGGTAGCCAAGGTCCTGCAGGGTGTGCAGACAACCAAGTCTTGCTTTAAAGTCGTGTGTATGCCCCGCAGGGTGTATCTTCCCGTAAAGCTCCTGGTTGGAGGATTCTATCCTGAGGAGATAGCGGTGTGCTCCGGCCTCTTTCCACCGGAGATAGGTTTCACCTGTCTGCTCACCCAGGGAAAGGGTAATCCCCAGTTTACCGTCTGAAAGCCGCTTTATCTCATTCAGCAAATGCTCGATCCTGGCAGTAAATGCAGGGGAGGCGATCTCTCCCCCCTGGATCACCACCGAACCATAATTCTGCTTATGCGCAAATGCAGCTGCCTCTATGATCTGCTCATCCGACAGCTCATAGCGTTTCACCTTTCTGTTTCCTTTCCTGATCCCGCAATAGTAGCAATCCTTGGAACAGATGTTGGAGAATTCGATCAACCCCCTGAAATGCACCTTCTTGCCGATAAACTGTTCCCTGGTTTTCACGGCCTGCTCAAATAGCAGGGTACGCTCTTCACCAGATGCCTCAAGCATCCTCACCAGTTCATCTTTTCCGGGCTTGTCTTGTTCTATGATCTTGCTGAATTCCATCTACAAATAACTCGTTTCTCCATTCTTCTTATCAACAAACGGCGCGATGGCCCGCCTGTATATTCCCTGCATGTATGCAATCGCCATTCCATAATTTGTCACCGGGATACCCGCTTCAATGGCAGGCCTGAGCCGGTTGATCAGTTGCCTCCTTGTGATCATGCACCCGCCACACTGGATCACCATGCTGTAATCCGTAATTTCCCCCGGGACGTGGTTCAGTCCGCTCACCACCTCAAAATCAAGTTTTGCACCTGTAAACTGGGACAACCATCGCGGGATCTTCACCCTACCGATATCATCACATGAGACGTGATGGGTGCATGATTCAAGGATCAGCACCCGGTCCCCGTTTTTCAATGCATCGAGTTTCGGAGTGCCCTCAAGATACCTCTCAAAGTCTCCCTTGTACCTTGCCAGCACGGTGCTAAAGCTTGTCAGCGGAATGTTGTCCGGAACCGAGCCGTCGGCCTTTAGAAAGACCTGGCTGTCACATATGGCCAGGGCAGGTTTCGGACGGAGGGTTCGGAGCAAGGCGTCGATTTCTCGTTCCTTGGCAACAACAGCAATCGCATCATTGTCCAGGATGTCCCTGATGGCCTGCACTTGAGGAAGGATCAGTCTGCCCTCCGGCGCCTCATCATCTATGGGTGTGATGAGCAGTACGAGGTCGCCCTGGCTGATGATGTCCCCGACAAGTGAACGGGCCATGTATGCCGATTCGGGAATGGATTGCCTGAGCATTGTGATAAGCAATTCCCTGTTATTCTCCTCTATACACGAATAATTGACGAGTCTTCCTGCGAAACGCTCCTCCATCTCCGGTGATGCCGGCTCAATGTCTGATTTATTGTGTACCACGACAAATGGAACTTCCCATTTCTCCAGTTCCATCACCAGGTCTTCCTCCGGTTCTTCCAATTGATTGGAGGTAATGACAAGGACAGCAAGGTCTATGTTCCTGATGAGCGCTTTGCTCTTTTGCACTCGCTTGTCACCGAGCTCACCGAAATCGTCCATTCCCGCAGTGTCGATCAATACTGCCGGACCGATTCCGGGGATCTCAATGGTTTTTTTAACCGGGTCGGTGGTTGTGCCCGCAGTGGGGGAGACAATGGCAATATCCTGACCAGTGATTGAATTGATCAATGAGCTTTTCCCGTTGTTCCTTCTGCCGAAAATCCCGATATGTGGTTTCGATGCGCTTCCTTTCACGACTCATCTTTGTTTAAATCCCTGAGATCCCTGACTGAAAAGCCTTTTTTAAGCAAGAATTCAGGCTGCATGAACTCTTCAAGTTTTTTTGGTGCAATGATTCCCAATGCGCTGTTCGCTTCGAAAATATCCTGGTGATGTTCCTTCATTTGTCTGGCCAGTTCTCCTGCCCTGTTGTATCCAATCAGGGGGGAGATCGCAGTGGTTACGGCCGGACTGTGTAAAAGTCTGCCGGCAGCCACCTCTTCCTCTACCCTGAGGCCGCGTAACAGGTTCTCTTCCAGTGTCTGGTTACACGATATAAGCAGATTCAGACTGCGCAGGATCGCCCTGCCCATTGATGGGAGATAGGCATTCAGCTCAAGTTGACCATGGCCGGCGAGGGAGGTGAGCAGTACATCGTTGCTGTAAATTTCATGCAAGGCGGAGATAATGAATTCCGGGATCACCGGGTTGACTTTTCCAGGCATGATGGAACTTCCGGCTTGCTTTTCCGGGAGATACAATTCCTTCTCCCTGTTGATTCCCGAGGACAGCAGCCGGAGGTCGTTTGCGATCTTCTCAAGATTGACTGCATGAGCTTTGAGGATTCCGTGTACCTCTACCAGGGCATCCTGGTTGGCGGTGATGTCGGGAAAGCTTTCACCCTGGGCCAGGGGGAGTGAAGTGATCTTCCTGAGGTGACCGGTGACCTCCATGATGAAATACCTGGGAATGGAAATCCCGGTTCCGGTCGCGCCACCCCCCAGGTTGATCTGCTTGATGCGCTCAAAACTCTTGGAGATCCGCCACCAATCACGGCTCAGGGCATCGCTGTAGGTACTGAACAGCTGACCGTAAGTTCCGGGCACGGCTTCCTGCAACTGCGTGAACCCGAGCCTCAGGCTGTTTCTGTACCTGTTTTCCAAAGTTTCGGTCTGCCGCCTGGTTTTGTTGACAGATTCTTCCAGCTTGTTCAGCAACTCCATGACAGCCACCGTGAGGGCGGTGGGGATGACATCATTGGTGGACTGGAATATGTTTGCGGCTTCCACCGGGTCGATGAATTCATAATCACCGGGCTTTTTTCCCATCAGCTGAAGCGCACGATTGGTGATGATCTCGTTGATGTTCATGTTGATACTTGTGCCGGCACCTCCCTGGATGGCAGGAACGATAAAATGACTGAAGTGCTTACCGATGCTGATCTCGGTGGCAGCGGTGATCATTGCCTCCAGGACCTCGGGACCAGGCAGGCGCAGGTGATCGGAAAGACCAGGCTCCTTTTTCTCAACGGCCGACCTGAATCTCAGCACTGTCTCATAACAGGCCTGCTTGACTTTGCCAATGGCCTCGAACCACTGCAATTCAAAATCCTCATTGTTCGGGAAGTTATCGGCTGCACGTGCAGAATGGATACCAAACAGTGCATTTGCCGGTACCTGCATTTCACCTAAAAAATCACTTTCCGTTCTCATTCATAGATTTTGTGACAAAAATACATCGAATAATGAGGAGTTGCAATATTATTTGTGAAATGTTTCACAGTAATGGTCCAAAATTTAAGCACAGGATGGAGAGGGGAGAACAGCAGTCTTCTGGCAGATCAATAATGGATATCTACAGGTCGATGTATGGCCAGCTCCGCTTGCCTTTCCTATATTCAAACATCATCTCCACCTGGTTAAGTGTATTGCGCGGGGTCGATAGTTCAGGCAGGTCTTCGGCTGCAAAGTAGGAAGCATCTAAGGTTTCATAGCCGGTTTTTAATTTGTCATTGAGCGGTTTACACTCGATAAAGAGCTTGTAAGAATAGAAAATATCCGGGGGATGATCGTGACATTTTTTATCGAATATGGCAAGCAGTCTGCCGGGTTCAACATCAATCCCGGCCTCCTCCGAAGTCTCCTTGAGTGCGATTTCAGCAGGGGTATAACCCACATCTGCCCAGCCACCGGGGAGCGACCATTTTCCATCGATCTTTTCCCTTACCATCAGGATTGCATCATCCTGGTCAAACACAACAGCGCGGACATCCACCTTCGGAGTCCGGTACCCGAACTTCTCTTCAATAAGTGGCTGGATGATCTCAATGCTGGTGTCGGTGATCAGCGAGATCATTTCCAGCGAGATCTTTTCCAGTTCCGTGTACCGGTCCATGTCATAGTCCGATTCGGCAAAATGCTGACCGTTTTCGGATAGTGCCTGGACGCGCTGTGCAAGCTTAAGTAATTGCTGGACATCTTGTTTTGGTTTCATGGACAGCAAAGTTAATTTATTTTCCTGCCTTTTTGTTCAGTTCGGATTTGATCTCTGCTGGTTCTTTTTGGCTTTCCAGGGAGAGTACGGGGTATGATATATCAAGCTTTTGCATGGTGTTGAGGATAATTTCACTCACCAGGTACCGCATATACCATTTCCTGTCAGCGGGTATAATGTACCAGGGTGCCTCACCTGTTGCAGTGTGATTGATGGCCTTTTCGTAAACCTCGAGGTATTGTGGGCGCAATTCCTGTTCCTTGATATCCTTCTCGGAAAATTTCCAGTGTTTGTCATCCCTGCGCAATCTTTTAAGGAATCGCTGACTCTGCTTTGCTTCTGAAACATTTAAAAAGAATTTGATGATCACAGTTCCGTTCTCTGTCAGCATCTGTTCAAAATCGTTGATCTGCCTGAACCGCTTGGTCCAGAAGGCATCATTGATGTCTTCTGTTTTCCCGATTTCCGGTAGTTTCTGTTCCAGTATATATTCGGGATGCACCCTTGTGGCTGTCACATCCTCATAGTACGACCTGTGAAAAACATTGATCATGCCCCGTTTCGGGGTCTGCCGGTGTATCCTCCAGAGGAAATCATGTTGCCGCTCTTCTTTCGAAGGTGGCAGAAAATCGACAAAATTGATGCCTTGCGGACGTATACGTCTGAGCACATGCTTGACAGTGCTGTCTTTCCCAGCTGCATCAAGTGCCTGGAACACCAGCAATAATGAATAGCGGTCATATGCATAGAACTTGTCCTGCAGCCCTGCGATTGCCTTCCGGTTCTTCTTCATCCGCTTTTTACCATCCTTTTTGGAGATCCCCTTTTCGACAAATGCGGGATCGTATTGATTCAGGTCAACTGATTTGCCTGGACTGACCAGGAAATTTTCATACTCCATTAAACTCATTGTTTTATAGTTTACTTGTATAACAAAACAGATTGAATATTGATCTCAGGAATGTTGTAAAAAATATCCGGGGACTGACTAAAAGAGTTTTTCATTAAACCTGTGATATTTTGCCGAAGAGGCGAGGTTCTCCACCAGTTCTTCAAAATTACGCCTGAGGATCTTTGCACCCCCTGTACCCTATGAACCAATGAACCCGATGCTGAACGTGGTGTCAGAAAACTGCAGTATGCAGAATATAACCTAACAGGAGGTCCGCATCAGGTATTTCCTAATATTGATATTTTTCCGATAAAATTAAACCTCTTGGCAATTTCATTGTTAATCAATTAAACCACAAACCCTTCAGAATGAAAAGAATTTTCCTTCCATTGATTGCAATCCTATTCATTACAGGATGCGGTGAACCAGAGAACAAAATGCAACCTGATCCTGAAAATGGCGGACTTGTCCTTCCGGAGGGCTTTTCAGCACTCGTAGTTGCCGATAGCCTGGGCAATGGCAGGCACATCACCATTAAGGATAACGGCGACATGTATGTCTCCCTCCGGCGGCCCAAAGATGGCAAAGGAGCGGTTGCCCTCCGCGATACCACCGGGGATGGGAAAGCCGATGCGGTCAGTTATTTCGGTAGCGTGTCCGGAACAGGCATTGAACTGCACGACGGTTACCTGTATTACGGGGCAGATTCCATGGTGGTAAGGTACCCTTTCAACGATTATGAAGACCTGCTACCGTCAGAAGCGTATGAGATCATCGCCGCTGAACTGGTGGATCAGAACCAGCACGCAGCCAAGCCATTTGAATTTGATAACGAGGGAAACATGTACGTGACCATCGGGGCACCCGCAAACGCTTGTATGGAGCAGATGAGAACAAAGGGCTCACCCGGAATGGATCCCTGTCCGATACTGGATTATGCTGGCGGAATATGGCAATTCAAAGCAGATGTTGTGGGACAGACCCAGATGGATGACGGGTACCGGTATTCAACGGGGATCAGGCACATGGTGGCACTGCGGTGGAACGACAATGTGGGAAAACTATATGGAGTGCAGCATGGCCGTGACCAGCTGCACCAGTTTTATCCTGACTTATACGATGCGGTGGCCGGGGCGAAACTTCCTTCTGAGGAGTTCATGATGCTGGATGATGGTGCGGATTTTGGATGGCCCTACTGCTATTACGATCAGCTCCAGGGTAAAAAAGTACTTGCTCCTGAATATGGAGGTGATGGTGTGGAGATAGGACGTTGTTCAGCGAAGACCGACCCGATAATGGGCTTCCCGGGACATATGGCACCCAACGATCTCCTGTTTTATTCGGGCACCCAGTTTCCTGAAAAATACCAAAACGGTGCATTTATCGCCTTTCACGGGTCATGGAACCGAGCCCCGGAACCCCAGAAGGGATATTTTGTAGTATTCGTTCCGTTTGAAGGCACACAGCCATCAGGCGAGTGGGAGATATTTGCCGATAATTTTTCACAGCAGGAGGTTGTGGAAAACCCGGGTGATGCGGTCTACCGTCCTTGCGGACTGGCAGTTGGTCCGGATGGCTCGCTCTATGTAACCGATTCCCGCGAGGGAAGGGTCTGGAGAATTTACTACGAGGACTAGAATATTTCAGTCTTTATCAGTATTTTCAAAAATTATTCAATCTACAAATTCACGATCTGATGAGGACGAACTTTCTGCTGATCACAGCACTGATGATGCTTTCTGCATGTTCAGGGGGCAAGAAAAAAGAAATTGATACTTCGAAAAAGGCCGGGAAGACACCGGTGATCGAATCTGCAGATGACATCACCGCTCATCCAGGTCATGACGTGTATACCCTGCATTGTCTTCCCTGTCACCAGGCCGATGGGAATGGTGTCCCGGGCATGTACCCGACCCTCCATGACACAGAGTGGGTGAATGGCGACACGGAAACTCTGATAAGCATTGTCCTGCATGGAATGGATGAAGAGATCGAAGTGAACGGCGAGGTCTTCAGCATGGTCATGGCACCGTTGCCACATCTGACCGATCTTGAGGTGGCCGACGTTCTGAATTACGTTCGGAAAAGATTCGGTACTGCAGATGGCTCTATTACACCTGAGCAGGTTGGGGAGGTACGTGACGAAGGCTGATCCTGATATGTTTTTTAACCTTCCGAAAATCACTCGGCTTTATTAGTTTTGTCGCATCATTAAATCCAGACCAGGAATGGGGAACGATTTGAAGGGACGAAAAAGACTGCCGCACTGGATGCGCATGCAGATGCCAGGCGGAAAAAAGTACATGCAGGTAAAGGATGTGGTAGAGCGAAACCGCCTCCATACCATTTGCACAAGCGGGAACTGTCCGAATATAGGAGAATGCTGGGCGGAAGGGACCGCTACATTCATGATCCTGGGGGACACCTGTACCCGGGCCTGTAAATTTTGCGCTGTGAAGACAGGTCGGCCTGCACCACCCGACACGAACGAGCCTGCCAGGCTCGTAGAATCGATCAGGAAGATGGGGATCCGGCATGCCGTGATCACATCGGTGGACCGGGACGATCTTGAGGATAAGGGGGCAGGGTTCTGGGCAGAGACAATTCGGATATTGAAGCGGGAAGTTCCGGGGATGACCATGGAGACGCTCATTCCGGATATGGATGGTAAGCCGGGGCTAATCGGACAGATAATCGATGCCGGTCCCGAGGTGATCTCCCATAACCTGGAGACGGTGCGCCGACTGACCCCGCAGATCAGGACGAGGGCGAAATATGAGACCAGCCTAGAAGTGATCCGGCAGGTAAGTGAGAGCAGGCTGACTTCAAAGTCGGGGATCATGCTGGGTCTGGGAGAAACAGAAGAGGAGATCTTTGAGACCATGGATGACCTGGTTGAGACGGGTTGCGAGGTGATGACCCTCGGGCAATACCTTCAGCCCACGCTTGACCATATGCCGGTGGAAGAATATATTCATCCTGATAAATTCGAATCCTACCGAATGATCGCACTGGAAAAGGGGTTCCGACACGTGGAAAGCAGTCCGCTCGTGAGATCGTCCTACCACGCCGAACGCCATGCCGGGAGCAGGGAAGCAAAAACTGCTGGCAAGTAAAAGATAGAAGATGAACTGAAATAATTAGGTGTTAAGCCGCCAGGGTGAGACTGGCGCCAATGTTCAGCATAAAATATTAAAATACAATACGAAAAATGCGCGATATCATTTTTGAGGACCTGGGGGTGAAGGATTACAAGGAGACATGGGATTACCAGGAAACACTATTCGGGAAATGGATGGAGCATAAGCGGAATGGAGCGCAGGGTGAAACGCCAGGCGAGTACCTGCTTTTCGT
The DNA here is from genome assembly GCA_937129385.1 of uncultured Bacteroidota bacterium. Classification (GTDB taxonomy): domain Bacteria; phylum Bacteroidota; class Bacteroidia; order Bacteroidales; genus M55B112. The sequence goes on from CAKZNC010000023.1 coordinate 32,233, forward strand.
CGAGCACCCGCATGTATACACCCTCGGGAAGAGCGGCGATGAGACCAATATGCTGATACATAAGGATTTCCTGGAAAAGATTGATGCCACCTTTTACAAGATCAACAGGGGAGGGGACATCACCTATCACGGTCCCGGTCAGATCGTCGGTTACCCGATCCTGGACCTGGAGGCGCACGGGATGGGCTTGAAAGATTATATCAAGTTTTTGGAAGATTCGATCATTGAGCTGTGTGCAAACCATGGGATCGAGGCGACCCATTCGTCCAGCGCTACAGGCGTCTGGATCGATGAGGATCACCCACGGAAGGCCAGGAAGATTTGTGCCATCGGTGTACGCTCCAGTCGGTACGTGACCATGCATGGTTTTGCTTTCAACGTGAATACCAACCTGGATTATTTCACCTATATCAACCCATGCGGATTCCAGGAGAAGGGAGTCACCTCCATGGAAAAGGAAATCGGGGAGAAGCAGGACCTGGAAGCGGTAAAAGGGGAGCTAAAGGGGATCCTTTTGCGCAGACTTTCGGCTGTGGGTGCCTGACTTTAAATTTACTGATCCCGACCGGTTGGGAAGGTCATCAATATTATTATGAATTTGAAGGACTAATACCGCTCACCTACAGTCTTTGAAGACTATCTTCGCATGCCTGCCTGATGTATTCAGGCTTCCCGTTCAGTCCCAGGAATTCTCCATTGGGTCCATGCATCACGGCAAATTTGGTGGCTAAGATCACATCTTTCCAGCGGTTTTGAAATGCTTTTCCCAATAAGCGTTCATTCGCTCCCTAGCCATACATATCAGCCGTATCGAAAAAATTGACTCCAAGGTCAATGGCTTTATACAGTGTTTTGATAGATTCATTCTCGTCAAATGATCCATAGAATTCTGACATGCCCATGCAACCCAATCCAATACGATTTACGTTGAGGTCGCTGTGACCCAATACAGTTGTCTTTTTCATCTTTTTAAATTTAATTAAGGTTGTTGACCTGGAAGGGATGCAGAATCAAATTTAGTGAAATCTCTCCTGGATATAAAATACCAGCTTGATAATTGCCCAGAGTGATCCTCCCAGCAGAATCAAACTGATGAATACTGCCACAAGTTGATTTCTGATGTTTTTCCTGTGTTCCTTTTTAAAAACTGCCTTTGTATGGATTTCAATTCAATCTACTGTTCAGCGCTAATTTTCCTTTCTCCAATCGTTCAAGGGTCATCTTGTCAAAGTAGTAAATATCATCCCTGAAATGGATTTTTTTCTGTTCATCCACCCAAGCTGTCTGGTAAATAAAGTGCACCAGGATTTCATCAGGGACAATTACAGACTGCGTTTCTTTAGATTCAACTACCTCGCTTATCTCTTCTTCAGTCATCCGGCCATTCAATAGGAGGGATGCAAGTTCAAATGGCCTCTCCAGGCGAATGCAGCCATGGCTGAAATGTCTTTCCCTGTAGTTAAACATATGGGTTGCAGGTGTATCATGCAGGTAAATAGCATGATAATTTGGAAATAAAAATTTCACTCTTCCCAATGGGTTGGCCGGACCTGGTTTTCTCACTATGTAAAAAGGAAAATTATCCTTTTCAATTTGTGTCCAGTCAACACTGTCTGGATGGATCGTGTCTTTGCTAAGGTATGAACCCTTTAGCAACGAAAATTTATTCCTGTTGAGATAGGTAGAGTCAGATTTTATTTTCGGGAGGACCTCTTCAACCGCAATGCTCCTGGGTAATCTCCAGGTTGGATTAAATACGATATATTGAAGCGTATCCTTCAGAACCGGTGTAGAGTTTTCAATTTCACCGATAATGATCTTCATTTCAGACGCAATTTTGTCGTTTTCGTAATACCTGAGCTTGTATTCAGGAAGATTGACAAGTATATATTTTTCGCCCAGATCATCAGGCAACCATCTTAGACGTTCCAGATTTGCTCTGATCTTGTCAATGCGCTGATCCACAGAATAATTCATGCTGGACAATGTGTTCCTTCCGATTACACCATCAACATATAGACCATGCCGATGCTGGAATTCCATTACGGCATCGGTAAGTATTTCATCAAACCACGGAGAGCGCATGTAAAGACTGTCCACATCCCTGAGATCACCGGATATTTTAAAGAATTTTTTCACATGGATGATATTTGCTGATGTGTCACCATATTCAAGAACCGGGAAATATCCAGGCTGAATCCATCCTCCCTGGACTTTGATTTCCATGTATTGCTCCATTTTATCAGTCAGCATATCGTAAGCTCTATTATCAGGTTTGAGTTCTTCAAGTGAACGTGCTACCTGGTTTTTTGATAATGCATGGTCCAATATGGTCATTAAGTCCTCCGATTGAGGGAGTGCCTCCCATATTGAGTCCAGTCTGTCGGGATTCACTTTCCCTATGTATAAATCAGCAGCGTATTCAAGGTATGCATTTGTGAACATGATGTCCAGGTACATTATTTTTTTCATTGTCGCAGGAGTCATCTCCTGTGCTCCACGGAGTTCATTGATCATTTCATGTATCTCTTCGACGTTGTAATTTTTACCTGAAAGACCCTCTTTCCAGGTTGTATTCAGACTCTTAAGCAACTCCTTGGAATTATTGTTCAGACTTCCGTGGGATAGCCAAAGCGGGTTGAAGTCATGCTTTTTATAGAATTGGTAAAGGTTACCCTGCTCAGAAACGCCGTAACCCAGGATAAAATCACTTGCAAGAAGAGGATTCCAGATGTACCTCTTTTCAAGTTTCACTGAACCGGTCCTGAGACTAGTCCCGGGCAGACTCACCGAATAATTGCTGGATGCACAGCCGCTGACCAGAATCAGGGACAGGGACAGAATAATTATCTGCCAGTAACTGGTGGTATTTTTTTGAATCTTAGGAATAAATATCTCCATAAATTTTCTGTTTTACTATTATTGACTTTAAGGCCTGTAAGACCGTGTTCTTCGGGAATGATCAATGAACTGACAAACGGAGTACGTTAGAAAACCATTCCAAACAGCGATAGATTTTCATAACCGCCTGTGAAAGAATGATTCATATGGATATTACAAGAATCTGTAACAGTTTTATACCCCGGAAAGTGTAGATATTCTTTTATAAACTGTGCAATAGAATCCACGTCATGGAGGAGTGAGGGCAGTGAAAGCACCTTTATGATCGGCGAAGAGCATTTTTAGCCCCGGGAGTCTCGAATTTGTTTTTTTGTTTCCAGTTTATATGAATGCTACAGTTCAGCTGAATAACCCTATTTTCTCCGATAAAGCGAATTATTACCAACAGCGATGGCTATATGATTCCCTCTAAAAGCATACTGGAATTATCAAGGTAATCCTGGTCAGGATAGTAGATAAACATGCAAGTTCCATTGGCGATGGTCTTGATCAGTTCCTCGTATATGGTCATGGAAATCGAAGGACAACCAAAGCTTCTCCCCAGTCGGCCATATTTTTTTATAAAGGCGTTGCTGACATACGTTGCACCATGCATGACAATCGCCCGTTTCCTGGCATTGTCGTTATATCCATTCTCCTGGCCATCAAGGAATAGTGATAGCCCATGTTTTCCAAAGTAAGTTTCACCGGTAATATAAAATCCAAGAGAACTCATGTTTGTTGCTGGTGTATTCGAAAAGACCCTGGCATATTCGTTTCCTGTATTTTTACCATGTGCAACGAGGTCATTGTACAAGACCTTTTCATTTTCCAGGTCGATCACCCAAAGTCTCTTTTTATTGGATGACAGGCTAAAATCAATAAGGGTTAGTATGTCTTTTTTTATACCGGCAGAATCCTTCTTCAATTTGTTGTATCCCCTGACAGCCAACTCGAAAACGGTATAGTCGGGCATTTGCTCATTCTTTTCATTCAGGGAATTGAAAAGTTGAACTGCATTGATTTTTGAAGCATAATCTTTGGGAATTTCCTTATCGGAATTATATGCCAGTACAAATGTCTGAGATATGATAACGATTAACGTAACGATAGTGTTTTTCATCTACTTTTTCTCCTCTTCAATTAAAAGTTAGCAATCTTTAGTACGTAATAAAATCTAAAACATTACATAAAAAACCAAATTTTCCTGTAACAATCTAATTTCAATTACATTTTGTGCTGTTGAAATTCATTCAGTATACGAGATTAGCCTGATTTCAGAGATCAGTTGTATCTTCATACCCACCAATTACATTTTGAAATGAAGAGATCCATTAATTTCTTTGCTTTTCTATCCATAGCAGCAGCTTTGCAAGCCCATGTGAGACAGTAAGTTACAATCAATGGCAATTGTCCATATCGAATTTGGGATCGTCAATGCCACCGGGAAAAATCTACAAATCAGGCAAGAAATATATGCCCCGGATGGTGAGCTGGTTCGTGAGATGTCAGGCGCTGCTGAAAAGATTCATTTTTCAGATGCAGTGCAGAAGGGAATCAACATTCAATTGATCCCGATATTTTCAGGCGAAGGTCTGGACGAAGTATTGCAATTTGACGCTGAGCAATGCGGATTTATTAACAATTGGCAGAAGCACTGGTAGCATCATGCCATGAGTTGATGGGCATTGATGGCTCCAGCGTCCTGACAGCTACCAGAACAGTCCTTCATTAAAGCACGGTATCATGATTACGGGCTTGCCTTTCATCGAATGACTACCTGCTGTAAGTGATCACCTGCCCATCTTCCAGCAACTGATCCTTTAACTCTTCGTATGCCAGGTCGTGCAGCTCGATGTCCTTGTCGAGTGACATGCAGGCGATGGTCCCGGCGCTCTGCCCAAGAATCATAAACACCGGTTCCATGCGGATCG
>CAKZNC010000024.1 GCA_937129385.1 uncultured Bacteroidota bacterium
TGTCAAATACATGTCCACCACCCGAATGATCTTCATCGATAAATATCTCAAGGATGTCGTAATTGGGATAGCCACCATCGGGATATACATATCCATCCACAAAAACATCATCGGTGGTTTTTACAAGGAAGTACAACAGGTCAGTCTCGGATGACCACATCACTTTGAATTTACCACTGAAATCATCAGCGGGAATGTTGTTTTCTCCCCAGGGAATCCAAAGCTGGTCGATCGGGAACCATTCTGCTGAAGTCCAGCATGCATCATCCCCGATGCCATCCACGTTTGGAACAGTTGCTGTCTCTTTTGCTACGAATCCCTCATCTTCTGCCACGAGGTCGGACGGGATGGCATACAATTCTATTCCGGTTCCTTCTTCAAGATTTCCTGAATATTGTTTGAGTGTCGGATTGTTCCAGTGCTCGTGTACACCCAGGCTTCCAATCGGAGTGCCGGAATTGTCTGGATCATAAGTGATTCCCTCGGGCCAGTTTTCGCTCGAAGCTGCCTGGTGGAGATAGTCATCCACACCCTGGGCAAAATTGGGACGGTCATACCAGAGCTCCGATCCGGCTTCTGCCTCGTGCCTGAGAAAGTCAAAACAGACCGACTCCAGCGCTACCTGGTCGAGGGACATGAAGATCGAACTTGGCCAGTCATTGTTAAATGGCTCCATGGTCCATTTCACGGGGTATTGGGTTGCTTCCGTTCCGCCCCAGAGGCCATCAACAACGAATAGAAGGGTATTGCCACCAAGTGCTGAACTACCCATGATATCCACAAGCACCCTGTACATCCCGTAATCGGGACGCTCCACCTGGTCGTTTTCAGGTGCAACCAGGCCTGGGTGCATATGCGCTGCTGAATTCCTGTTATGGGAGCCGAAGTGGTTTTTGGCAGTGAGGGTGATTCCTGCCCTTGCATGTGCTTTCAGTGCTGCGAGGTTGACCAGGTAATCTGCATTTACCATCTGCTCATAATAGGTGTCATTGATTGCATCGGGCATTTCGGCTCCTTTATCAGAAAAGTAGACCGAAGGTTCAGATGCTTCTGTCAGCAATGTTCTTGTCCCTCCGTAGTCTCCATCCCTGTCTCCATAATTGACATCGGGGTATACCGCTGCGAACTTTTCGTAGCTCTCCTGCCAGATATGTGATTTTGGATCAGCAACCCAGATATTTTCCTGGGGAACGCCTGCCTCCCCGATCAACTGCTTCAGGATGCCGAGGGTCACCTGTGGGGAAGTCTCGGAAATGGCAGCATGGTCCCTGCGAGTCAGGTCACCATTGGACCTCCATGAAGAGGTGCCTTCATTGATCTTGATAAAAATGGTTTCTCCGGATGTATAGCCCACAGCCCCTTTCCCTTTCCGGCTGTTAAAGTTTTTGAATATCGCATCCCATGCAGAACCTGCATCTTCCATGTTCGCCAGTGCCATGACCGTTTCATTCAGCATACCATCTACCACAGTTTGGTCGGTATTGTCATCCGAAACATAGGGATCTGCTCCTGTATTTTCGCAATTTTCATCGGTGGCAGCCGGATCCCAGTTCCAGACCACGCGTCCGGGTACCACACCGATAGGTTCGCCAAAGGGTTGATTAGATGGGTGATATACTGCCGCTTTTGTGGCATTTGACTTGCCCCTGATATCCAGGTTACCAGTATTGATCAATACCATTGATAACGCAAGCGCCCCGATGAAAACAGTCAGTGTGGCAAGATACCTTGATCTCCTCATCAGCTTCCCTGCAGTTTTGAATGCAACGAATGCACCGGTAAAGGAGGTGAGCCAGAGGATGAATGTTGCCATCACGGGGAAGGCAGCTTTCATGCATGGATAGGCGGCGCGTGAGGGTTTTGGGATCACCCTGATCAGGAACCATGCTGTTGCAAGGATCCCCATGATAATAAATACAAGTTTTGCGGGCATTCGCTTTCCCGATAGCCTGCTTCTCAGCTTTCCGAATCTTCTCTCAAACTTTGGATGTGTCATTTTGATCGTTGTCTGTTAATGATGAATATGTCAGTTAATTTGTCAGTCGTATTTCGGTCCGGTTCCTTTCAGAACGATGTTCAAATTCATCTGTCCCGTCCTGCGCCCCGCACTTTAAAGGCGCCAAGGTATTGAAAAATAGCATACTGTAGACTTTTACCTTTTTATTTTAATAAGGTATAAATAACAGGAGGGCTGTACACTTATTGTCTACTAAATACTCCACCGTATGGTTGCATGCTTCTGCTTTTGTATCCGGAAATCGGCAGCTTTAATTGTTTTTAATTGCGGGTAAGCCGGATCCCGGTCTTGCCGGGGTCTTGCTGATCTCATCGATGTCAAAGCCAGTAACCTCTACCAGCTGTATTCCAAATGTATGATAGGCCGGAACATCACTGTCCCATTTAAGTTGAAAATTTCGCACATTCACTCCATCTGTCTTCTGAATATACAGACCCGGCAAGTCGGATTCAAAGAGCTTGTGCCTGTCATCCAGCGCAGGTCTCAGATCAATATTTCCTCCGTAAGAGGCGGCCAGCGGACTTGTATGGATATGCAGATCGATGTCGTGAAATTCGATATCACTGATCCGGTTGTGATCGGACCCCCACACGATCATCCCGGTTTCACTGTCGGCCGTAATATTGCTGAAGCGAATGTTGCTGATGTCTCCGCCATCCATATCTTCGAACTGCGGGATGGTCGATACATGGACAGGTTCACCGTTCCCCCACCAATGTCCTGAATGGAGCCGGTTGCGGATAATGATGTTGTCAAAGTAGATGTTTTCGATGGATGCATCATCCCTGGCAAACACTCCAAGCCCCCTGTTTGAATCATAGATGACCAGGTTAGAGAAGATACAGTTTCGGATCGGGTATGCACCGTAACCAACACGTACACCTGAGCTTCTGCTTTGAAGCAGGCAGTTGGTTACTGTTACATTTTCGGTCCAGGTTGTATTGTTTCCGTAATATTCAACAGCGTCAACCGAATCTTTCCCCTCTCCGCCATGTACACCGATGTCGTCTCCGAAACCAGTGACAATAATCGCATCGTCACCTGCCCGGATATCACAATCACTGATTCGGACGTTCCTTGAGTGTGTGCAATGGATGCCGTCTGAATTCGGTATGAGCAGGTTATTGTGTATGCTGACTCCCCTTACATTCACATCGTCACAGTCACCGATTCGAACAGCCCAGGAAGGGGTATCCCTGATTGTAATGTCGACCATGGATACATCCTCACAATGCATGAGGACGATACACATGCCGGGTCTGATGTCTTTAAATATCGGACCGTCAGAGAAATCAAATCCTGGTTTCATGTATGCCTCTCCCTGGCGAATGTATTTCCGGTCAAAATCACCAGCATCATGCGGGCTTGTCTCATCGTGCCAGGGGGTACCATTGCCGTTGATCTCTCCGTCACCTGTGATGGATATATTCCTGGCGTTGAAAGCATTGATCACACCAAGGATCCGGTCTCCTCTAGTGAAGTCTTTAATGTCTGTGGATCCTTTCAGTACGGCACCATTCATAAGATGCAGTTCCACATTGTTAAGCAGATCTATTGTCCCTGTAATCCAGGTACCCGGGGGGATTATGACCCTTCCTCCGCCTGCTTCATTACAGGCCTTGATGGCATCGTTGATGGATGCTGAGTTGATGAAATCAGGGTTGCTGATCGCCCCATGATCGGTGATCAGGAAATCTGTTGATTCGGTCTGGCAGGCGCTGAGCAGAATAAATACGACTGCGAGGACTGTAAATTGTCTCATTGTGTTTGGTTATTGGTTAGTTGGATGCCTGAAGATACTAAAAAGCCAAAGATATCAGTCACTTTTGATGAATTCGGTAGGATTGAGGTTGGCAAGTCTCACCGAGTGATAGATCACAGCGATCCATGAAAAGAGAACCAGGAAAAATGTAATAACCGGAAAGATCCAGATGGGAATTCCTGCCTGGTATGCAAAATTTTCCTGCCATCTTTCAATGGCGAGCCATGACAGGGGAATGGCAATGGCCGAAGAGAGAATGGCCAGCCAGAGGTATTGACCCAGTTCTGGTCGAATGATCCTGTACATGCTGGCACCGTTGATTTTCCTGATCGCCGCTGCATGCATCTTACGTTGCATAAAGAAGCCGCTAAGCGCAAAGAGTCCGGTTCCGGCGATGATCAGGGTGAGCAGACTGAAGACCATCAGGACGCGTAGAATGGTATATTCAGTGGCATACAACTCCCTGTAAATATCGGTAGTGAAAAAGTACCGCAACGGATAATCCGGATATAACTTCTGCCAGACCTGCCTGAGCTTTTGAAGCCCCGTTTCGGTATCTCCTGCGAACCGGATCGAGAAGCACCACAGCCAGGTGTACTCCGGGAAAATGATCATGGGTGAGATTTCACGCTCCATATCGGAAAGATGAAAATCTTCAACGATCCCGATGATCTCCCCCGGGTATATATACCCTTTTATAGAAAATGTCATGGTGATCTCCCTGCCGATGAGATTTTCATAGTCTCCGGAGCTGTGAAGCCGGGCTGCCGTTTCATTCAGCATATAAAATTCCGTCGTATCCTCAGTATTGTAATGGGTAGGAAAATCATTTCCTGCAAGGATCTCAAGGTCATAGAACCGGGTAAAATTTTCATCCACCGGGAATACGAACAACCGGTCTTCAGTCTCAGGCAATCCTTCGATCTGGTATGGAAAAGCATCCATGGCCATTCCCCCCGGTTCCTCCATCATGGCTGTGACCTCTTCGATGACAGGATATTTCATGAGTTCCTCTCTGAATAATGTATATTGATCGACGACGGGCCTTGGAAGATTTGGGATCTGCAATGTGGTGGAATCGTTTGAGCCAATCTGGTTTGAGATCGAAAAGTGAACTTGTTCCCTGATCATCAGAAGGTTGGTCATCAGGACAAATGTAATGACGAATTCAACGATGATCACGGCCCTGATGAACCAATTCCTGGAATTCAAATTTCGCCGGGAATTTGTACTTCCTGCAAAGTACCTGATCTTCAGTATTCTGAATAATCTTCGCGTGGTATAACCAGCTGTGACAACCGAAGACAGTACCAGTACCAGGAGAATGGCCAGCAGGCTTAAGACGAAAAGACGTGGATTTTGTAAGACCGGAACATGAAAGGTATTCCTGATGGTTTCACTCAGAACGAGGCTGAAACCTATTGCAAGCATGTAAGCAATGATCCCCACGACCATGAATTCCGTGAGGAACTGGGCGAAGAAATTGCGTTTACCGGATCCTGCCTGCCACTGATAAATAAGCTTGTTAAGGTTGAGCTGATTCTGGCTGACAGATAACAGCGTGAAATTGAACCAGGCGAGGACAAATACCAACATGCCGGCGATGAAGAGGATCAACAGGGTTAGTTGATGGACATTCTGGTTCATTTCCCTGGCCAGGTGTGATTTAAGGTGTATATCAGTCAGCGGAATCAATACAGGTTCAACCCCCGTGGCATAATCGGCATCGTTATTATCTTTGATCAATGTTGTAATCCCTTTTTCCACCTCTGGAATATTTGCTCCGGGAATGAGTTTGAGGTAGGTCCAGGCGGTAGCATCATAAGTCTCAGGGGCATCAAACGAGGTAAGCAGATCGATGGTGAAATGCGTGTTTTTCGGGTATCCCCTGAAGATCCCGGTGATCTCATATTCTTCTGCTTCAACCCCGAACTGGTGTACGATCTCAATGGTCTTTCCTACCGGGTTTTTGTCTCCAAAATATTTCCAGGCCGTCTCTTCCGACAGGATCACTTTGTAGGGATTGTTCAATGCACTGCCTGCATCCCCCATCACCATTTCGGGGGGGAAGAGTGTAAGGAATTCAGGGTCACAGGCATAGGTCCTGTTTTCATAATATACCGTGGTCTCCTTCCTGACGATGGCATTCCGGAATGGGGCAATTCTTGCCAGGGAGACGATCTCCGAGATCTGGGAATTTGCATACAGCTGGTGAACTATGTCACCATGGAGGATTCTTGCTGTATGCCGTTCAAAATTCTCCCTGTGCTCTTTAATTGACAACCTGTAGATCTGATCGCTTTCCGGAAAATGCTGGTCATAGCTCATATGCCAGGCTGTCCACTGAATAATGGAAAGAAAAGTCATGATCCCGATGATAAGACCTCCTACAACTATGCCTGTGTAGAGAAGGTTCTTCTTCAGGTTTCTGAAAACCAATCTGATAAATCCGCCTAACATCTGTTGAATTCCGAAGCTTACGTAAAGATAGTAATTCAATAATCAGTCAGGTCAGAACTGCGATAAAATATTACCGGAATCTGTTCATTTTATCTTTTTTCCGATTGGTACAGATCGCATCACGAGGGTTTATTATAACTTTCTTCCTTCAGTATTTTCCCGTCATTGTCCTCCTGCATGCATGGATGCAACAGGTAAATCCAATTCGGCGGTGTTGCTACTACCGCGGATCCAGCTAATACAGTAGTTCAAACCTGAACGTGCCGCTTGTTACTTCTAGGACGATCTCGTTTTCACTGATCCGGGTGACCTCAATCCCCTGTACTGCACTCACCTTCTCATTTTCATTGACAAGCGGGACTCCCCCCTCATAAAGCTCCATGCGGGTACCGTCAGGTACAGGAACTTTCACAGTGGCTGAAGTATTTGCCGGGATAACCACATCCAGCGTAAAGAGTCCGTTTTCATTTTTCCAGCTGCTCTTCAGTTTCCCATATGAAGTTTCGATCTTTCCGCTGGCCCATTGGAGGCCCTCTGCAGGCATGGGCGCGATCACCGACTTTTTGAATCCGGGGTGGTTTTCATCAATCCTGATCCCGGCAAGGTGAGAATAAAACCATTCTCCAATTGAACCGAGTGCAAAGTGATTTCGGGAGTTCATCCCTTCGGGTCGTTCTGTATCACTGTTCCAGAGCTCCCACATGGAGGTGGCACCATTTTCCACCATATATCCCCAGGAGGGATACGTTTTACTTGCCGCGGTTTTGTATGCGGTTTCATGGAAATTGTAATCGCTGAGCGTAGGCAACAGGTATTTGGTGCCAAGGAAGCCGGTGCTCGGGTGATAACCCCGTGAGACCACATCCTTTTTCAGGTTTTCAACCACATCCATCTTTCTTTCTTCCGGTGTCAGTCCGAAATTTACCGGCAGCAACAATGCTGTCTGGGTAGCCCCTTCATATAGCCCCTGTTCTGCTTCAAAATATCGTTCCTGGAATGCTTTCCTGATCTCCCCGGCAAGCACCTGGTAGCTGTTTTGGTCTTCTTCATATCCGAGGATCTCTGCGAACTTCGCCAGTAATTTCGTGCTGAAATAGTAATAGGCAGCAGAGATGGGTTGCTGGGGTGATTCCACAACCGCAATCCAGTCGGCATATCCTCCCCAACCATCACTGTCGTAGATATAGAGTCCGTCCGGCTCTGCGTTCTCCCGCATGTATTCCACCCACTCCTTGTAATCGTTATAGAATTTCTCAAGGATACGTTTATCATTATAGAACCTGTATAGCTCCCATGGCACAATGGTAAAAGCATCACCCCAGGCCGGTTTGGCCGGACCGGTGACCACGATCACAGGATTTACATCCGTGACCCATCCTTCTTCAGACTGACTGTCGGCGATGTCCCTGACCCATTTTGCATAGAATCCATTCATGTCCATGTTGTAGCAAGAGGTGGCTGCAAAAATCTGTGCATCACCCATCCACCCCAGCCTTTCGTCCCTTTGAGGACAGTCTGTCGGAACTGAGAACATGTTGCTTCGCTGGCCATTTTCAATATTTGCCTGGATCTGGTTAAGCAGCTCATTTGAACATTCAAAGTTGCCGGTTTCCCTTGCGGCATTGTGATAATTCAAACCTAAAACTGTCGAGGAGTCGGGTGTTGCTGGCAACCCGCTGATCTCAACATACCTGAATCCGTGATATGTAAAGGCGGGTGACCATACCTCCGTGCCTGTTCCTTTCAGGATATACCTGTCAGTGGCTGTTGCTGATCGCAGGTTCTCCTGGGCAACAGTTCCATCTTCATGAAGCAGCTCTGCGAACTTCATCACGATCTCCTTTCCCTCATCACCGCTGACTTCCAGCCTTATGCCTCCTGTCATGTTCACTCCCATGTCAAATACCCAGGCGCCATTCTCAACCTGTTTCATACTTTTTGGAGTGATTTTCCTGGTAATCCTTATTGGAGGATGTGTATGCGCGGAAAGAATCGCATCCTTCTGTTCGAACACATCCACGTTGTCCCAATCTGAATCATCCAGACCAGTCTCATTCCAGCCCGGAATCTCCAGCCTTCCATCATAATTCTCGCCATGGTAAAGTGTGTTTTCCTTGATGGGGGAGAAGTTCCATTTCCAGGTGTCATCAGAAGTAACTATTTCTTTACTTCCATCGACATATTCCACCTCCAATTGCATGAGTGCCATCATTGGGCCCTGACTGTAGGATTTTCCTCCCTTCCATCCAAGTCCGGATGAATACCAGACATTGCCAAGCATCATGCCGGTGACGTTGTTTCCTTTTTTTAACTGGTCGGCGACCTCGTACACCTGGTACATGATCCTGGTCGGGTAATCGGTCCACCCTGGTGTGAGCAGGTCTTCACTGATCTTTTTACCATTCATGAACAGATGGTAACTGCCGAGTCCGGTCACATAGGCCTTGGCCGACCTCACATTTTTATCCAATTTGAACTCTTTCCTGAGCAGGATGGACCGGGGGCGTGTTGAATCTGATTTGGACTCGGACTCAAATGCTCCAACCCACTTTGCATGCCAGTCGTCCTGATCAAGTGCCACATCGAAAATTCCTGGATTGCTCCATTCCGTCACCTGGTCATTATTGTTCCAGGTCCTTACCGTCCAGTAATATCTCATTCCAGGTTCGAGTGGACTGCCGTCATATTCTATAAATACAGATTTTCCGGATACAACCTTGCCACTGTTCCATGCATCTGCTTTCTTTTCGGAAAGGATGCTGTTGGAGGTGGCGACCAGCACCTGGTAGGCAGACTGGGCCGCTCCGCGGGTAGTATCGCTGAGAATCCAGGAAAATCTGGGAATATCTGTGTCGATGATCCCGCTGCCATATTCAACTCTGAGGTCGGATGGTGGGTTTTCAAGTTCACTAGTACATGCGTTGATTAGCAATGCAATTCCAAAAAACAGGATGAAGTTTTTCATAACAGGAAGGTTGGTTTTAGGTTAATAGCTTCTAAAAATAGTAAAATTCAACGGATTGATGCATGAGGATGTAAAATAGAAGATACCAGGTATGTGACCTGCTGATCACATGGTGCAGCCAGTTAACGAGGATCTTCCGGTGACGAAAAGTCTGACCCTTATCCTTCAATATGCTTCTCTATAAATGTCCTGACAAGCTGCATCGACTCCTTTCCTTCCGGGAAGATCATATACAGGTTGAGGAATCCATGGATCAGTCCGTCATATTCTTCATAAGCAACTTCCTGACCGGCTTCTTCGAGTTTACGGGCATACATTCTTCCATCATCCCTGAGCGGATCCACCTGGGCAGTAAGTATCAACGAAGGAGGAAGCTCACCGGTGAGATCAGCTTCAAGAGGTGATACATACGGATTGATCTCGGAGACTGAATCATCCAGGTAGCTTCGCTTTGAATTCATCACGAATTCCTGTGTTAACAGGTAAGACCTGGTCGTATCCGACAGGAAATAGACCCGGGAAGGAAATTCTCTCTCGACGAAGGTGGTGGGGGGATAATACAATACCTGGCAGAGGATCCTGCTCTGCTTGTCATCTCTCTCCTTAAGTGATAGAACTGTGGCGAGGTTGGCTCCTGCACTGTCGCCCATGATTGTGATCTTTTCCCCGGCAATTCCAAGTTGTTTCCTGTTTTTCATGATCCAGTCAAGGACCGCATTGACATCATGAAGTGCGGCCGGGTATGGATATTCCGGTGCCAGCCTGTAATCAACGGAGATGATGATCTTGTCAGTGACTTTTGCAAGTTTTTTTACAGCCATATCGTACTCTTCGATGCTTCCATACATAAAACCACCTCCATGGATGAAGAATATTGCTGGAGTAGGTGTGTTGACCGTTTTCTTCGTGGGATAGTAAATTCTGACGGGTACATTTCCTTCTTCATAATTCACCTGCGTGTCGATCACTTTTTTTACACCGGGTTCAATAATGTCGAGCAGTTTTTTAGCAAATTCATTGTTGTATGGATTCTCCTCTACATTATCAATTGCCTTTAAAAGTCTGTATGCCTTTGGATCCAGGCAGGTGCCCGGCTCTGCTGTGGCAAACTTTTCCTTCTTGCAGTTTTGCGGGGACAGTGAATTTTGGGTGACAGCTACAAGCGTGGCTGAAGTGATCAACAGGACCAGGGTCAGCAGGGGTACTTGTTTTTTCATTTGAATATGAATTATTCGGTTGTATTGATGCTTATTCTCATTATTTGCAACGGAAAAATGCAGAAAAATTGTACTGCAAAACGTGGAATTTATTCAGGCAACAATGATTGCCGACTAATAATGATAACAATAGTGTGAGGGTTTCGTTCCGGATCGCCTTATGTTTTGCAATATGCCGCAAGTACCCGGAACCTGTCCGGTACATATTGAATTATGGGATCTTCGGGTAAGTTGACAGTCAGCGGATGTGAAAGACAGTTTAAATTGGTTAAAAGTAGTTGACAGTCAGGAAGATCATATTTACATCCCGGTATCTGCCATATGCTGAATTTCTGCCCGATCACGCTGTTTACGCAGTTGATTATCGTAATTTAATGAAATGTATGATTGAGATGAAGTACATATTCAACATGATCATTTTTGTCCTATTGATGAACTCCGGCTTGAAGGCACAGGTTGTCAATTCATCTGATCTTTCCGTCAGCGGGATAACTTTCAGATCGGAAAGCACCTGGAACCATTCTGAAACTGATCGGAATGATGTGCTCGGACTGGTGAACATGAACAGGAACCTCCAGCTGAAACTGTGGTTCCAGGATTTCGAGGGGACAGCAAAGCAGTGTCTTGTTGGAATTATGGACAGAGAGGGGTGCAGCATGCTGAAGTCACCTTTTACAACGCGGGTTGACAACAGGGAGGCTACAGCAGTCATCGCGGGTAAGACTTCCGGTCATCGACCGGTAAAACTATTGATTCTTGCCATTCAACAGGGTAACGGGTATTACGTGGCGACATTCGAATGTCCCGAAGACAGTTTCCGTGATCACCTGCAGATGATGAACCGGTTGATCAGCTCGATCTCCCTGGATGATCCGCTACAGAGCCAGGTATATTATGCCGATCAAAAGACAAGTTCGTAATAGATGGTCTTATGCACTGAACCATCTGCCATAAAACTCTTGCTATTGCAATTGATCACTTCACCGGTCGGTTTGCCAACATGGTCAAGAATCCTCACCTCTTTGATCTTTCTGTCGAGGGTGAGCCTGAACTGGACCGGTTCCATGAGGATCGGCTGAATTCCCGGGTCCAGCAATTCGGTCATCTCTTCATTGAATTTCATGTTCGTATTCCTGGCGCGAGCGACAGCAGTGACGATCATACTTTCACAATGATCCAGGTCCAACTCCCGGTCTGCACTGGTGATAAAGATCACCGAGAATGGTGTTTCTGAAACAATGGCCACCTGGCCAGCCCTGAGTTCCTTTCCTCCTGTAAACCCAACAACACCTGATGAAAAGGGCGTTTCAAGGGTGAAGAATCCCTTTTCGGAATAATCCCAGGTAAGCTGACCCGTATTGGATTCAATGACCTTATTAATGGTGTCCCAATACCTGTGGTAGTCACCCTCAAGGGTTTCGCGGAATTCATCTGCAAATGCGAGTTCAACCTTTCCAATTGCAAAAACCTCATTGGGTGGAGTACCGGTGATCTCCTTTTGATCCCAGTCCTGCCTCACAGATTCATCAAATCCGATCATGCCGTCCTGCAGGCTTGGAATATGCACATGACGGGTATGCACAACTTCACCCTCTTCGATCTCATCGCGATAGATCATGGCTGCTATGGCCGGATAAAGAGGAAGCTGCGTCGGGGCATTGACATTGTATACTCCGGGAGTATGGATTGTTTGGGTGAAATGGGGATAATCACTGGCAAACTGGTAGGAGGCATCCCAATCATTTAATCCGAGTCCGTATATACCCACAACTGCCGGGCCTTCGGCAATCCATTCATTTGGAGGAAGACTCATCCATTCTGACAGGGCAAAGGGCCGGTCAGAGATTTGCTGTCGGCCTGTACTCAGGAAACCGCTTCCGGGTGAAGAGAGCATGGAGGCGTTATTCATACTACCCGGAACGAGCCGGTGACCTGTACCGCCTCCGAAATAATTATGCCTGTCGATAAACCCCACGGAGCGGTCTGCCTCCAGGTTATAATAATGCGTGATACCGGCACCTGCCTGCCAGCACGACCCGACAATGGCACCCTTGTACCCGGTCTCACGGATCGCTTTTGCAAACCTGTCGTAAAAAGCAAGCTGCTCTTCATAGAGAAACCTTGCATGATCCCTGAGAAAAAGGGGAACAACCGTATCTCTTTCAGCATACTTGCTGTATTCGTATCCATAGATACCATGACTGGCAACTGGCGTGATGTTGCATTTTTCCAGGTTCCAGTCTTCGTCTCTTACCGATCGGCCCCATTCAAATGCGGCTTCACCCCAGGCTGTTTCGAGCGCCTCCTGTGAGCCATATTTGTTCTCAAGCCAGCTACAGAATTTTTCCCGGTGAAGCTCTTTGTATGTAGGACACAATTCCATCATCTTGTCTGCCGTTGAAAACCAGATGTTGTCCTCGTTCTGCAATTCGATGAAATTGAGAGCCGGATCATCGGCGTAACGCAACCCGGTTTCCGGATTTTTATGTTCCAGCATGTGTACAAGCAGATCAATATGGAGGTCCTGGATGTCTTCAGCAAAGTTGACAAGGCCAATGGTGCTGTAGCTAAGATGTCCGCCCATGTCGGCCCTGGCAATCTCATCATATGCCAGCAATCGCTCTTTGTCACCCGGGCGCAGTTTGTGGCCGTAGATCGGTGACCAGCCGTAGTAGATGCCGGCCTCCCTCAAAGATGCCTGGAAATAATCAAAATGATTCCACTTCTCCTGGGTGATACGGTCGGAACGAGTCTCCGACAATCCATGCTGCGTGAACTTGTGGAAACGAACGCCATTGACGCCGTAATGGGTCAACTGTTGCACCCATTGATCGATGGTTGCATCATCAGTAAATGGCCTGGCAGAACAGATATTCACTCCCCAGAATTTTACAGGCGTACCATCTTCAAATACAAAGTCATCACCCTCCATCTTGACAAATCCATGGGATCCCGCCGGTTTGTCCAGCCAGTCGGACATGTCAATGACACTGCCATAAAAATTTTCATCTGGTTGAAATTCAAACCATTCGGGCTCTGTAAACGAAGTTTCTTTTTTTGAACAGGAAAAAAGAATTGTGAAAGCAACGAACAATACGGGGTATTTCATTTTGATCTTTTTGTTAGTAGTTTTCTGATCTTTCATTGTGGAGGTAATCCCGCAAAATCGATCAGTTCAAATATAGAAAAAATGCTGATACTCTTTCAAACTGCGTTGCATGGATAATACCATCCAAGTTGAATGCGGAATCCCGGAAAAACTGAATAAGGATAGGAGATGCCATCAACTCAGGGTTTTATTGGATCAATGCGAAGATGGTAAACAGCCTCTTTCGGTTTTACCCGGTATTTCTCAAGCTGGCGTACGGCGGTGCCGCCAACTCCTGATACTTCGTAATCGATATTCAGGGTAATATATGGTGCATCCTTCAGCTGGTGTTGGTACATCGCACGTGAAAGATTATCGGTGGTGTATTTATGGAGACTGAAATTCATGAGATCGTCAGAAGAGAAACGCAGCCCTGTGCCCGCCCCATTTCCGACATGAACCCATCGTATATCCGTATGGTTGCCATAATCCTGCGGCATAAGATAGGGCACATATTCACGGTCTGCGTTAGAGTGGTAAACTCCGATTTTGGATCCGGTCTTCCGATCGGGATAACTCTCCCAGGGACCTCTTCCATACCAACTCACATCTCTGAATTCCGGGGGCAAACGGAATTGCCAGCCCACTTTGGGCAAAATATCGGGCATTACACCGTGCGGCACAAGGTGAAAATCAATCTCCACGGTTCCATCAGGGAAAAATCTGTACTCTTCCCTGCATTCAAAAGCCCCTCTTAAATTGGTCGAATGATGGTACTTGTGAAGTTTGATCTGGATATAGCCATCCAGCGAGGTGCTTTTTGATCCTACCACTTCAGTGTTGAATTCACGCATTCCCAGGGTACGCAATTGGTTGTCAATACTCCTGCCCAGTCCGGCCATCATCTTGCTGTCAGAATACTTGTAAGCTCCCCAAGGATCCACATCATTGGCAAGGGGTGCTCTCCAGATGTTGAATGACGGCCCGCTTTCGATCAGGAGTGTATCGCCTGATATCACGGATTCGAAGGAGCCGGTCTGCCTGGACAATCGGTATTGAACAGCATTGCAGGTGATCACATATGCATTGTCCTCCGTCAACAGCTCAATCTCTTTTCCCTGGGATGAATTCTTTGCCCTGTAGCTATCCTGGATGACAAATTGCTCCCAGGCCACCTCATGTCCCTGTTCTGCCCGGTTTTTTTTCTCCCGTGACCGGAATGATATTGTGAGGATCAGCTCTCCCGGGGTTTTTAATTTCGCAAAAGGCACCTGCACAGTTGTAGAATCTCCGGGTAAACAATTTACTTTGATTGATCCCTCTTCTGCCAATTCCCCATCCATCAGAAATGACCACGCAACATCAAAATCTGCCAGGTCTGTAAAATGATGATGATTGATCACCATGAATTCTCCCATTGGAACATTGACCCCAATGATCTCTATAGGTTGTGCCGACTTCCTGACCTGGTGAAGCTCCGGTTGAATGCTCCTGTCAGGCCAGACAATTCCGTAAGTCCGACCACCCAGTCCGGTTGAATAGAACTCCCCGCCAACTGAGTCTGTTTCGAAATGCATGGACAATAGCGCTTCCCCGGGACTGATCCCGTCATACAGCTCCCCGATGGAATATACGGTGTCGGAGATCTGTACATCATCTATGACCATGGAGGATAACCTTCCTGAGTATTCCCCCTGGTCCTGGTTTTCCGAATCCCTGCCAATACACAGTGGAAATGGAGAATGAGCAATTTTTCCGGAGGCTTTTTCATTTGCTACCATTTCCTGATCGACAAATACCGAGATCGCTTTTCCATCATAGATACCTGCAACATGATGCCAGTTGCCAAACCAATCCCCCGGTATTCTACCTGAAGCTGAAATACGGGATGATGTGTTGTTGTAATAAGGGCTTTGGTGTATGTCGCCAAGGTTGTTTTGCTGAATATAAAATTCGATGCTTCCGGGTGAATCCATCCGTATGCCATACTGGTGATCACCCTTCATAATAAAGTTATTTGGTTGAGGAATCATCCCGGGGTTTACCCAGAAGCTGATAACCAGTCGATCCCCGCAAACATCCAGGGAGGGATCCCTGTAGAATTCGACCCATTGATCATGACCAGAGAATGAGAGTGCCCGGCCGCTTCTACCTTCCACAAATTCGGGGCGTCCAAGGATGATGCCATGATTGCTTTTCGCAGAATGATCGGGGGTGGACCACAGGGGGACGGTAATGCCCGGACTGATCCAGTCCCAGATGGCCCCGCCGGTGATCTTCGGATATCTTCTGATCAACTCCCAGTATTCATCCAGTCCGCCCAGTCCGTTCCCTGTCGCCGCCAGGTATTCATCCATGAAAGCAGGCCGGAGGTCATCTTCACCCAATATCCGGTGTTCTGCCAGGTTTTTTAGCTGATAGGGGGTCCAGTACCTGGGACCAGTAATATCCTCGTAGGGAATGTAAAACGTATTGCCACCGTACATCCAAGCGGGGCGCGAGGGATCAATCTCTTTCCCTGTCGTGATGACCTCATCAATATTGGGTCCGCTGCCAGATTCATTCCCTGCACTCCACATGATCACGCTCGCATGATTCCGATCCCTGTAAACAAGCTTGCGACTCCGGTCCCTGTACATTTCAGTATAACTGGAATCATAGGACAGTTCTATATGCTGATGTGCCTCATCCCCAACTTCATTGATCAGGTAGATACCCAGTGAATCGGCAAGGTGGACATAAGCAGGTGAAGGTGGGTAATGTGATGTTCGCACACAATTGATGTTATTCCTTTTCATGATCAGGAGGTCTTCCCTGAGTGTATTTATCGGAACAGCCTGGCCGTGATCAGGATGATGCATGTGGCTGTTCACACCATTTAGCTTCACGGGTTTCCCGTTTACGAGAAGCATTTCATCCCGTATTTCCACCTCCCTGAAACCGATGTTGGCGGAAAATGTTTCAACCAGATCACCATCCTGGTTATAAAGGGTATACAGGATTTTATACAAATGGGGATGCTCGGCCGACCATTGATCAGGCTCCACGGCTTCTGCGCTGACTTTTACATCCAGGGGAACACCTGGTGCGATATTCAAGCCTTCCCTGCGTATTGGATTCCCCAGGATCGACCCCCGGGAATCATCAAGAACATCCACCTCAAGGGCATAATTTTCAGCGAATTTTCCGGAGGCATTTGTAAGTTGAATAATGGTGTGCAGGTTAGCGGTGCGGCAGGCGTCGTCAAATTCAGTATAATAATAATGATCACTTATACGGACCTGCGGCATCGCATATAGCAGCACATCTCTGAAAATTCCTGAAAGCCGCCACATGTCCTGGTTCTCCAGGTAAGAACCGTCACAGAAACGGATCACTTTCACTGCGATCACATTCTTTCCTCTTTTCAGGTAGGAGGTTATATTGTATTCCGCCGGTTCAAATCCTCCCTGGTTATAACCAACAGGATGACCATTGACCCAGACGTATGAGGCCGACTTGATCCCTTCAAATCGCATGAAAATATCGCGTTGCCTCCAGTTCCGGGGGATCCTGAACTCTTTCCGGTAACAGCCGGTGGGATTATAATAATCGGGGATGTTGGGTGGATCACTTTCGAAACTGAGTGCAATGTTCCTGAATTTGGGGTCGCCATACCCTTGCATCTGCCAGTTGGAGGGAACCTCGATCTCATTCCATTGGCGGTCGTTGAACCTGTAGAGTTGAAAATTTCCCGGGGCAAGCTCCGGTCTGTGTACCCATTTAAATTTCCAGCTTCCATTGAGAGACAGGAAGTATGGACTGGCTGCAGGATCACTTTTGGTGGCCGCCTCCCTGGTTTCGAAGGGAATATGAAAGGAGTGCGGGAATACCTGTCCCATTTCAAATACTGCAGGATCTTCAATATCTCCGGGAGCAAATACAAATTGTTGGGACCAGAGGCTGAAAGGCAGCCCGGAAACTAGAACGACCAGGATGAGTATGTGCAAACGCTGCATAGGAATTTGTTTTGACAATAAAGATAATGCACCAATCCAAATACACAAACCGGCCGTGGAATTACGGTCAGGATCATGAGATAATTCATGTGTTCAGGAGATCAGGTATACAGACAGGAGACCAGTATCATCCTCTGCCAAGGGTCTTCAGCATCTTGTAATGTTCATGAATTGCTTTGGGGAAGTTCGGTTGCTCGAAATAGGGGAGGTTGAATTCCCGGGCTGTTTCTTTTACGATGGGCGAGATCTTGCGGTAATGTACATGACAGATCGCCGGGAAGAGATGGTGCTCCACCTGGTAATTCAATGCGCCGATCAGCCAGGACAGAACCCGGTTGTTTGGCGCATAGTTGGTGGTGGTCATCAGCTGGTGGATAGCCCAGTGATTCTCTATGCTCCCGTCCTCGGCAGGTTCCGGGAAGGCTGATGTAGGCATGACATGCGCTGTCTGGAAGATCACCGCAAGTGAAAAGCCTGCAATAAAATGCATTACGACGTAGAAGAGTACGATCATCCACCAGGCAATGGGAACAAACAGGATCGGGATCACCAGCATGTAGGTGTAATAGATCACTTTTGAAAGGATCAACTCTGTAATAATTTGTGTTTTGTTTTTGCCATTCAGACGAACACCCTCTTTCAGGTAGCCAGCCAGCTGTTTAAAATCCTTGGTTATCGTCCAGGAAATAGTCATCAGTCCGTACAGGAACCAGGCATAAATGTGCTGGTACCTGTGAAATTTTTTGTGCTCCTGGTGGGGGGAGAACCGAAGCAGATCACCGGCGTCAATATCTTCGTCATGCCCGTCTATATTGGTAAAGCTGTGGTGAAGAATATTGTGCTGGTACTGCCAGTTTACATGGAATCCACCAAGCATGCTCATGGAGTAAGAAAGAATCTTGTTCACCCGCTGGTTGCTTGAATAGGAACGATGGTTGGCATCGTGCATGACCGAAAGGCCGATTCCGGCAGTGCCGAATCCCATGAATACCCAACAGAGGGCAATCAGCCATGGACTTGTCACCAGGCCTGTTACCATGCTAAAGTACGGCAGAAAAAAGAGCATGAACATGAAGATGGTTTTTGCCACCATGTTGCCGTTTCCAAATCTGCTGATCCGGTGATCCTCGAAATAGCTTTTCACTCTGCCCCTTAGACTGTTCACAAACTCTGCTTCCAGCGAATTTGCATACTTTATCGTTTTTTTACCCATATTCTTTTCTGCTTCTCCTGCCAGGGTTGACCCCTGGTTTGGAAATAAGTTCAGCCAATGAAACAGTTCACTGACTGAAAAGTTCTATAATTGGGGTGAATGGCTCTCTGGAGGTCTGATTGACCATACAGAAATGTGATCTCGCTGAGGGCTGCTGCAATTGCTGCATCGCAATATTGCAGCAGTGCAATATAGGAATATTATTCCTGAAGATCGAATACGAACACTGAAACCGAACTTTCAGGCACCTGGATATGCAGATTTTCCCTGTTTTGAGTGAATTCCGAACTTTCAACGTGTGCTGCATGGCGAAGCAGGCTGTTTGATATCTCTGCAGATTTCTCCCCGATCAGCGCCAGTCGTTTATATTGCTTTTTCACCGTCAATCCTTCGAATTGCACATCAACAGCATAGGTGTCGGTGTAATTCCTGTTGATGACATGCAGGTATACCTGGTCATCCGTTCTTGTTGCAACAATATCCAGGTAGGCAACTTTGGGAGCTGCTTTAAGTGCATTCATGGTCAATGGTTGTGCATACACCGGGATTTCTTCGCTCCGGACTTTCAATCGCTCATTGCCATGATAATTGGAATAGAGTCCGGTGACCTGGAAGCTGGGCAAGAAGACCGGATCCTGTTGATATTCCGGATCCACCCTTATTCCGGTTATACCCCATGATTTCCCCAGTAACATGCTCTGCATGGCCATTTCAATTTTTTCCCCTTCACGCATGAAACTGTGGAGGAATCCGGCAGCCCCGATTCCCTTGGCCAGGTCAGACTCCACCATGCCGCTCTTTTTTACAGCGCCGGATAGCCAGCCATTCCAGTTCCATTCGGTACATGCGACTGGAAATATGGTGTTTCGGGCCGACTGTGTATACCGGTCATCAAACATTTTTGAAAATCCCGTAGCGCTATCAATGGCCGGTGTGGATACCCATGCTTTCCAGAGGTCATGCTGCCCCAGGCTTTCAGGATCCACATCATTTCCATCACGATCGACGATATTGTTTACATTCCAGGGAAGGTAGGGGTGGAAGACTATGTAACTGATCTTGTCCTGCATCTGTTGCTCAAACAGCCGGTTTAAACCCGGAAGCGGACCGTCAACGATAATCTTTACCCCGGGGTCAAGTGCAAGCAATGTGTCTGCCACTCCCCTTATACATTCAAATAAATGTTTCACCAGGGCAGTATCTGCTTCCCCGCCTTTCCAATTAAATCCTTCAAATCCCCAGTATTCATTTCCTATCTCAAAATACTGTACGTCATATGGCTTTCTCCTGCCGTTCAATTCCCTGTAGGTTGCCCATTCTCCGGAACCGGCGGCTGCATTACAATATGACCAAAGCGAAGCCGCACTTTTCCTGGCCTCTTCGATGGACTCCTTTTCCAGAAAGGCATCTCCGATATTCAGTACCAGGATCGGTTCAGCCCCGAGCGTGTCACAAAGGGCCAGGAACTCATCAAAGCCAAGCCGGTTGTCAGATACAATGGAATCTCCATCCCCCTGGCGGTACGCATAATAGGGGTTCCGGCTGGTCTGACCAGGGGCATGATCGATCATGTCTGTCCAGTCATAGTAGTCGACATCAGTCCCCCCGGGAAACCGTAAATTGGGGATTTTCATCTGTTTCAGCATCCCAAGGATTCGAGGATCGAATTCACCGGTTTCCGGGTTGATCACCAGGTCTCCACCGATCTCTCCACCCCAGCTGCACTTCTCCAAAAATTGTCCGAACAGATGATCGTTTACCGGGTTCAAGACCTCGTTTGTGATGGTCACCGACGGCATGGGTTCCTGGTTGGAACAGCCTGCCGCGAACAGCATGACCACAAAAGGAAAAACTACTTTCTTCATCAGGGATGATATTTGAAAATTCGGGATAAAACTGATTGCTGCAAAAGCCTTTTTAAAAATTCATGATCGCCTCAAATGCGCTTTTGGGCTGATATTCAGTATCGAAGAGCAAAGGATAATCGGTTCTTCCCTTTACGAAATAGTTGCTCAGCCAGGTATTGTTATCGGCCAGTCCCCAGAAAGTTACATTCGTGACCTTGTCGGACTTTTCCCTGAGCACCCGGAAGATCTCCGCATACTTTTTCGCCTGCATTTGCTCGATCTCATCTGTAAAGGCCCTTTTCTCCTTTGGCAGGTATTCTTCGGCAATGTTATGATAGAATGGATAAATAGAGACATCCAGTTCAGTGATCTGCACTTCAAGACCAAGTGATGCAAAAAGGTCGATCGATTTCGACAGGTTCTCTGCGGTCACATCCTCCAGGGTCCAGTGTCCCTGCATCCCGATCCCGTCAATGGGAATCCCCCGCTCCTGGAAATCCTTCACCATTTTGTAGACCTTTTCCGCCTTCACCGGATCGATAAGGTTATAGTCGTTGTAAAATAGTTTCACCTCCGGATCCGCCTCGCGGGCATATACAAATGCCTTCTCAATGTATTCCGGTCCGCAGATGCGAAACCAGTCAATGTCCTCCCTGAACATTTTGTCAGGCTCATATGCAATCGCCTCATTGACCACATCCCATGCATAAACTTTCCCCCGGTAATGATCCAGCACTTCTCCGATATACCATTCAAGGCGTTCGAGCATCTTCTCTTTCGAAAGAAGATTTCCCATAGAGTCACGATAAAACCATTCATCGGTCTGGTTGTACCATACCAGCGTATGTCCCCTTGCCATGATATCGTTCTCCGATGCAAAACTTGCAATCTGGTCCCCGGCCCCGAACGTGAATTCACCATTTTTGTTGATCGTGCGTTCAGGTTTCATGTCGTTCTCAGCCGTAATACTGGCAAAATGTTTTTTTATGAGGACTGTGTCGTGCCCCTCCATGTGCGCCTTGCTTATGGCCACGCCAATCGGGAAGTATGCTGAATATTTCTCCGCGAGTGAAGCAGCCGGCTCCCCGGTGCGATTGCATGCTGTGAAAATAAAGATGGACAGTAAGAAAATGGTTCTTTGAGGCATGAGGTTTGTTTAGATATTATAAGCGTAAATATAATGAAAACTCTTCATAGCAAAGTTCTTGTCCCCGAAACCTGCCAACATGATCATCCTCCACCTGGTCCACCAGCGTCGAGTTCAGGTTGCCGGGTAAAAGCTTCAATTACAGGCAACTCAGGCAATTTACTTGTACGAGGTGCGTAATGCCCATAAGATAGAAACCGCGGCCACGATGTGCATAATACCCATGCTGATCCTCGAGGCCCATGTCAGTTCCAGGGTGAGGGGATATACCGAAATTGCGAGCACGATCACTGAAATGATGACCAGGATCATGAATGGCTTCCGCGTGGTCCTGTTCAGAAGCATCAGCAATAAAAGCGCACCGATTGCAGGAACCATCGACGCAAAGATGATCCCGAAGGGGTGAAGGTCCAGGGGTAGCTCGCCGGAGGTTTTGGGTGGAAGAACAAAAGATACATCCATTGCCCTGGAGATGTAATAAATAGCTACGTTCAGGATGGATGCCGCTACACCCCCAATGATTCCGTTGACGAGGATAGCGCTGTTGCTTACTTTTTTTGCGTTCATGGGTTATGATTTTGGTTCGAATTTTTTTAATTCTCTCTCTATAAACGCTTCAAGGGTGCCGGGAGTTCGACCTGTAATGTTTTTTACCTCATTTGTGAGCCTGGTTGGCTTTTTGGAAAAGCGGGGCAGGTAGTGCAGCATGATCATTACAAAGATCATGGCAGCTGGTACTCCCTGGTTACGTTTCTTTAGAAAGAATCGGATTAGATTCGGGCTGACATACCTGATCTCTCTACCTGTCATTTCTGTAAGCAGACCGGCAACTTCGTTGAAATTCTTCTGTTCCGATCCCGTAATCTCAACGCTGCTGTTGCTGAATTTTTCAAATTCTTCCAGCAAAATTGCAGCCGTGACACCGATATCCCTGGCATCAACCCAGGTGAATGGCAGATTGCCTGCAGGAATGAAGATACGATTCTCTTCCCTGATTTCACGGACCAGGGTCGTGGTAAGATTTTGCATGAAATAAGAGGGGCGGAGGAAAATATATTCCAGCCCCTGGTTAAGTACCAGCTGCTCGATCTTGTAATGTGGGATCTTTGGCTGAGACTCTGCACCCTGTACAGAAAGAAATGCGATCCTGTTTATCCCGTTCCTTTTGATGCTTTCAAGGAAGGGTTTGAAATATTTCTCAACATCAGCCAGACCAGGTGGTCTTACCAGGAATACGATATCGACTCCAGCCAATGCCGGATCAAAAGTGTCGGGTTTTTCAAAATCAAGTTTACGATGCTCCAGTTCAGGATATGCTTGAAGTGCTTTTTTTGATTTGTCAATGTCATAATGTGCCGCAATCAGGTTGTTTTCCCTACCCAACTCCTTCAGTCCCCTGATGGTTTCTGAACCAATATTCCCTGTGGCACCTGTAATCAGTATTTTTTTCATCATCCATTCAACTTTATTGCTTAAAATTACAAGAACAATTTAAATCATACAGTCAAAATGGAATTTTTAGAATCAGAGCAGTTTATGATGGTGGCAATCCCATTGATGATCTTTTTTCTTCGCATCATTGATGTCTCTTTGGGCACACTGAGGATCATTTTTGTGTCCAAAGGGTTTAAGTTCCTCGCACCCATTATCGGATTTTTTGAAATCCTGATCTGGATATTTGTCGTAAGCCGGGTGATGGATGATCTCAGTAATTGGGTCTCCTTTGTTGCCTATGCAGGTGGTTTTGCCACCGGTAACTTTGTCGGGATGAAACTCGAGGAGAAGCTGGCAATCGGACATGAGCTCGTTCGGGTGATCACCCGGAGGGAGGCTTCTGATTTGATCGGATCCCTGAAAACAGGTGGCTATGGAGTCACTTCTGTCGAAGCAATGGGGGTCGATGGAGAGGTGTCTGTACTTTACATTATCATCAATCGGAAGAAATTGCCGGAAGTGCTTAAAATTATCAGGGAATACAATCCGAAAGCACTTTATACGGTGGAGGACATCAGGAAAGTAAGCAGGGAGGTCTATTACGGTGAATCGCCTGTCAATAGAAGCCGGTTATTCAAATAGGCAGTTCAGATCATCAATAATATTATTCCAGGATGATGACCTGTCCGGCCAGGTGATTGTTCTTGTCAGACAACAGCAGGTAATAGGGCCCCTTTGCCAACTCTTCCAAATCCAGCTGGTTGGAATTCAGTACACCTCTCTTTACCAATTGTCCCGAGGTATTGTAAAGTGAGTAAAATCCTTTTTCTGTTTCAATTCCCCTGATCATGAAATGCCCCTTTCCGGGATTTGGGTATACCTGCAATGCCTGCATGTCATAGCCTCATCTGCAGAAACTGCGATGTAGTGGCCAGGATTGTATCTAATGGTATCACTTCCAAAAACTGATCCGTGTGTCGCCGGAGTGAATGTGAACAAGAACAGTGTCAGAAAAGTAAGAATGGTTGAGGGTTTGGTCTTCATCAGCGAATCTTGTTAAGGTTATGATTGTAGAGAGACAAGGAAGATTGAAAGATCTAAAAATACACCTTTCACGACTGAATGACAAAATGATCAGCGATGAAGATCAATCGGATCATTAAAGGTCGGGTGATTTTCAACTTGACAAGTCGCAAAAGAGCAGAAAAATAATCAAAAAAAAGGTCCCCGGAAAACCGGGGACCATCACACTATACTTCCGTATAAGTTTTCTTCTACCTGTAACCACCATCTCTCGGTCCACGACGATCGTCGTTTCTCGGATTGGCTTTTTTAACTACGATGGTTCTTCCCTGCAGCTCAGTGTCGTTCAGTCCGTCAATTGCCGCCTGAGCTTCATCGTCGTTTGGCATCTCAACGAAACCGTAACCTTTTGACCTGCCGGAGAATTTGTCCATGATAATTTTTACAGAGTCTACTTCTCCATAAGATTCGAAAGCTGATCTGAGATCATCTTCCTGAGTGTCATAATTCAATTTTGCACAAAAAATGTTCATAAGAAATAATAATAAATTAATACAAGAGTCCGGTGAGGGACTCATAAAACTTTTCAAAGATACAATACATTAAAATACAAAACCCGGATTTCGGGAATATTTTTTCTTTTTTTACTGATTATTAGGATTTTCTTAACTTTTTGTCGCCACTTTTTTGTCAAGAATTTCATCTGGAACCTTCACCGATTTCATTTTGCCGGAAAATCTTAGTAGCAGGTAACCGATAAGTCCTGAAATTAATGAACCTAAAAGGATACCGATCTTTGAAGAGTTGGCCATGATCGGATCATTTGTAAATGCCAGGT
The DNA here is from genome assembly GCA_937129385.1 of uncultured Bacteroidota bacterium. Classification (GTDB taxonomy): domain Bacteria; phylum Bacteroidota; class Bacteroidia; order Bacteroidales; genus M55B112. The sequence continues at coordinate 25,010 of CAKZNC010000024.1, forward strand.
TTGATATAAATATGGACATGGTAAATCCTACACCGGCAAGGAAAGCAACACCGAAAACATGAGCTATGGTCAGTCCTTTTGGCAATTCGGTGAGTTTTAACTTCAGTCCAATAAATGTAAATAATGGAATCCCCACTATCTTCCCAATGAAAAGTGCGGCTGTAATGTTGATGACCAGCCTCCAGTCGATACCGATGTCTACATTGAAAACCACCCCTGCATTGGCAAGTGCAAAGATCGGCATGATGAAATAGGCCACCCAGTAATGCAATTTATGCTCGAGGTGCTGCAATGGCGATTGCACCTTGTCTGTCCATTCTTCCAGGTCATCGAGGTAATGGATCTGCTTCTCTGTCAGTATCGTTTTTTCACGATGTTCGGTATTTTCAATCTCATGGATGATTTTATGCAATTTGTCGGTATAGGTCTTCACATTGATCTTTCTCCTGATCGGCACTGTAAAGGCGAGCATGACACCAGCAATGGTGGGATGTATACCTGCTTTCAGGAAGAGCAGCCAGACCACAGCACCCAGTCCGATCCAGAGGTATTTGGAATAATACCGGTATTGACCTAGTATCGCCAGAAAAGCCATGGGAATCAATGCGAAAAGGATCAGTCCATATTTGATCTCTTCACTATAGAAGATAGCAATGACAAGGACAGCGCCAATATCATCCACGATAGCAAAAGCTGTCAGAAATACTTTGAGTGCAACGGGTACACGTTTCCCAAGTGAGTTGATGATTGCGAGTGAAAATGCGATGTCCGTTGCCATCGGAATACCCCATCCGGGTTCGCTTTCCGGACTGTGATTCAGTATGAAATAGATGGAAACAGGAATGACCATGCCACCCAGAGCTGCAAAAAGTGGCAGGGCTGCTTTGCGCGGGGTATTCAATTCTCCGATCATGAGCTCCCTTTTGATCTCAAGGCCGATCAGGAAAAAGAATACGGCCATCAGTGCATCATTGACCCATAGCATGGTTGGTTTTGAGAGCTCAAAAGTGTCAGAATCAAACCCGATTTTGTATTCCCAGATCGATTGGTAAATATCTCCCCAGGGGGAATTTGCCCACAGAATTGCGATCACAGTCGCAGCAAACAGCAGGATTCCGCCGAGCCCTTCTATTCGGGCAAATTTCTGGAAGGGCGTGATGATCATTTTTCCTATGGTATTTTCCTCTTTCATTACATTAGATTGTCACATATAAATGCATAAGATTGGTTTTTGTTCAAATCAACGTACCAATTTAGAGGAATCCGGGAAAAAGACCAAGCAGAACCTGAGGGATCTTGTGGGTATACTTTACTTATATGCTAATAATTTGTAATTTGGACAGAATATAAAAAACAGTTGCCATGAAAAAAAATCAATACATTCTTACAACCCTGCTGCTCATTGTTCTCTCTCCCTGCATATTGCTCTATGCGCAGAACAACATGGGGTTCAACTACCAGGCAGTCGCCCGTGATGGAGACGGAAAAATATTGATAAATGAAGCGGTTACAGTTAATATCGGGATACTCAACGTAGACAATGCCAATGAATTGCTCTGGGAAGAACAGCATCAGCTTCTCACGAATAACCAGGGGCTATTTAGTCTCGTGGTTGGCACAGATCCGCAAAAAAAGGTGGATGGTGCAGTGGAATCCTTCTCAATGATTGATTGGGCAGGCGGAGATCATTCTCTTTTTGTAAAAGTCGCTGTTGGTGGAGGTGAATTCACAGACCTCGGGACGTCACCCATCATGGCAGTCCCCTATGCAATACTCTCCGAAGAGATTCGTCAGCCCATATCAAAGCTTACCATCGGGAACGCCGACGGGGTGCCACAAGAGGAGCCATTGTTTGAAGTGAGAAATTCAACAGGACGCCCTGTATTTGCCGTATATGAGAAAGAGGTATGGGTGTATACGGATCCGGAGGCAAAACCTTCCCAGAAGGGTGGATTCGCTGTTGGAGGTTATCGTACCGGGAAACAAAGTTTGCCTGGTCAGCGCTATTTCATGGTGGATCCCGACAGCGTGCGGGTCTATATCAACCAGGATCCCCTGAAAGGAATTAAAGGTGGTTTTGCAGTTGGTGGCTACAGGACAGGCAAAGCCGAATATGTGGAATATCTGAGTATCTCAAAAGACAGTACCAGGATGTTCGTGAATAGCAATTCTGAAGATCCCAGGAGGGGAGGTTTCGTAATCAGGGGAGAAAGTGTCGAGACCGGGGAAAGGGTTCCTTTCCTGTTCATGACTCCGGTCAATTATTTTATAGGTGAAGGTGCCGGCCGACGCAACAAAACAGGGTTATTCAACACCTTCCTGGGATTCCAGGCAGGTGAACATAATGAAACGGGCTCCCAGAACCTGCTGATCGGACTCCGCTCCGGTAGTCAGCTCGTTGCCGGAAGCAACAATGTTTACCTGGGTAATTTTACCGGTCAACAGAATGAAGGTGGAAATGACAATGTTTTTATCGGCAACAATGCTGGAAGGGAGAATTTTGGCAGCGGCAATGTATTTCTAGGCAGCAACGCCGGTAGCCTGAATCCCGGGAGTAACAATGTATTCATCGGGAACAACGCGGGTGACCTTATACAGGGAAGCAACCTGTTTGTTTTGGAAAATGGTACAAGAGATGAAGCCGGGAGCCTGATGGTTGGACGATTTGATCACGACATGCTCAGAATAAATGCATTTATGGGAATCAACGCCAAGCCCGATTCTGCCTTTGCGATCACGACAGAAGGGAATATCGAAGCTACCGAAATAACTTCAACATCAGATGTGAGACTTAAGAAAGAGATCAACGAGATAGAAAATGCCATTGCACTCGTCTCCGGACTGAATGGCATTACTTACCAGTGGAATACAGAGGATTATCCTGAACGCAAATTTGAAGGGGGTACCCACCTCGGTTTCATTGCACAGGAGGTGGAAAAAGTGATGCCCGAACTTGTACGAACCAACAGCAAAGGCTACAAATCTGTGAACTATACCAAGGTAAGTACGATCCTGGTTGAAGCAGTGAAAGAACAACAAAGAATGATCGAAGAGCGGGATCATAAGATCTCTGATCTGGAGGAAAGGATTGAAAGACTGGAATCGCTGGTTGGAGCAGAATAATCTCCGGGTTCCGGGAGCTACCTGATCCTTAGTACATATTCAAGTGACTGTTCCTTCTCCTCATTGAAGATCAGGTACCTGTTGGTAACCGTTTTTGCATCTTCAGAGACTTCAACCTGTCCCTTCCGTACCTTCCTGACTTCCATCTCTTCAAGGATGACCTGGTTTACGTAGGCAACTTCGGAGAACAATGCAGACAGGTCCATGCCCTCTGCTTCCGATGCCTCCGTGTCGAATTCATTTTTGATCTGTTGTAGGAAGTCATGTGCTGCAGTTCTTTCGAACTTTCTTCGCTTCATGACATAATATTCGGGAACCTCATCGCCCGATTCTTCCTCATTGTAAATGATCTGCATGCCCCGGTTGAGCGCCTCAATATCGGTAAAGTCAAAACTGCTGATTACAACATATCCGTCCTCCTCAGATTCCAGCCGGGTATTGTAAATCCCTTCAGTTGCATTCAATTTTTCCATTGTTTCATCGTAGTCTTCCTCTATATCCTGAAGGGGACTTTCAGCGGCTACCTCTTCACTTTCACCAAAGCCCTCCAGCATTTGCTTCAACTCACTCATATCCAGCACCAGGCTGAATGTGCCCGATCCGTCCCGCTGCAACCTGACGATCTCCCTGATCTCAAAGCAGGATTGCAGGGACACACTGGCTATCACGATAAGAATGACGATAAACCTGTTATATTTCATGATAATCTTGTTTAAATAATTTTGGAAACAAGATAAGAAAAGATTTGTTGGTGGTCCATCCTTTTTTAAATGAACCTAAACACCTATTTTTACAGTCGTTCACCTGCTAACTAACCATTTTTGACTATGATAAGGGTCTCCTTTTTATCCCTCATTCTGACACTGGCATTTTTTATTGTATCCTGTGACAGAAGCTCTTCTGTGACTGAGATAACAAATGTTATCGTAATCGTAGGTGATGATCATGCAGCAAACGCTGTTGGATGCTATGGAAATGAAATAATCAGGACGCCCAACATTGACAGGCTTGCTTCATCAGGTATCCGTTTTGAGAATGCCTATTCCAATGCACCTGTCTGCAGTGCATCCAGGCAGTCGATTCTTACCGGCAAATACCCGCATGCTACCGGAGTGACGCTACTTACCACGCCGTTCCCAGATGAGGGAAATATTACCATTGCAGAATATTTGCGTGACAGGGGATATGAGACCGGAGTGGTGGGCAAGACCCATTTTAACAACAGGACCCACCCATTACCCGATCATGGTTTTGGCTCAAGTATGTCACACTCAGGATATCGTGATTGGCTGTTGCAGCAGGATATGGAGCCCATTCCGGATTCGATCAGCGTCCTTCCGAAATGGCGCCCTTTCAGGGATTCTGCCAGAATTTGGCTCAACGCTGACGTATTGCCCTCGGCGGTGAGGCAGGAATATGGCAGTGCAGCATTTGATGCGATGAAGGCCATCGAATTTCTTGAGAATAACAGGGATACAAACTTCTTTCTCTGGGTGGGTTTTCATGAACCTCACTCTCCCTTCAACTTTCCCCTGGAATATGCAGGTCGATATGACCCCGCAGATATGCCACTTCCGGAAGGAAGTCCGGAGGATGACCGCTTCGTGCCGGAAATATTCAGAGGACTTTCCGAAGCAGATAAGAGAGGGATCATTGCATCATATTATACATCCGTGGAGTACCTCGACCATTACGTAGGTGAGATACTGGACGCAGTTGATGAACTCGGCCTTGACGAAAACACCCTGGTCGTTTACATGGGAGACCAGGGATACCTGCTGGGAGATCACAAACGTTTTGAGAAACATACCATGTGGGATCCGGCAATCAAAGCTCCACTGATCTTCAGGGTAGGTAATAAAAAGACAAAGAAGCAGAAAAACGATGCCCTTGTTCAGTTCATTGACGTTGTGCCGACCATACTTGATATTCTAGACCAGCCCCCAATGCCAGATGTTCAGGGGAAAAGCATGAGATACCTCCTGGAAACAAGGAATGCCAGGGGAAACGATTATGTATTTGCCGAATTCCTGGAAGACAACAAGGCGATGGTCACAGATGGCAAATATAAATATGTGTATACCACTGGAAAATATGATCTCGGGCAGGGCTATGCCACCGGAGAGGGGCCGTCTGGCGTCCTTCATAAACTATATGATCTGCAAAATGATCCCGGGGAGACCGTGAACCTGGCAGAGGTGCCTGGCTATGAAACCATCATGGAATCCCTACAGGCTGAAATGATTGCAATATTTATGGATACACACCCCGCAGCTGGTGAATGGGTGGATACCCTTTCAACTGGCCAGAAACTTGACTTCTTTTGTGAACCACCCGATGAGGGTGCAAAACGTGGTGTTGAATAAAAAACAAATTTATACCTATGAGAAATTTTTTATTGTTACTGTTGACGTCAATAATACTGGGAGGATGTGGGAAAATCACCCCGGAACCTCAATATGTATGGTCAGCACCGGGTGATTCGGGAAGGGCGGAATATGTGATGTTCAGAAATGTTTTCGAGGCACCTGAAAATGCCACATGTAAATTACACCTTTTCGCCGATTCAAGATATCACCTCCTCGTAAACGGGGAATTTGTCAATTTTGGTCCGGCCCGGTTTTACCCCGAAAATCCGCAGTACGACACCTATGATATCACTTCACTACTGAGAAAAGGAGCCAACGTTGTTGCTGTGAAAGCCCTTTCAAATGGCACCTACACTTACCAGGTGCCTCTGAGTGAGGCCGGTTTTATCGCTTGGGGAGAGGTCCTGGACGACAGCAAGGTTGTTCATTCATTCTCTACTCCCGGAAATTGGGTTTGCAGGGAAATGCAGGGTTTTGACCGGCTGGCTCCGAAAATGAGTTTTGCCACCGGCGTGATGGAGGTGTTCGATGCCAGGAGAGATCCGGACGACTGGGCCGAGGTTGGTTTCGATGATGAAGACTGGAAAGAGGTGTCTGTGAAAGCTGACCAGGAGCATTGGGGTGAGCTCACCCCAAGGACGATTCCTCATTTGACCCAGGACAAACGACCAGTGAAGAAATTACTTGGGGCCTGGTCCCTCAAAACAGATGAAGATATCTACTCCTTTCGGGTGAAATCAGCAGACCGCACAAGGGGGGATTTTGGTAAGAATAAATATGCATTTGCCTATACCTACATATGGTCCCCTGAAAATCAGCAGGTGCGGACCGGACTGTGGTGGGGTGAGTATTGGCTGAACGGGGAGGGACCACTTGAAAACCTAGGATTGGAACCAGGCAGACCGGTAAGGAGTGATGTGATCCTGGATCTCAAACAGGGATGGAATTTCTTTTTTGTCAAATATGGAATTGTCTGGGCCAACTGGGAATTCTATATGGCCATACCCAAAAGTGCAGGGCTTGAACTTTCCCCGGAAAAGCAAAAGAGTGGAGATTTAAGATTCATGACTGCCGGACCGTTTACCGATGACGAAGAGAAACTTGTGAAAAATCTTGAACTGCCATTCAGTTCGCCTGGTGACCTGCCTGATCTTAGTGCCGGGTGGGTGCCGAAAACAGATGATGATAAGGCCGGTAATCCTGCCTGGGATGTTGCCTGGAGCTATTTTGACCATCCAGTTGATCCTGCAGGTAAAAATGGTTCAATGCAATTTGAAGGAGGGGAGCCTGTTGCCCTTGTATATGACATCGGTGGGAAAACACTGGGCAGATTCTATCTTGATATTGAGGCTGAAGCCGGTACAGAGATCGATATAGCTTTTGCAGAAGATTTGCAGGACGGGCGACCATGGATCCTGAAACGAGCAGGACTTTATACAGCCGTAAAATTCATTGCAGATGAAGGCGAAAACCATTTAGAAAGTTTTAAACCCTACGGGGCACGTTACATTCAGGTTAACCTGACCGGGTACGATGACCAGGTAAAACTAAACGAAACAGGAATGATCAGTCAGACCTACCCATTTGAGCAGGTTGGGGATTTTGAATGCTCAGATACATTACTGAATGCTATCTGGGACCTGGGATGGCGAACACTGTTGGTTTGTTCGGAAGACAGCTATACCGATACCCCATTCAGGGAAAGAGGGCTCTACGCGGGAGACGCCTTGCCAGAATATGCGATCACACTTGCTGGAAGCGGTGACAGCAGGCTGATGAAACAATGTACACATCTCTATTCCCAGATGTATAACGACCTGATGCAACCTGGATCAGAACGCCAGTATACAAGTGTCAACCATATGGCAGATTATCCGCTGCTTACCCTTCTTTCATGGGTTTGGTCGGTAAACAGAACAGGTGACCTCGCCTATGCAGAAAAGTACTACGATGGGTACAGGAACATGATGGAACTTGTTGCTGAGAACAGGATGCAGAATGGATTGCTTGATCATTCCAGGGCATTTATCGAGTGGACCCGGATTGATAAAGATGCTACGCTGACTGCTTTACAGTCGTTGGCTGCATATTGTTTCAGGTCGATGGCCTATGTTTCGGATATGCTGGGAAAAGGTGATGCGTCCTGGTTACTCGAAGAAGAAAAAAAGACCCTTGATGCAATGCACCAACTTTGCTGGGACGGGGAAAAAGGAGCCTTCAGGGATGGTTTCAGGGATGGCGTACCCATCGACCACCATTACCCGATCTCCAGTATCTGGCCCTCCCTGTTTAATCAGACAACCAGGGAGCAGGAAGCAAAACTCGAAGGTTTCTATGATGAAACACTAAGGGACATAGGAACAGAGAACAGGAACAGGCTCTCTACACCTTATGGCGGTTTCTATGTGATCGATGCACTCTACCGGAAAGGATACGCTGCTACCGCGGAATATTACATGAAACAATACTGGGGACCGATGATAAGGAAACACAACGATACAGCCTGGGAAAATTTCGGGGATGGCAGTGATGGAGACGGACAGGGTACACTCAGCCATGCATGGAGTGGCGGTCCAACCTATCATATGACAAGACATATCCTGGGTGCAGATCTCGGGTGGCCGGATTATACTTCGCCAGACACCCTGCATTTCGAGCCACAGACCAACTCAGTTACCTGGGCAAAAGGGGTGGTACCCCATTCCATGGGAACGATCACTGTCGACTGGAGAACAGAGGGGGATAAGCTTTATTTCAACTGTGAAGTTCCTGACGGGATCGCCTGGGATGTTCAGCCCCGTGGCATGCTTGCCGATAAAGAGTTGTATATTAACAATGAAAAAGTTACAAACTGATCTTATGCGTACATTCTGTAAGTCTTTTCTGCTGTCTGGGCTGATCCTGCTATCTGCCTGTGGTGAGGATATTCGGATGGATACTCACCTCACTACCTATGAACAAGTGTCAGGGCACTTTAAAAATGTTCCTGCATCCTATCGCACGGTTCCTTTCTGGGTGTGGAACGGGAAAATGACACGTGATGTGATCGATCGTCAACTCTCTGACTATGCCGAGAAGGGGTATGGGGGTGTTTTCGTTCATCCGCGGTATGGGTTGATCAATGATTATGCTTCGGAGGAGTGGTACGAGCTTGTGGATTACGCAAATACCCGTGCAAAGAGACTCGGTCTCGACCTCTGGCTGTACGATGAGAACTCATTCCCCAGTGGATTTGCCGGAGGCCACGTTCCTGCTGAAATGCCTGAATCCTATAACGAAGGACATGCACTTCGCCTGCATGTGCAGGATACATTCAGGCTGGATCCTGAGGTGGAGTATGAACTGATCTACTTACAGGACGACAGCCTTGTTGATATCACCGCGACATATAAAGATTATGTGGGTGAGAGAGGTGAGTATCTTCTGTATGAAAAAGTGTATTATCCTGTAAGGGATTGGTATGCAGGATATTCTTATGTTGATCTCATCAAGCCAGGAGTTACAGAGAAGTTCATTGAGGTGACCATGGATGGATATGAGCAAACCCTGGGGAAAGAATTCGGTGCATCAGTCCCCGGAATATTTACGGATGAACCCAATATTGCGCCCCAGGGGGAGGGACACCTGATCAGGTGGACTCCCGATCTTTTCGACCGTTTCAGGGATAGATGGGGCTACAGTCTGGAACCTCACCTTGTTTCCCTCCAGGAAGATCTTCCGGGTGCAGGACGGATCCGGCATAATTATTACCAGCTGCTTCTTGAACTGTTTATAGAACGCTGGTCCAGGCCCTGGTACGAATATGGTGAAAACCATGACCTTGCATGGACGGGACATTACTGGGAGCATGGCTGGCCAAGCCCCCATCATGGTCCGGATAACATGGCCATGTATGCTTATCACCAGGTGCCGGGAATTGATATGCTCTTTAATAGCTGGGAGGGTCGGCCGGATCAATTCGGAAATATCCGTGCAGTTCGGGAACTCAACAGTGTTGCAAACCAGCTGGGCAGGGTCAGAAAACTCAGCGAAACTTATGGTGCAGCTGGCTGGGAGCTGACCTTCGAGGATATGAAACGGAATGGTGACTGGGAATTTGTCCTTGGTGTGAACCTGATGAACCAGCATCTTTCATATCAGACATTACTGGGAGACAGGAAACATGACTTTCCGCAATCCTTTTCCTATCATGCTCCCTACTGGGAAGATTTGCAGGTATTGAATGATTACTACGCAAGGTTGTCCCTGGCATTGAGCTCGGGAGAACAGGTAAATAAGGTACTGATCCTTGAACCGACAACCTCTGCCTGGATGCACTATTCTGTAAACGGGGAGGCAGATGAGATTTCCATGATCAACGATGAGTTTAACAAATTGCTTACACTCCTTGAAAATGAGCAGATTGAATATGACCTTGGTTCGGAGAATATCATTAAAAACCATGGTCTAGCAAGTGATGGACGATTTGTAATAGGTGAGAGAAATTATAATTATGTGGTAATCCCCAGGTTCCTGACCAACTTGAACAGTGAGACGGTGGCGCTCCTGGAAGAATACCTGGATCAGGGGGGTACAGTGATTGCACTTTGCCAGGTACCGTCTTATATTGATGGACAGAAGACAGAAAAGATTGCAGATTTGTCATTGGAGTATTCTGATCAGTGGTTCTCCCTTGGTGGGTGCAACGATCCCCGTCTGATCAACTACCTGAGACGTGATGATTTTGTTGTTGTTGAACAGACAGGAGGAGCACTGTTTCATATGCGCCGGCAACTGGAGAAAGGACAACTGTTGTTCCTTGTAAATTCCGACAAGAATGAGTCCTCGAATTTAAGGATGATGAGCCAGGGTGTAGATATTGCACACATGGATCTGTTCACCGGTGAGATCGAAAACTATCCATGCGTACTGGCAGATAAAATCCTGAGTTTTGATGCAGAGATCGAACCCTGCGGCAGCCTGCTGCTTTATATCTCGGATGAAGATATCAGGGGTAAAAAGGGCAGGATCTCCAAGTGGTATGGCACAGAACAAGAGCTCAGGATCAGCAATATCGATGTGCAATTGCAGGAAGATAATGCATTTACACTTGACTATTGCAAGGTGATCATGGATGGAGATACTTCCGGATTGGAGTATTTCTATGATGCCCAGAACAAGATTTTCCGGCATCATGGATTTCCGAAAAATCCATGGGTGTCTGCATCACAATTCAAAACAGAGATCATCGACCAGGATACCTTCCCGAAGGGAACAGGTTTTACTGTACAATATCCTTTCTTCGTTGATACCGAATTCTCCACGAAAATTTTTAACCTCGTCGTGGAAAGGCCGGATTTGTATGAGGTCAGGTTAAATGAGACCTTGCTTGAACCTACAAAGGATCAGTGGTGGCTGGACAGGAACTTTGGATTATACCGGATCACTGATGGGTTGGTGAGAGGTGAAAATTTTATCGAGATATCCATTGATCCGATGTCAGTGTATGCAGAGCTTGAACCGGTTTACCTGGTGGGTGATTTTGATGTACTTCCCCTTGACCAGGGCTGGATCCTGGCAGCTTCCGAACAGAAAGAGCTCGGATCATGGAAAGAGCAGGGGATGCCCTTTTATTCAGACAAGGTAACCTATTCGGCAGAATTTGAACTTGAAGATGAGAAGCCGGTCAGAATACAGCTTGGAAACTGGAGTGGTACAGTCTCTTCCGTTACCGTAAACGGAGAGGATGCTGGTGAAATATTTATGAAGCCCTATGATCTGAGGATCGACAATTTTGTAAAACGTGGCAAAAACCAGGTGGAAGTGACTGTTTGCGGATCATTGAAAAATCTGCTGGGACCGCATCACAATGTGAGAAATCAAGGTATCGTGACTCCCTGGAGTTTTAAATATGCGCCAGGTCAGCAACCAGCTGGAACAGAATATGACCTGGTTGATTACGGGTTGTTTGAGACTTTCAGGGTATTCACATTGGAAAAATAGGGGTTGAATTACGCAGCTTTTTTAGCGCATCTGGCGCACAAGATCTACAGCTGTCATATAACCGCTGAAGATGGCGCCAGAAAATCCACCTCCGAATTTCCCCCATGCAGAGGCAATATGCATGTTTGAAAAATTCTCATGTACATTCAGTGAAGTCCTGTTTGGAACCTGGGCAAAACCATAAACTGCTCCACCGGGATTCAGAGTGTAGCGGCGAACTGTTTTTGAAGTTCCGACATCGATTTGTTCGATGTGTGATCTGCAGCCCGGGATCAGAATTTCAAGTCGGTTTATGAACTGTTCAGCAACAAGCTTTTTCTTTGCAAGGTATGCTCGACGGTCAAGATGTTCCCAGTCGGCCAGGTAGTCGATACAGCAAATGGCCCCTACACTTTTTCCGGGAGGAGCCAGGGCTGAATCCACCTGGCTGTAGTCAACGAAGGTGAATCCCCGCTTGTCGAAATCCGCATGGTTGTTGGCCTGGATATCTTGCTGGGATTTGACAGATTCATCAAATACGAAAGTTGAATAATGCTGGTGACCAAGTGCTTTCAGGGATTTTGAAAAACCAAGGTATAGAGTAAGCA
>CAKZNC010000025.1 GCA_937129385.1 uncultured Bacteroidota bacterium
AGCCCTGCATGCCAGGGCTTCTGCCCTGATCTGTTGGATTTCCGCATCAGAAAGCAAAGATGATTCAGCGGTTTGCTCGATGATCAGGTTGGTAGCATTGATGATCTCGTATGCCTGGTCATAGACGCCTTCCATATCGGAATTGCTTGCCTGGTCTCTGAATTCATAGACCTGGTCAATATTTCTGTTAGGTGGAATTTCAACGATTTGGTCCTTTTCAGCAGGAGAAAAGGAGAGGTTGCCCCCAACCAGGTCGGCGTAAATATAAAAATCGTCCGTATAGAGATCCTCGAATTCATAATACATACCGTTGATGGCCTGGTGTACCCCTTCCATTGTTGAAAACTGCTCGGTAATGGATACCTGGCTGTCGGGTTCCACTACCAGGAATTCACTACAGGCATTCAACAGGACCAGGAGTGTCAAATATATGATCTTTCTTCTCATCGTTTAAAAATTGGCATTTAGTCCGATGGATATGGTTCTCATTTGCGGGTAGATATTGGTCATCTCGACTACCCCGTTCCTTCCCTCTTCAGCCTTGTCAAAATACCAGGATGCCAGGTTGGAACCATTTACATACACGCGCAATTGATCCAGCGGAATTTTCTTGTTCTTCACCGGTACACGGTAAGAAATATTTACGGAATTGAGTTTGATCCGCGATGTATTGTAAAGGTATTTCGTACTGTTAGAGAAGAGGGGGTGGCTGTTGGAGGGTGCAGGATAAAGGGCAATATCACCGGGCTGTTTCCATGAATCCAGGTAGGCGTTCACTGTCAGGTTCCTGCTGAAGATCACCCTGTAATTGTCCAGGAATTCCTTCTGGATCATATTATCGCCGCCATAATTATAGCTCATATTCACCGATATAGTCAGGTTTTTACCAATCGTGAACCTGTTGTTAAATCCACCATAGAAATCGGGTTGCGAATTGCCGATGGGCACCCAGTATTCCTTGTCATTGAAATGCCTCCTGAGTGTTATTCCGTCTACCACCTGTCCCTCCACAATGTATAACTCTCTTCCCGTAGCCGGATCCACACCTGCGTAATTGTAGCCCCAGATCACAGAAGTTGGATATCCCACCTTCTGGGCCCTGGCACCTGCGGCACTGGAATATTCCGAACCCAGTCCTACCAGGCGGGTCACCTTGTTTTCGATGAAGGAGATGTTGAACTGACTGTTCCATTTGAACCTGGAACTGGAGAAGATATTCCCCCTGAGGGCGGTCTCAATGCCTCGGTTGTACATGTCTCCGCCGTTGATTTGTACATTTGAATAACCTGTTTCGCTGATCACTTCACGTGAGACGATCATGTCATTGATGAAATCGTTGAAGACCTCGATGGTCAGGCTTAACCCGAATGATGTGGTGATGTCCAGACCGGCATTGAACTTGTAGTTCTTCTCCCATCCCAGGTATGGATTGGGTGCACTGGAAGGAAAGGCGTAGTTCCCCTGGTTGTAGCCATCGGCTCCGGTATCATCAAATTTATACAGACCCAGGGCGCGGTAGGATCCGATGCGGGAATTTCCGGATGTTCCGTAGCTGACCCGTAACCGGAGGAATTCCAGGATGGAGACCTGATCCATAAATGCTTCCTTGCTGAGTACCCAGCTGGCCCCGATACCCCCATTGAATGAGGTATTGTTGTCTGTTCCGAATACGGAGCTCTGGTCGATCCGGAAATTGGCCAGCAGGAAGTATTTTTTGCTGTAATCGTATGTAGCCTGAGAGAAGAAGGAGCGGCCCGTGCTCTCGCTGGTATCTTCTTCATAGTCGTAAAATTCAGCCTCTTCGAGCGGAAGTATCGCACCCGGATCGGGAAAGTTCTCTCCACGTGAGTAGCTGTACCATACCAGGTTACGCCTTGCTTCCACGCCAGCAAGAATGTCAATGTGATGTTGGTCAATATCTTTGTTATAGCTGAGCCTCGCATTCCAGTTCCATCTGCGGGTGTCGCGGTCTCGTAACATTCTGTTACCTAAATTGCCGGCGTTGTCGATACCACTCTCATTCAGTCCGGAATAATAGGTGTCCTGGTCTTTAAAGGAATAATCCATTCCGAAAAGTGATGAAATGACCAGGTTTTCAATTGGTTCATAGGAGGCATTGAAGCTGTTGAGAAGTGCAAAGGTCTCAGTGAGTGCCCTGTTCTGGTGGGCCACAGCCAGCGGATTCCCGTATACATCAAACCTGGTATATTCCCCGTCAGCATTGTAGGGTTCAATGATAGGAGGAACCGCATATGCAAACAGTGTGTTTGGAGAATTCTTTACAGTAAATGAGGGAGAAACACTCGCTCCGAGCTTCAGCTTATCTCCTTCGTAATTGAGTGATACATTTGTATTGTATTTTGAAAAATTGTTCATCACCTGGGGCTCTTCAATGCGATTGTAGCCCAGGGAGGTGCGGTAGTTGAGGCGTTCACCGCCGCCTGTTAAAGACAGGTTGTAACGCTGGAATGTGCCTGTCCGGTTGAGAAGTTCATACCAGTCGGTGTTCACCCCGTTCCAGGACTGGAAATTTTCGGGCTGACCGCTGAAGGTGTAGTAGAGGTTTCGGAGTTCCTGGTACTGCTCGCCATTCATATACTCAGCACGATTGATGGCTGAAGAGGCTCCACCCTGGGCAGTGAAATTAAATTTCATCGGGCCCTTCTTTCCCTTCTTGGTGGTGATCACGATCACCCCATTCGCACCGTCGGCGCCATAAAGGCTCACTGCGGCAGCATCTTTCAGAACATTGATCGATTCGATGTCCGTGATGCCGATCTTGGCCAGTGGATTCATGTAGTTTTCTGAAAGCAGGCTTTCACCCCCGTCAAAGAAATTGCTTCCATCCAGGGAGACCTCTTCTGAAAGGATCACGCCATCGACAATGATCAGGGGCTGTGTAGAGGTGCCTACTTTATTGTTGTTCAATCCGGTGAGTGAGCCCTGTCCCCTGATATGAATGTTCACCGGGCTGCCCAGTTCGGAGCCGGATTCTATATAGACCCCGGCAGACTGACCTTCGAGCAGGGCATCAAAGCTGGTGACGCTCTGCTCCACGATCATGTCTTTTGTGTTGATACTGGAGATGGATCCCACCACCTCCTGTTTCAGTTTTTTTGTCCCGTAGGAGGAGGTAATTACCACCTCATCGAGGGAATTCACATCTTCTTCAAGCAGGATCTCGAATTCAGATCTGTCCTGGAGGCGGACTGTCTGAGATTTGTAACCAATATAGGAGACTACAAGGACCATTTTGGAAGGGTCGGGAGCGTTCACAGTATAGCTGAAATTGCCATCGATATCCGTTACCGCACCTTTTTGCGTGCCCTTAACAATGATTGTTGCACCAGGCAGCGGTGACCGATCATCCGCGTCAACTACCTTGCCGGATACTTTTCGCGTCTCCTGCGCGTTCAAACCCATAAAAGAGAGGGCCAGGAGTATTGTGAAGATCTGCTTGATCATAAAAATTAAAAATAGGTTGTCCCGGATACAAGGATCCGGGACAACCATAGTTATATTCAGATTATTCGACTACAATCCTCTGGATGAAGGACTGGTCATCTGTAATCACTTTCAGGATATACAATCCGGGTTCAGTGTTCAGCTCGATACGGGCACCGTCGAGGATGCCTGCAGCGATCTTTTGCTGACTGACATTGTAGATCTCGTATACTGCATTTGCATGCACACCACTGATGTTCACTGCACCTGATGTGGGATTCGGGTAAACTTCGATTCCACGCTCCATGGCATCTTCCACTGCCGTGAGTGCAAGGATCACATCCACAGTCTCATCGCCGTCCACATCAACTGTACCGTCTTCGTCGTAATAGCGGTAGTCGAGTGTCACAGAGTAAGCAAGGCCTGTGCCTGGTACAACATCTGTGAATACAGCAGCTCCAGATGCGTCGGTTGCCTTGTCTTCCCCGTTGAAGCTCACTGTTGCACCTTCCAGTGCGTTGGAGCTGTCGTCGGTTACATTGAAAGTGACCGTGTAAACGATCAGGGTCATCGATTCATCGACACTTACGTCTGCATCCACCACTGTTACTGTTCCTGTAACCTCCTCGTAACCTGCCATGGTAATGGTATAGGCCAGGTCGGCTGCCGGCAACAATTCAGCAAATGTATACACACCTGATGCATCAGTCGTTCCTGTGGCTCCGTTGAATGCAATCTCCGCACCTTCAATCGGGTTGCTGCCATCGGTCACAGTGAAGGTTACATTGTAAGTCGGAAGCGCGATAAGTGTCACCGCTTCGGCAACCGGTCCGTCTGCAACGGTAACCGTGCCTTCGAGTGTTTCGTAATCCTCGAGTGATACAGTGTAAGCAAGGTCGGTTCCCATGCGCACATATTCGAATGTCACCATACCATCGGCACCGGTGGTTGCGGTTGTGCCGTCGAATTCAACAGTGGCACCTTCCAGCGGTCCGTTCTCATCGGTTACGCTGAAGGAGACATCCTCAGAGAAGAGCAATTTGGCATCCACGCTGTAGATGTCATCATATCCATTTGCATCATCGGCAGTGTAATAGAGGATACTTCCGACACTGGCAAATTCCCTGTAATTGACTTTTGCTGGCTGAATTGCCTGGTTTAGCGCTTCAGCAACATTCACAGTGTAATCTGCCTGGCCATTTGTCACCCAGAGGGTCTCTCCCCTGGCGTCAATGGCTGAGAAGAACAGGAGTCCGTCCACCTCTTTGAATCCTTCCGGATCGCTGTCGGTGACATCACCATCCAGGTTTTTCAGCATCGCTGCGGTAGTGCCGTCGTAGGTCCAGATCTCAATTCCATTGGTTCCGTCGGTGGCTGAGAAATAGAGTTTGCCATTGTACAGGGTCAGGAAATCCATGTCGGCATCGCCGCCCGCATTGGGTTCGGCAACCATCACGGTGCCGTCGGTTGTTCCATCGGTCTTCCATAGTTGCATGCCTGTTGCAACTTCGGCGATGAAATAGAGTTCGTCGTTATAAATGGTGAACTGCTCAGGATCTGAATCTTCGATCCCGGCATTGATATCCTTCACCATGAAGGTTCCTGCATCGGTACCGTCAGATACGAACAGCTCATCACCGTCTGTTCCGTTGTCACCATTAAAGTAGAATTTGTCCTTGTAGATGATCCCCGGTTCTGTCCCCGCGAAAGTATGGTCGGTTGCATTTTTCTGGATCACTTCGTAAGTTTCGTCAGTATTCATTACACACAGGTGGAATTTACCGGTGTTGACTTTGATATAAGCTTTCCCGTTGGCTTCATCCACGGTGGGGAAGAAGGGAACAGCAAGTCCGTCATCACGGATGGTGGTGATCTTTGCCACCGGGTTTTCACCGTCATACCTGAATACCTGGTTGGCAGCATCCACCTTGGCATTGAAATAGAGCTTATCGTTGAATACGAAAAACTCCTGCGGGTTGGATCCGTTTCCGTCACCGCCCGGCCAGATGTCTTCAACCATCACGGTTCCGTCGGTTGTGCCGTCGGTTCTCCAAAGCTCGCTATCGTGCTTGTCGGCACCTTTGTCACCGTCGTTTCCGTTGAAATAGAGCAACCCCTTGTATTCGATGAAGTTCTTGGGATCCCCGTTGGGAGAGGTGTCAAGTTCATCGGTATTGATGTCTTTCACCAGCACGACACTGCCATCGGAAGAGATCTTGTAGAGTTCGTCACCAATCACGCCGTCATCGGCTTCAAAGTATACCTCGCCGTTGTACGCATAGGGTGAACTGATTCCGGAATCTCCATCTTTATTGATGTCAGTTGCCTGATTGATGGCTTCTTTGATGCTTTTTGCATCCACCATGAAAAGCTCATCCCCGTTGGTGTCGTCACCTGTGAAATACAGCTTTGATCCATGTACCAGGAAGTCACCATAAGCAACATCTTCAGGAATTGCGGTATTGAAAAACAAGCTGTCAACCGGCAGTGTTCCGCCTTCTGTGCCATCAGTGACCCAGAGTGTTTCACCGTTCAGGTCATCTGCAGCAAAGAACAGGAGTCCGTCCACCTCGGTGAATCCTTCCGGGTTGGTGTCGGTCACATCGTCGTCCAGGTTTTTCAGCATGGCAGCGGTGGTACCATCGTAGCTCCACACTTCCACACCGTTGGTGCCGTCGGTGGCAGCGAAATAGAGTTTCCCGTTGTAGAGGGTCAGGTAATCCATGTCGGCATCGCCGCCCGCATTGGGTTCGGCAACCATCACGGTGCCGTC
>CAKZNC010000026.1 GCA_937129385.1 uncultured Bacteroidota bacterium
CTGCCGGGGCAGTAAACGTCGGGGCAGTATTGTCCTCAACGGTGATGATCTGGTCGAAAGTAACAGAATTTCCTTCCTCATCTTCAACAGTATATTCACGGGTTATAGTGATCGGGCATGTTCCGGCTACATCGTCTCCACTGGTAACTGTTAGAACCGAATCGTCAGAGCAGTTATCAGATATCTCAAGATCCCCATCCAATGCTTCCAGAGCCGCAACAGTAGAAACTGCTGCAGGTGCATCAGTCGCATCACAACCATTAACTGAGATCGGGTCAAGTGAACCCGTCACTTCAGGGTCATCATCATCCTCTGAAAACCTGGTGCACGGACCACCAACAACGATTGCACCTTCACCTGCAATTCCTGACCTGCTGGTCTGGTAAGGATCTGAACCGGTTGCTGCCAATCCTGCCTGGGTGGTCCATCCTGTACCATTGTGAAATCCAATACCACAATCTGTCCGGTCGAATCCCACACCTTCGTTTGTCCCGTTCCACTGGGGGGTGACCGTAAGATCCGAGCCACCAAGTGCCGCTTCTGTCAATACCCAGGTCATGTTCACACATTCAGCGACTTCCGCAATAGTCGATCCCGAAGTCCCGCTTTCCAGCACATCGGGAAAAACCCTGATTTCGTAATTATCGGCAGTACCTGAATTATTCAAAGTAATCGGAACATACGACGAGGAGGTGCCTACAGGGAAGAGTTGATCTGTACCATTGACCCGCCTGATCAGTGTGCCGCTGCTTTCAGCAATGATATACCGGGAAGCGGATGCTCCGACAATTGAACCAGTAGCCGAGGTAGTCAGACTATGTGTACCCAAATTAATTCTTCCCTGTGATAATAATAAAGTTCTGCCAACCTGAACAGATGAAGATAGCGAAACATCAGAAGGATTGTCTATGGTGAGATCCCTAACCTGGAAGGGAAGTGCGTTCCCTGTTACCTGGGGTACTGTACCATTGTAAGTATAGTCTGCAGATGAACTAAAAGTCTTGGTAATCTGCAGACTTCCTGTCGCTGATATGTCAGATATGCCATCAGGATGTGCCGTAATAAGCCCTGCATTGGAACTGAGGAAAAAATCTCCAGTACTGCCATTGATGACACTGGTTCCCATATCAAGAACCGCCCCTGAATTAACCTGGAAATCAATATTATTTGTAAAACTACCGCCAGTTCTTACAAATGAATGAGAAAAAGGATCCAGGAATCGTATCCGGCAGGGACCGCTACCATTTTCAACAACAGTTCCGGCAGAAAAAATAAAATCGCCTCCGATTTCAAGCAAAGCCAGCGTATTGGTGCCGTCTTCATGCATGATCATCGTACCCCCTGATATATTTACATCACCGGAAACAACCAGTGTTGATGGCGCAGGTCCGGTAACAATACAGTAAGCTCCACTGATAAGATTCAAATCTCCACTGATATTCATCGTACATGAACCATCGTCATTATTCATCTTGAATGAGGAAGAATTGTCAATGATCATATTACCGGAAACATTAATTGTATACTCGGTAGATGTATCGGACATCCTCAATGCCCGGTTATTGGGATCAAAGCCATGATCACTAGTATTCAGTACCTGAAAATCACCTTCAATATCAATATTAGCCTCCAGATAGAGATTTCCATCCTGCCCCGGACAGTTCCACGTAAGATTCCCGAAAGTCTGGTTAAACCCCGAAGGCATGGAGCTTGATACACCAGTGATATTACAATTGGAAGCCGGATCCCAGTTTGCAGTTGGCACTGTTCCTCCATTCCTGGTGTGATTGTACACCCCTGATGAAAAAATAAAGATATCGACTCCAGAAGATGTAATGGTCCCTGAATTATTGACCGTACCTTCAACCTGCAGTCCATTGCCAGGTCCGCCGGTCAGGTCCAGAGTCCTGAAGCTGTTAATATTCAGTGTAGCACCTACATCAACCACAATTTGATTCAGTGTCTCGGTGCTACTCAATGTAGCAACGTCCCCATCCCTGATGGTAATGATGCCATCATCAACATCAGGATGAGGATTTGGGGCTGGCACCCAGCCTGAACCATCATATCGTTCCCAGTTTGCATCATCGTTAAAATCTACATTCCCATCACTTTGATAATCACCAACGTTCTGACCAAAAACTGTATCAGGTGATACCAGGATTAATAAAAACAATAGGAGAAGCTTAAAGCAACGAAGCGATAGCTTTAACCCAGGAACCTGCTTTCGAGGGGTGTCGTTATTTCTCAGTCTGTTTCTCAAGTTCCCGTTCTAATGCAGTTCAGAATTAGTTAAAAATTGTGCTGGTCACCTGTCAGCAATATTAAGGTCTGGTTCATAAAGACAGGATTTGCTGAAAATTTAGAATAGAACGCATCTGTGGACACCAGCAATTTATCATTATTTATACGGCCAAACAGCACGAATGGTTGCTTCTAAATTAATAAAAATGACGGCGATTCTTGATGCCGACTATTAATTAAAAACGGTTCTCAATACGTCAACTGATTTGAGGTCGCGCATGGAATGATGGTGTTGCTTGTAAAATCGGAGGATTGAATCCAGGAAAATGTTCCTATTCCGCTGATTGTTAAAATGCTGTATATCTGAATTATACCCCGCATTGAAACACGAACTCCACTGCAGTCCCAGCAATTTTTCACGCTCCGGATCAGCCGAAGATGGCATTGTTGAAAAAGATCCGGTTCCCGTATTGAAATAAGTATTTTCACTGGAAAAATTATTGCGTGGGTAAAACCCGAGGTACCTTGAAAGCATGAACATGAACAAAAGATGAAATGATGGGGCTGCCTGTGGAACAGTGTGGAACCAGGAGACCGACTGTTCGAGGAAATGAAATAATTCCTGATTTTTCTCCTCCTCACCAATGGTCTTCACCAATACTTCACTGAGGAACATGGCCTGGGCGGCCTTTGTAAAATCAAGCGCTTTCGCCTGCCTGTTTTGCACAAATGAAGCATCCCTGATCCAGTGCATCTCCCTGTTCTCCCTGTAATATACATCCAGTTCAAGCAGATAGAATGGTTGAAAAATCGCACTACGATTTCCCCTCCTGGATTTACGAATACCCTTCAGTAATAGCGAAGTCCGACCCCACTCCCCGGTATATGCATGAATGATCAGACTGCTGTCTCCATACTTGATGGAACTGAGAATTATCGCCCTGGTCTTCTGAAGCATCTGGTCTTAGTGTATGAAAAGTATCTTTGTAACGTGAGCAGCAGTAGCGTCCCGGTTGGCGAGAAAGATCAGGTAGGTGCCGGTTGCAACTCTCCGACCGCTGAAGTCTTTTCCATCCCAGACAGCCTGTCCGCCAAAAGATTCAAGCTCATTGACCAGGTTCCCGCTGATATCCGTAATTTTAACTGTTGTTTCGGCAACCAGTCCCTTGATCGCGATCGGGCCATCATAAGTTTCCCGGACAGGATTAGGAAACACTCTTACATTTTCATAATTCGTTGCACCGCTGGTAGCGGTTCCCTTAAAGGAGATGAGCCCCTTATCCGTTCCGAAAAACACTTCCCCTGTCTCTCCTGACACGCAAATGTCGGATATACTGTTCGAGAGAATCGGGCTGTTACCGGTGTTAAAATTATATATCTGCTCCTGTCCGTTTTCAGAAACCAGGAATGCACCTCCATCAGCTGTTCCCAACCACTTTCTATTGGAGCCATCCACCTCAATGGCAGTTACCTTTTCAGTCTGAAGCAATGGATCTCCATAAATGGTCCCGTCATTCCTTGGCACAATGATATCCTGGGCATAAAGTGTCCCATCGGAAAACAATCTACCCGGACTGTAATATACCAGCACTCCCTGGTTGGTGCCCAGCCAGATATTGCC
The DNA here is from genome assembly GCA_937129385.1 of uncultured Bacteroidota bacterium. Taxonomy (GTDB): domain Bacteria; phylum Bacteroidota; class Bacteroidia; order Bacteroidales; genus M55B112. The sequence goes on from CAKZNC010000026.1 coordinate 3,866, forward strand.
ATTCAGGTCTTCAGCGATGGAAAAGATCTCGTTGGTGATCACCCTGCCGTTCTCGTCCAACACGTTTACGATCTTGTACTCGTCATCTTCTTCGTCATCAATCGTGCCGTTAAAATTCAGGGCAAACAATCCGATCCCCTTGGGAATGATCCCCCACATATGCCCCTCTTCTGTAATGATTATTTCGCTCAACGCTCCGTAATCCGTTAGTTTCCCATCAATCCTGAAGCTCTTCCATTCCCCGTCACTCTTCATTACTGATATGGGTTCCGTAACACCGGTATTGGTTACCCATAGGTTATCATCATCATCGAAAGCAAGTCCGCCAACACGTACAACATTGTTTCCCGGGACTGCATTTTGCAGTGAACTGTTGAACTCATTGTATATCGTACCGGGCACACCATCAGAATATTCAACCACACCAAAACCCCAGGAACCAGCAAATACATGTCCCGGATCACGTGGATCAACTGCCAGTGTAACCAGGTCCTGGTAATTGTACCTGATACTTGATCTCCAGCTTTCATTCTCGAAGACCTGGAAAATACCGGGTCTGAATACATTGTTCCATGGTGCGGTAACGCCTCCCGAGACGGTATACAATGCCTGGCTTGAAGCAGCCATCTTGTAGGCAATAGATGAGAAGGGTCCGTTTGGCCTGATCAACGATTCTTGTTCATCTTCATACCGGACAAGTCCTCTTCCATAGTCTGCTATCCATAAAGTTCCCTGTTCATCCAGGATCGCAGACCTGGGCCTCCCTTCCTCATATTCATACAAGACCAGGAAATCATCACTGAGCACGCGTACCCCGGATTCAGAGGTAAGTATCAAATGCTCATCTGAGCTCCTGAGCTCGGCATAATCCATATCCGAAAAACGCGTGTCCTCCTTCCAGGTTCCGTCATAGTAAAATACGCGGTCACTGCCCACTCCGTTCGGGTCATTGATGACATAGGTCCTGTCCCCGAGATGCGCTGCAGCTGTATACACGCCATTGGGGTCAGGAAGCATGTCAATGGTCTCCCATGAATTGAAATCGATCAGGAAAGGATCATCGATCGCAGCTCTTCGCACCCCGTTATCGGTTGCTGCATAGAGATAGATGCCATCCGACGACACCTGGTTGATCTTCATGTGATCACCGTTGTCTCCAATGTAATAGGTCTCCTTGATCTCCAGTTTATTCAGATCAAGTACCACGATACCGAATCCACAGGAAAGGTAAGCCATCCCATCAAGGAAGTAAATGTCATAAATGGTTTTATCCCCGGGAATCGCTTTTTTCATAATATCCGGGATGTTGATGATCTCATTTCCCCTGATAATATCAAGATTGGCATTGCTGTATGCAAGCAAGGCAAGTTGCTCCTCTTCATTCCACCGCATTGATACAATACCATTGTCAGATAAACCATCTGTTTTGGAAAGCGTTTCCACCCGCTCCTCCAGGAGATCATAGTAGAAGAGTCCGCCTGTCGAAGAACAAAAGGCTCTCTCATCCGAAAGCATGACAAGATTGGTAAACTGGTAGGGCAGGTGGGTCCTCCACTCTCCAATGGCAATTTGAGATGACAATCTCATCCCGACCGCCAGTAAGATGGCAGATATCACGACCGGCTTGATATGCCTCAGAAGGTTAGTCATATTATCTAATACGGAAAATAGCCAAAGATATTACCCTTTCTTGATGGAATGATGATCAGATTGAAGGAAATTTACAAGTTTCTGTACTGCCATTGCGCGATGACTCACCAGGTTCTTATCTGCAAGGTCCATCTCGGCAAAGGTTTTATCGGATCCATGAGGGAGGAATATCGGATCATAACCAAATCCATCTGCCCCCCTTTGTTCAGTAATGATCGACCCTTCTACAACCCCTTCGAAGGTATATCTGTTGTCACCAAGAATCAGCGCAATCACTGTCCGGAAACGTGCGGTGCGGTTTTGAACACCCTTCATCTTTTCAAGGACCTTCCTGATATTACCTGCTGCAACCTCCATCTCCGGGTATACCGGGCTGCCCATCCTGGAATACCTGGCCGAGTATACCCCGGGAGCTCCGCCTAAAGCTTCGATCTCCAGGCCGGTATCATCAGCGAAGCAGGATCTGCCAAGTTTGTCATATACAAATTCTGCCTTCTGAAAGGCATTTTCCTCCAGCGTCTCATGATCTTCCGGAATATCTTCATCCAGACCGAGTTCTGATAGTCCATGGACCCGAAAACTGTTCTCCAGCATCGAACGTATCTCCAGCAATTTGTGCTGATTATTTGTAGCGAATATGATTTCTGTCATAAAAAAAAGGCCGTTTCCCAACGGCCTCACCTTTTAATATAATTACATCAATTAAGCACTTCCGGTGGCTCTGAAACCTCCCGCGATCTTCATTGGCCTCGGGTTGATACACATCACCGGCAGGTTATACTCATTTGCAATGATATACTGTTCCGGTGCCCCGAAGATATAATCGGCAAGTTTAATGTCCCTGGTGGCCATGATCAGGATCATGTCAAAATTGTTCTGCTTTGCATATTCAACCACCTCCTCCTTGAAACTCTTCTTTCCTTCACAGGAAACAATACTGTAGTTAATGTCCCTTGTTTTGAGATAGTTCTCAATGTACTTCATGTTGGAAAGTAATTTCCGCCTGAACCCCTTGTCTTTCGGATGGGACTTGAAAATTGTGATCTTCGCTTCTAAGCGCGTTGAAAGATGGAAGATCCAGTTGGCCTTCTCTTTGTTTTCCTTTTTGAAATCGATCGGTAAGAGAATGTTCTCCATCTTATCAGTCACCGGTTTATCCTGTACAATAAGAAACGGTATCCTTGATGAAACAACTACTTTTACCGCCCTGCTCCCAAAAAGCTTTTGCGCTCCCTTGATCCCATGGGTACCCATGATGATCATTTCGGCATTGTACTGATTGGCAATGTCTCCAATGGTATGAAAGATACTTCCCTCCTTTACAATGCAATGCGGTCGCTTCCCAAATTCCTTGTCCAGCTCGCTGGCTGTCTCCTGGAGCTGTTTTTCTTTTGCACTGATCTCTTTTTCATCATGTGCAATATGAACCAAGGCAATCCTGCTTCCAAGTGTTTGTGAAAAATTCACAGCATGCATGTATGCATTCTTAGCAACCTCTGTAAAATCCCAGGGTACAATGATCGGTTTATCAATCTTTTCCATATATGATGCTTATTTAATTTACTTTTATTGCACGAATGAATTCTTACGAACTTACAAATAAATGCGTACTTTTGGTTATGTATACCACTGATTCAGGTACACATCAGGAATACAAGTTATGAATTTATTTTTCAAGTCATACAAGTTTTATATATTTTTTTTCCTCCTGTACGGCTTGAAACCCCCTTTATCATTGGGACAGGACATTGTTCAGTTTGTCGCAATGCAGCCGGAGATCATCAACTACGAAATCCCTGCAGCCTTCAACCGTGCGCCCAACACCAGCCTTTGTCGGAATAATAAAGGGGTATTCTTCATTGGTAAAGAAAACGGGATATTGGTTGCCGACGGCGATCAATATAGTTTTATCCCCTTTCCCGATCCCGTATTTGTCTCTATAACAGCTCAAAACAAGGTTATCTATCTCACTTCAGATGATTTTGGATTCCTTGAGTATTCCGCCAACAGCGGTACCGTAAAAAAATCCCGGCTGGGCGAGGTCAATATCCATTTCCCCCATTTTTATCCTTACGGAATTTCACAAGGTATCTCATCAAGCTTTTTACTGACTTCCGAAGAGGTCCTCGTGATGACCGACAGTACTGTTAAACAATTCTTCTTTGAACGCAAGGAATGCAGATTATTCCATTCAGACCGGAACACCTACCTGCAGGCAGATCAGATGGGCATTTTCAGGTGGACCGGCAATGATTTCGAACAGCTTGTTGACCTGGAGGAAGCACCTCTTACGATGATGACCAGCATCCTTGAACTGGAAAATTCGCTCATCATGATATCAGAAGAGGGCGAAAGGTTCATTTTCGAGGAGGAAAAGGGTGTAAGTCGTTATACTGAAGATTTTCCGGCCAGGGATCTCCGTCGCCTGACCTATCTCTTCGATAATCTCTACCTGGACATTGGAGATCAAAACCATCTGACCATCGTCTCCATACCCGACCGACAGGTGAGCAAAATTCCAGGGTTGCAGCAACGCACACAATCAGACATTCATTCAGTATATGTGGATAGTTTCCAGGATACCTGGATTGTGTATGATTTTAGTATCTGCAAGCTCGAACATCCATCAAGAGCACAAACTCTTGACCTTGCCAGTTACCTTTCGGGGTCGATCCTGTCAACTGCAATTCTCAATGACAAACTTTACATCGGAACCTCCGACGGAATATTCAGACTAGAATCGCCTGGCAATGATTACAGGTGGAATGTGTCAAGAGTAGACCCCAAACTGAGCGGATACATCAATACGCTGAATGCAGGAAAAGGACATGTCTTCGCATCTGGCAGTAAAGGACTTTTCTGGATCAATAATGAAAAGGCAGTCCGCTTATCAGATCAAAATTGCACACAACTGACTGCACTTTCTCACAATTCCCTTCTCACCTGTAGTGCACAGGGCCTGGTTGCATATAATCTCATTGGTACGCAATGGGAATCCCGGATGATCACTTCAACGGTGAAAAACATTCTTTCAGAAGTGTGGTACGGGAACCAGGTTTGGATCCTGGGTGACCAGGGAAATATTCTTCGCATGGTTTCGGAAGGTCCTGATTTTGAATTTCTTAAAAACCCGCCGGCTGATTCACTCAAAAGATTGTTGTTGTACAACGAAAAATTGCTCGTGCTGGGAGAAAATTATGTATTCGAATATATACCAGGGGAAGACAACTTCAAGGTCATTGAATTTTCGAATATCACAAGAAAATTACTGGATTCTGATATCATTTTCAATGGGAAGGACCACCTCTGGAGTATGTTTTCCGAAGCCAATGGAGCCTCCACGCTCTGGCTGTTGGAAAATGGTTTCATTCAAACCCCTTTTTACGAAATTACGGCTGATGCCTCTTTTGGTCAGGTCATGGACCTCGATGCCACCGATGGACAGCTCTGGATCACAGGGACAAATAAGATTGTGAGATTGAATTTCAACGAAACAGCATCAGAACCAAAAGAGCTGCTCAGACTTCAATCTGTGGAGATGCTCTCTCCGGGGGAAGCAGAAATCAGGAAAGAGATCAACAAGGATGATAAACTGCGGTACGGGAATTACAGGATCGAATTCAATCTTGCCGACCGACGGTACCAGAAACCGCCTTACCCCTATTACAGGTTTAAGCTGACAAATATACAGGAGGATTGGTCGGAATGGAGCAGGAACAATACCATAGAAATGGAAAATCTTCGAGAGAGGAAATATAATTTTATGGCACAATCGGTCAGCACCTATGGTCAGCTCTCTAAACCCGTAGAGTTTTCCTTTGTCATCACCCCACCCTGGTACAGGACATGGTATGCCTACACTGTATACCTGTTGACGTTTCTCTTCATTGCCTTCCTGCTATATAAATGGAGGCTCCTTAGCTTGAAAAAAGTTGAATTCAGAATGGAGGAACGCATCAAGGAGCGGATGAAGGCGGTACTCAGCGAGAAAGAAAAATCAGATAAACTGGTTGCAGACCTTTTCCCCAAGGGAACCGCTGAAGAATTAAAGAGCCAGGGAAGAGCCAAATCCAGGAAATTTGAAATGGTCACTGTACTTTTCAGTGACATCCAGGGGTTTACCAAGATCGCGGAGGAGATGAACCCCGAGATCCTGATTGATGAGCTCGACCGCTTTTTTTTCCATTTCGACTCCGTTGTAGATAAATACAACATCGAAAAGATCAAAACCATTGGCGATGCATACATGGCTGCCGGTGGAATCCCTGTAAAAAACAGCTCAAACCCGGTGGAAGTGGTCCTGGCCGGACTGGAGATGCAACAGTATATGAATGACCTGAAAAAAAAGAAGACCGATATCTGGGACCTCAGGATCGGTATCCATACCGGACCAGTCATCTCCGGGGTGGTTGGCCATAAGAAATTGTCTTACGACATCTGGGGAGATACCGTAAATACTGCATCACGAATGGAATCATCCGGGGAGGGCGGTAAAGTGAATATTTCCGGCATCACCTATTCGATGGTAAAGGATTTCTTCATCTGTGAATACCGCGGGAAACTTCCTGTAAAATACAAAGGGAATATCGACATGTATTTTGTTACCGGACTCAGGCCGGAGCTTTCAGTCGATCTAAAGGGTATCCCCAACAGGAGGTTTTTTACAAAACTGCAGATGCTAAAACTGAAAGACATCGAGGAGAGAGTATTTGAACTTGTCAACTCCAACAAGTCCCTGAATCTTCACTTTCATAAAAATGAATTCATCGAAAAGGTATCTCACCAGGTGGAACTGCTTGGAAGATCTGAAAATATCCAGGATGATGAGTTGCTTCTTCTTTTGACAGCAGGACAATTGATCTATTCGGGGTTATCGGAATCCTACGAAAATTTTGAAAACAAATCGGTCGAAATAGCAAGGGAGATCCTGCCGGAGTATGGATTCGAAGAGGCACAGATCAACAGGATCTGCAACCTGATCCTGGCCTCCAAGATGCCTTCAAATCCGCAAAATATTCTAGAATCCATTCTCATTGATGCGAAAATGGAATTCATCGGAAGAAGCGATTACATTACCCAGGTCAAATTGCTGTATCTCGAACAAAAGAATACATTGAAAGACTTTTCAAAAGATAAGTTTATGAAAGGCCAGGTGGAAATGTTGTCTGGTTTTGAATTTTACACCACTGCTGCCAGGCGCCTCAGGGAAATCCAGGCTGAAGATCAGATCAATAACCTCAAATCCTGGAAATAGGATATAAAACATCACTGTAAAACATCTTTGACCGATTGTAGAAACTTTATTGATTGACTACATTTGAATGCTCAATCAAAGAAGCCTTGAAATGAATACTGACTGGAAAAACCTTGGATTCGGAATCTCTGAAACAGATTACAATGTTCGTTGCTATTATCGCGACGGGAAATGGGGAGAGCTGGAAATCTCATCCTCCCCCAACATATCAATGCATATGGGCGCCACCTGCCTGCATTATGGCCAGCAGTCCTTCGAAGGACTCAAAGCATACAGGGGCAATGACGGCCGGAACCGGCTGTTCAGGTACGACGAGAATGCCAGGCGTATGCTGAATTCTGCAAAAGGGATCATGCTTGCTGAAGTTCCTCCTTCCCTGTTCCA
>CAKZNC010000027.1 GCA_937129385.1 uncultured Bacteroidota bacterium
GCTTCCCTACATATCCTGGCTGAGAAGGAGGAACAGGAGCTCGAATTACGTGCTGCGCCATGAACACTACCACTTCCACCTCAGCGAGGTGTTTGCCCGGAAATTCAGACAGTACCTGCAGAACATGGGCGACCGTGAAACGGACCGGATGAACATCAGGATGCAATATATGATGCATCTTTCAGATCTCTCCAACATGCAGGACAGGTATGACAACGACTGCGAGCACGGTCTGCTTGTCGAACGCCAGAAAGACTGGGAGTACCTGATCGACAGCATGCTGGTCTCCCTGGGTCACTATGCCCGGGAGCGGATCGACCCTGTCACCGTTCATGCGGCGAACGCCAGTTGCTACCGGCAACTTGACTATGATGCGTCTTACCGAATGGCCGGCAAATTCAGCATAACAGATTCTATCGCGAAATATGCACCGCATTACAGGTTCTATTATGCGGGTGAAAAGGTTTCTAAGATTGAGTATTATGTAAAAGGCAAACTCCACCCCAGTCCGTTCAACAATGTGGCAGTCGTCGAGATCGAATCCACGGATCATGCCGAGGTGAGGAAATATCACGACGCGGATGGCAGTCAGGTGAAAAGCCCACTGGGTGTGTATGGGAGAAAGCTGGAGTGGAAAAAAGGATCGCTCGTAAGTACATACCTGGATGCAGCAGGAGCACCGATGGAATCCGATCTCGGTTTCAGCACGATGGTATGGGAGTTGGATCGCCGGGGACGGAGGGTGACGGGAATCTATCTGAACCTTGATGGGGAACAGGTTTTGACAAGGGAGGGAGACTGGGTAACCACCCGGAAATATGACCAGCACGACAATTTGATCGAACGAGCCAATTTCAATGGCGAGAACCGCCTTGTGAAAAATGCCGCGGGAATTGCATATACCAGGCATACGTATGATGAGATGGGGAATCGGCTCAGCACTTCCCTTTTCGATGAAAATCACCGGTTAACAAATGATACCAGGGGAATCGCCGGGTATCATTTCCTCCATGACCACAATGGCAATGTGATCCGGGCGCACTATACAGACAAAGCGCATAAAACAATTGTATTTGAGAACGGTGTGGCCTACATGTATTACGCTTTTGACGATTTCGGAAACATGGAAGAGGTGAAGTTCTATGGCACCAATAAGAACCTGATCATAGACGATGAAGGTCTTGGCAGGTTGCAAAAACGATTTGACGCGCAATCCCGACTGGCTGAAGAGTGGAACTATGACGCCTATGATCAGCCACTTAATGATGCATCCGGGATCTGCCATTACGTTTACAGGTACGACGAAGCCGATCGTATGGTCGGAAAGGATCTCTTTTCGGTGTATACCGACGATACCGTGCGGTTTAAAAAAACCATCGCCTACACCTATACCGAAAAGGACAGGATTGCCACTGAAACATTCCTTGACCAGGAGGGCGCGGTGCTTCCCGATTCTTCAGGCATCTGCAAAATTGCGTATGCGTATGACGACCTGGGCAGGCGTACTGAGGTCAGCCACTTTAACAGCGGGGATTCCCTTCAGCCGAACCATGAGAATGTGGCGACGACCAGGTACAGGTATACCAATGGTGGCATCACCGAGACTGCCTTCTATGACAGTGCCGGAAGGCTAACGGAGAACAGTGACGGCATCGCAAGGGAGGTGAGTAAAAACAACAGCCGGAATCAGCGAACGGAGGTCAGGTATTATGATGCAGAGAACCAGCCAACAACGAATGATCTCGGCGTGGAGATGGTCAGGTGGACCTACAATCCGGAAGGTTATATTGCCAGTGAACAGTATTACGATGCAGGCGGAGCTCCAATGGCCGGAGAGTATGGCGTGGCCCGGAAGGAATTCACCCGGTTTCCTTCAGGGAATCTCCGTGAAGAGAAATTTTTCAATGTGAACCTCCTACCTGTGGTTAAAGCACATGGTGGTGTGGCGATTGTGGAGTACGCGTACGCGGAAAATGGAATGCTGTCCAGGTTATCCCATAAGGATAACCGGGGCAGGTTCATCAATAACCCGGAGGGATATGCCATTGAAAACAGGTATTATAACAATCAAAACCGGCTTATAAAAAAGGAATTTCTGACAAAATACAGGCAGCCGGTGGTAACTGCATCAGGATTTGCCAGTATTGAGTACCGATATGACCTGAATGGGAACACTGTGGCCGAAATATTAAGGGACGCCTCAAATGCGCTCATTGCCGATAATGATGGGAATGCAATTTACAATTATACTTATGACAGGAATGGGGAAATTGTTTCCACCATCACAATGGATGATGACCCTGCGAACCTGGATGATATCTCGCCGGGTGATTTCTGGGCATCGGTAAAGGCAGGTAGAGACCGGGATGCCTTTAATTATTCCTATGAACGGAATGGAATCCAGACCACCTACCACAACAATGGCCAGAAGCAGAGTGAAGGATATTATGTGAACGGAAAACTGGAAGGGACCTATACCACGTGGTATGAAAACGGTTTTGTTTCGGCTGAGATACAATATGTCGGGGGTGTAAGAGAAGGGCTCACTGTCGAGTATTATAACAATGGGGCAAAATGGCGTGAGTTTGAGTACCGGAACAACAGGATGATCAGCCGCTCCATGGTCACCTGGCACAGGAACGGGAATGTGCGGTCGAAGTACATCAATGGCGAAGAGGTTTTCTGGGATCAGGAGGGGAACAGAGAGTAGGAAGTATCAATGTGTAAATAAAAAAGATAGTATCAATGAAACGAATGCAAGTCATCTCATTTTCGATCTCCCTTGTAATAATGACAAGCGGGATAAATGTCATTGCCCAGCAGGACAGCTGCACCTTATATGAGCAGGCCGGGCTGATCTCGTTATTTGATTACAATACAATATATCATACGTTGAAATATACTGAGGAATACTATGAATTGGATGACGAATACCTGGTTTCGGAAAACCTGGAATCTGTCTATCGTGAATTTCTCAAGTCGGCCTGTGATATTTTCACAGAGGAAGATATAGCCAGGCTCAAGGAACTTTACCAGAAATATCAAATTGATAACATGGATGATATGAACAACGCATTGAATGTGATTTCGGAGCATCCTGATAATTTTATTGATCCGTTCCTGGAGAAGCTGTTTCAAAATGATCCCGATTACATAGACATTATTGAAAAATTAAAAATCTATTTTCAATCGGTTATGCACCTGGTAGAGAGATCCGTAATGGAACAGAAACTCGCTTCCAGTGGATATGCAACAAACCCGGGGATCGCAGAGTATTACCTCGACAACCATGAGGAGGCAATTGATTATTTCAAAAAGCTGCCTGCCGAAGAGCTCCAATCTTCATGGCTGGACCTCTATTACCTTGGGCTGAGTCAGCGAGCTGTCAGTCAGTTTGATGAGGCCCTTGAAAATCTTCAGCGCGCGCAAGTGCTTGCCCCTGAGAAATCTGAGCTAAACTATAATCTTGCTGATCTCTGTTACTATGTATTCGGGGATGTTTCGACTGCAAGTGTATACCTTGGGAAAGCACTTCAACTAAATCCGGATCACTATTACTCCAGGTTACTGAAAGGAAAGATACTGATTATCAACAATGAAATTGCTGAAGCAAAAAAGATCTTCACCAGGTTGATTGAAGAGCAGCCAGAATTAATCGATGCATATAACGAACGAGGAATGATATTCGGCCTGGAATATAATGCAGCTGCCGCCCTGGAGGATTATTCATCTGCCTATCAGATTGACAGCCTCGACATGAATGCTATCAAAGGCAAGAGCAGCACGCTTTTTGGTCTTCAACAATATGAGGAGGGATATGCGTTGTTACAAAATGCGTTGTTATCCTATCCTGATGATAAATCCATTTATGGCCTGATCGGGGAATATTACCTGGCAACAGAAGATTATGACAGTTGTGTCATCTGTTATGAATTTGCTGATACGGACCCATCTAATATTTATATCCAGAACAACCTGGGGTATTGCCTGATGAAGTCGGGTGCACATGAAAAGGCAGCTGGAATATTCATGAGAATCATTGCTGAATGCGAATCAGATGAATCAATGAAGATGATGGTGGCATACGGACACAACAACCTTGGATATTGTCTGTATAAAACAGGCGAATTAAATGATGCATTGGATCATATTGAAACCTCGCTTGCACTAGAGCCTAATAACGCCTGTGCACTGATACATAAAGTGATTGTCGAAGATGCACTAGGCAGGTCCGGTGGCCATTGCGAAAATCTGAACAGGGCCAGCAAACTGCCCAACCTGGTATATTGCGGTCAGGATATGAAAAAACTTCTGGAAAATTACTGCCGGGATTAGAAGCATGTCGTGATGAGTCTGCAAATCGGATTCTTCACCGGCACTGCCTTGGATTTTCAAAAGGGTGGTCTTGCCTATACTATTCCGCGCAACAAGCGCTGCGATGGTGAAGATAGGAAATTTGTGAAAAATACGTATCTGATCCGAGATTTCAACTTCAAGGCACATTAACAACGAATAGCAATCCATCAATGTGCAAATCATGAATCAATCAGAAAAATCAGTCGCGGTATCTGATGAAATCGTTTTAAAAAAGATCTATGTGATCAGGGATCATAATATTATGCTGGATCGGGACCTGGCTGAACTATTTGAGGTAAAACCTATTAGACTTAGGGAGCAGGTGAAAAGAAATATCAATAAGTTTCCACCACACTTTATGTTCCAATTGACAAACAGAGAAACAGAATGGATGGTATCGCAAAATGCGATACCTTCCATGCAACATTTAGGAGGTACCTTGCCTTACGTTTTTACTGAACATGGAGTTCTTCAATTAGCAAATGTTCTGCGAAGCGGCAAAGCCGTCCAGGTCAGCATAAAAATCATTGAGGTTTTTGTAAAAATGAGAGAATATCTCTCATCCCAACATAAATTATATCACAAAATAGAAGAG
>CAKZNC010000028.1 GCA_937129385.1 uncultured Bacteroidota bacterium
GCGCATTGTTGTACGCGAAAAATGCATAATCAAACCCCTGGTCCATGGGCAGTGGTTGTCCCATCCCTTCCGATGTCAGGTGCCATTTCCCGAAATGGCCGGTCCGGTAGCCCTCAACTTTCAGCATCTCCGCGATGGTCACTTCTCTGTCGCGCAAATGCATGGGCTGACCCCCCGGTATCCAGTTGTAGATCCCCACCCGTGTGCAATTGCGCCCGGTGATCAGGGCCGAACGTGACGGAGAGCAGACCGCGGCACCTGCATAGAAATCGGTGAAACGCATCCCCTCATCTGCCAGCCGGTCGATATTGGGGGTCTTACAGGTGGGCGGACGATCGGTCGAGAATGCATGGTTGTCACGGTAGCATGTCAGGTCGTTGTACCCCAGGTCATCCGCCAGCAGGATGATCACATTGGGCTGTTCAGGTTTTTTTTTATTGTTGCAGCCGGTGAATAGGCCAGACATCAGGATTGTACCGACCAGGATTGTTGTTTTCATTATCGTATCGGTTTGGTTTGAAGTGCTGGTTCATCTGAAATGCAATGTTGTTCAGTTCGCCTCGACAGGTTACAAAATGAGCTACTCAGCGACAATTTTTACAGCCACCGGATCGAAGCCTTCGCCGGTAACATTCAGTATAATATCCCCTTCATCTCCGGTCGACCTGAGGATCACCAGGCCCTTCCCCCTGAAAAGCCGGAATTCCTCATCCGTAAAGCTACCCTCATGTGTGGGTGCGCCATTTCCGGCCGCCATCAGCTCCGCGTGCCCGCTTACCTCCACCTTAAGTTCTGTGTTGGCATCGGGGACCAGCAATCCCTGTTCATCGCGGATGTTCACATTCACAAATGCAAGACTGTTCCTTTCAGCTTCAATCGTCGTCTTCTCCGGTTCGAGGTTGATCTGCTCCGGTGCCCCGGTGGTGCGCATGATCTCTGAAACCACAGCCTCACCGTCCTTCATGCCAATCGCTTTCAGTATTCCGGGCTGGTAGGGTATGCTGAATGTTGCCGTGTAATCCGCTTCGGGACCGGCAGGTTGCTGACCGATCGTCTTGCCGTTGAGCTCAAGTTTTACCACGGGCAGACTGCTGTATACATTTACCTGGAGGGTTTCATCCTCGTGGCCTGTCCAGTTCCAGCTTTTCAGCTCGTAGGGCCAGCCCCAGAAGCTTACCCGCTCCTGCAAACCTTCCGGCACTGGTGCGTGGACCAACATCTCCAGGTCGCTCTCCTCCCAGATCACATCGCGGAACCAGGATTGTGGTTTCTTCTGTCCCGTAATGTCAATGTCACCGCACCAGGACACATACCATGGCCAGGACTGGAGAAAATTGCCCTCTGCATCCGGGTTCGGGAGTACGATCGCACGACCGATCCCCGATTCACCGATGTAATCCATGCCTGTCCAAACGAAATCCCCGATGACGTAGGGCAGGGCTTTCACCTTCTCCCAGTTCTCCCATGCTTCCTTCGGTACCGACTCGGAACCGTACATCATACGTTCCGGGTGTTTCTCATGGTCCGACACATAATTTTGCCACTTGTAGTTGTATCCGCCGATGTCGCAGATCGCAAATGCCCCGGCAGAGTAGTCCCACTCTTTTTCCGGGTTGTCCCAGAATCCGCACACCGCCTGTGTGATGGGGCGGGTATTGTTAACCTGCCTGATGGCGGCGATCAGCTTTTTCCCGATCTCAATACCTTCGGGATCGGCGCGCTCCTGCACCTCGTTGCCGAAGCTCCACATGATCACCGACGGGTGGTTACGGTCACGCTTCACCATCGCCTGGATATCCTTTTTATACCAGTCTTTGAAATAGTTGGAATAGTCGTTGGGTCGCTTGGGTTTGATCCAGTGGTCGAATGCCTCGTCGATCACCAGCATTCCCAGCTCGTCACATGCGTCCAGGAAATGTGCTGAAGGCGGATTGTGGCTCGTTCGGATCGCATTGAAACCATTCTCCTTCATGATACGCACCCTGCGGTACTCGGCATCCCTGAAGGCGGCGGCTCCCAGCAAACCATTATCGTGGTGCATGCAGGCACCTTTGAGCAGGACGGAATTCCCGTTCAGCAAAAGTCCTTCATCAACGGTATAGGCTATCGTACGAATACCGAATTGTTCCTTCACCATGTCGGTCTGCATTCCATCTGCTGTGAGTTGAATTTCAATTTCATAAAGTGCAGGGTTTTTGGGGTCCCAAAGTTCGGGGCCATCGATCTCTGTTTCGAGCAGCAGCTGAATGGTGTCGGAATCCGTTACAGTTTCTTCCGAGGAGTTCAGTTCGATCTTTGTGCCCCCGGGAGTGGTGATTACAGCTGAACAGGTGATCGCTTGTGATGTGCCAGAAAGGTTGGCTGTGCTGACTTCAATCTGAACGGTGGCTTTCCCGGCTGATACTTCAGGCGTTGTAATGTAAACGCCATGGGGAGTAATGAATACCGGGTTGACCACGGAGAGCTTCACCTCCCGGTAAATCCCGGCCCCGGCAAACCAGCGTGAATTCTCACCCGGATTTGATGTTCTGACAGCGATGACATTGGTTTTTCCCGGGGCATTCAACAGGTCGGTGATATCGAAATGAAAGGGTGAATATCCATAGACGTTCTTGCCAGCTTTTGTTCCGTTCACCCAGACTTCGGATTGGGTCTGGACACCATCGAAATGGATCATTACACGCTTGTCTTTTGCAGATTTTGGCAGCTCAAAATCCTTCCGGTACCAGGCCACGCCATCCCGCAGGTAACCTACATCGTCTCCGCCGGGTAGGTCTTTGAAAAACGGACCCACATGTTTGGCGTCCTGGGTTTCATAATCTTCAATGCTCCAGTCGTGGGGCAAGTCCACGGTGGTCCAGCCGCTTGCGTCGAATTCTTCGGCCGCAGCATCGGCAGGATCCCCGATCACATAGCTCCAGCCTGCGCTGAAGTCCTGGTAGTGGCTATCGGTATTGTCGCGCTTTGCACACGAAACAGTGATGAGGGTGATGATTGATAATAGAAAAAGGGAATGTGGAATCGATGAGGTTTTCATTTCGCAACAGGTTTTATGTTGTTACGAATATAGCGAAGAATTCGGACATCTTCGATTGTAGCCTGGTGCTTTCAATTGGACCACATCTATAGGCAGAATAATAAATGGACAGTCTATCGTTTAAGACTTTTTTCGTAGGTGGTGATCCAATCGCTGACCGTCATTTTTTTAGCCAGTTCGCCGATGAGGTCAAATGGAATCTGATCCGGTTTCTTCAGCCTGACACAACTTTTTCCCATGTCCAGCTTTGTTGGGCTGTGTTTCGGGTATTCTGAGGTGAACCAGTCAAGTAAATTCTTGTCGGTATAGATCCCGCTGTGATACAGTGCTATGTAATTCTTCTGCGAGGCGATGTTGATGAAGGGTAGGGGCAGCTTCGGGTCGACATGGTACCCTGCGGGGTAGCGTTCATGAGGCACTACGTACCCGATCATCCCGTAGGACATGGTCCCTTCAAATCCTTCCGGAAGATTCGCTTTGAGGATCTCCCTTAACTTCTGCATCGGCGCTTGCCGTTCTTCGGGGAGCTGACTAATATAATCATCGGGCGTGGAGGCTTCGTATTGCATAATGTTAGATTTAAAATTGAATATGGGACCGGCTGGCACCCTGTAGTCCCAGTTATTATTAACGCAGAAAGTCTTGATTTTGTTAATCCGGGAAGGATTATTTATCCGCTGTATTTAGGGTCATTTCAGCAAATACAGCCTTGAAACTGGCGGACTCTGATATCTGAGGATCATAGTCACCGCTGTAATATTCATTCATGAACTGTTCGCAACCTGTCCATACGGTCTGAATGACACCCTGTAGGTTCTCCCGCATCTTAGGGTGCGATACCTCCCGGAAATATTGCATATTCTGGACATGCCCGATGCCTACCTCCACTTTTTTATATGGACAGACGGCTACGCGAAATCCTTTTGTGGCAAAATAGACAGGAGTCGGATCGGGCCGCTCGTAGTGCCAGTCGCATATAAATACATCTGTCGGTATCATATCGATTGCGCGGTAGGTATCATTTTCACTTGCCTCCCACAAACCCAAACCTGTTGTTTTACCGTCGAGCAAACGGTCACCCCAGATCCATAACTCACGATTCTCTTTTGACAGGTGATCCCTTATCAGTGATACCTCCCCGGCAAAAAGTGAAGCTTTGTCTTTGCCGGAACATCTCGGGCAGTTGTCATCCCCGATATAAAATACCTCATCCATTCCAGCGTGAAATGCATCTGCCTGGAATGCATCGCAGATCTCATCAACGATATCGAAAACCACGCCATGGACATCGGGGTGCAGCGGACAGTAGCTCTTGCAATAGAGTCCGTCGTCGTTCGGCCATTGGTATTCATCCGGTAATTCCACGTGTGGGGTCTCGTCAAATTCAGGATACACCTTCAGAAGCATGGAGGGTGTGCTGTGCCATGACTGGTGACCGAGAAGGTTGACCTGTGGAATGATCCTGATGTCATGTTGATGGCATGCTTGGACCAATTTTCGAACATCCCTTTTCGAAAGCGGATTGGATCCCTGTAACTCTGGTCGGGATTTGTATTTATACCTGTAATCTACCCTGAGGATCAATACATTTACCTGCCTGGGAGCCAGCTCCTCATGGATGAATTTTACAAACCTGTCAACACCGTCCGGTGATGGCGCTGCAATGCTTAATCCCCTTACTGGCAGGAGTTCTTCTGTTGTAATTTGTTGACCCATTGCCTGGAACGAAAATGTAAAAAGGAGTAGAATTGTCAATCTGATCATCGTTGTTGTTTTTCGCATGTGTATTTTATAATGTTATATTCTTAAATCGTTGGAATGAATCTCAGAATCAGCGGAAGAAATTCCGCCGCTATATTATTACTGTTCCAGTATTAACTATAAATATAGTTGCACAACTATAAATACAGTTGATGAAAATTATTTTGCAACACCCAATCCTCGTCTGATTACCCACTCCTAATACTATTCTCTCACCTCTCGACTCTCATCGCTCCACTTTCCTCTCATCTCTCGACTCTCGACTCTCGACTCTCCACTCAAATCTCCACCTCGCACTTTTTCTTTATCGCCTTGTAGATGGCATCCACGACGATCATGTCTTTGAGTCCCTCTTCACCGGTAACCCTGACACCCTTTCCCTCCCGAACCGACAATGCGAAGTCGTCCATTTGCGCGGCCTGCTGGTTGATCCTCGGAAAGCTCAATTCTCCATCGCGGGTGCGTCCCTTGATCCCACCGTATCCTGAATAGGGCTGCAGCTCAAACCTTCCGCGTTCAGCAGATACCAGCAGGTAATTGAATGATGCATGGAAGCCGGTGGAGAGATTGGCGATGGTGCCCCCCGGGAATTTGAGTTGGAAGTTTACCGCCTCATTGATGTCCTGGTATGCATCCCGCATGCTGTATCCCTGGGCTGTTACTGTAACCGGTTCCTCACCTGTGACATACCTGGCCGCCTGGAGGGGGTATACCCCCATGTCCATCATTGAGCCGCCGCCCATTTCAGGCCGCAGTTTCCAGTGGTCGGTACTTGAATTGCTGAAGGCCGATCCGCAGGAGATGTGTTTTACCATTCCATACACCTCTTCCTGGCCAAGTCGCATCACCTCGATGTTGTACGGGTCGTAATGGAGGCGGTACCCGATGGAAAGCAAAACATTGTTCTCCTCGCAGGCTTCGATCATCTCACGGCACTCTTTCGCATTCATGGCCATGGGCTTTTCGCACAGCACATGTTTTCCCGCCTTTGCGGCCCGGATCGTGAACTCCTTGTGCATGGAGTTGGGGAGCACAATGTAGACGATATCTATATCCGGATTGTCTGCAATGGAATCAAAATTCTCATAGTTGTAGACATTCTTTTTCGGGATATTGTATTTCTCCATCCAACGCTGCTCCTTTGCTGGTGTTCCGGTCACAATACCTGCCAGGTAAGCTGTTTCGGTCTCCTGGAGTGCAGGAGCCAGGACATCGGTACTGTAATAACCAAGGCCGACCAGAGCATATCCCACCTTCTTTTTGCCCCTCCCGGCAATGTAGGGCAGGGAGGAGGTGCCTGTGAGCAGACTTGCCCCGGCAATTCCGGCAGCTGCGGTCTTGATAAATTTTCTTCTCGCGTAGGGTACTGATGCGTTTTTTTTCATGGTATAAGGTTGTTAAGGACGTTCTAAAATATGGTGGGGTATACCTGGACTGATTTTATAAGTAATTCCTGTTATTCTGTAATCGACTTTTTCGTAACCTTTTGGTTCAGCTCGCTCAGTCCGACCAGCGCTGCGGCGCCATACCATTCCATCAGCTCCATCCTCAGCACACCCTCCTGGATGGCCGGATCGGTGTTGGTCAGCGCTTCTGCTTCTTCGATCGATGCCACATTGAAGATATAGATTCCCCGCATATCCTGGTTCCCGAAAAACGGTCCGGCCATCACGAGCTTTCCCTCTTCGGCCATCCGTTTAATGTTCTCAAGGTGTTTCATCTGGAGCTCCATTGCCCTGGCCGAATCGGCACTCCTGTTTTCACCCCGGTACAGGAAGGCAAATACATACTTTTTCATCCCGTAATCGTCCGCACCATAAGCTGCAGCAAGGGCTGCATCGTAGGTGATGGAGTCTGTTTCCGTGTTTGTCTCCTCAACCGGCTCCTTCCCCTGGTTGCAGGAGAGGGTAATGCCTGCCAGGGTCAATACGACCAGCATGGGAATGATGTTGGCTGTTTTTTTCATACACCTGGTTTTGTTTCGTAAGATATAAAATTATCACTCATCGGTCCTTGTCAATTTCACCCAAAAAGGGAAGATCCGGCGGTTGCCTTCCATGTAAAAAGGGAGAATCCTGCCTTTAAATTTCTGAATTGCTATATTATTCATTACAATCGTGTCGGTCGTTTTGTTGTTTTCCTGCCTGAATATTTTCCCTCCTGTATCCAGGAAAAGAGTGCCCTTTTCAACCGGTTCGATGAACCTGAATGATACATCATAGGTTCCTTTGTGCACCTGGACATTCCAGTATCCGAGTATATCCTCCTGGTTCCATATCCCGCGTTCTCCCGATGCATCGTTCCTGTTGAGGCAGACAGGATTTTCAGCCGGAGATCCGATGATGATCGGCGGCTGGTCAAGCAGGTTTTCTTCGGATGTCAGTTCGGTGATATAGTGGTCAAGGGAATCCCTGAGTGCCTGTCCGATTCCCTGATGTTCATTCATGACCGTATCGGACTCACCCGGATCCTTTTCCAGGTCATACAACTCCATCGCGCCGGTTTCTGCATTCTGATCTGCATTTGCCACGATCTTCATATTCCCGCTCTGGAAAGCGATGTTCCTGTATATTTCCGGGTATTTCCTGGTCCAGTAGAAGAAGAGGGACCGCTCTTCCGCTGTGTCTTCTCCTTCCAGCGCCGGGACCATGCTGATCCCGTCAATGATCCGGTCGGCAGGCAACTCTGCCTTACATAGCTTAGCCAGTGTCGGCAGCACATCGATGTGTGCATGCAGATCGTCAATATCGGAGTTCCCCGCGTACCGTTCAGCATAACTGAAAAAGAAGGGGACCCTGACACCGCCGCGGTAGACCGATCCCTTCCTGCCGCGCATGCCAGCGATGTACCTGGGTTGCTGGGGACCGTTGTCGGTCATGAAGATCAGGATGGTGTTTTCCATGATGCCCTGCGATTTCAATTGATTGATGAGTTTCCCAACGTTGTCATCGATATTGGTGACCATGGCGTAAACACGGCGGGCATCTTCCCTGTTTTTTTCGGTCATTTTGGGCATGGTGAGCGGATCAAAGCCTTCCGCGGGATCGATGTCGGCGTACATCCTGTAGTACTCTTCCGGAACCTGGAGTGGCGTGTGTGGCGCGTTGAATGCGAGGTAGCAAAAAAAAGGTCCGTCGCTGTGCTCGCCGATGAAGCGGATCGCCTGGTCGGCAAAGATGTCGGAACAGTAACCCTGGTAGGCCTGTTGTTCACCATTGTGCCAGAGGATCGGGTTAAAATAGCTGCTGTCGTATTCGAAATAGGTGGTGAAATCGCCCACCTGCCCCATGCCTCCGGAGAGGTGGATCACAGATTCGTCGAATCCCTGGTCCATGGGGCGGGACGGGTAGTTGTCGCCCAGGTGCCATTTGCCGAATACGCCGGTAGTGTAGCCGGCATCTTTCAGCATTTCTGCGATGGTGATCTCTTCGGTGGACATGATCGCTCCGCCATTGTAGGTGTCGCGCACGCCGGTGCGAAGCGAATATCTGCCGGTCAGCAGACTAGACCTTGTGGGCGCACAAACGGGTGAGACATGGAAGTTATTGAACCGAATGCTGGCTTCGGCCAGGGAATCCAGGACCGGCGTTTTGATATGGTGGTTGCCGTGGTAGCCCAGGTCGCCGTACCCCTGGTCGTCGGTCATGATGAGTACAACATTGGGACGGCGGATCTCCTTTTCCGGTTTTGGACCCGGGGTTTTGCAGCCGCTAAAGAGCAGGGCAAAGAGGAGAGGAAGAGCCAGGGTTACTATGGGATGTGAACTTTTCATTGATCTGTATTTATTATGTTTTTGGTGCTGTTTTTTACTGCTGGATCAAATCACAATTTTCAGAGGCAGTGATTAATGGTTCATTCTTCAATATTTATCTGACGATCCAGCCTGTTTCTCACAACTTGCATTGCATCCTGTTGATCCTGCTTCTTACGCACAACAATGTCAAGCCGCTGCCTGCTCATGTTATGTAATACTGATCTTCCCAGTATCTTTTTTCGTGAACCTGCCAATCACAGCCGAGTCTGCAAGTCCTTCCTGTTGCAGTTTTGCAAGACATGCACCGCCGTCTTTTTCAGCCACCGCCATCAGCAATCCGCCTGAGGTCTGCGCATCACAAAGCATCAGCTGGCGGGTCCTGTCCATTTTGCCAAAATTGATATGGGACTTCACATGATCAAGGTTATTGAACGTACCACCCGGGACCACACCTGCCGTGGCCAGGGCGCTCACTTCATCCAGGAAGGGAACGTCGGAGAAGCGGATTTCTGCATCGCATCCCGATGATCCGCTCATCTCACGGAGGTGTCCCAGCAGACCGAACCCGGTGATGTCGGTGCACGCATGAACTATAAATTCTTTCATGACCCTTGCAGCGGTATGGTTGAGGGCCGACATCTGTGTGGTCACCAATTTGCGCATCTCCTCACCCGCCAGTCCGCGCTTGATGGCCGTGCTCAGAATGCCGGTGCCCAATGGTTTTGTGAGGATCAGCAGGTCGCCTTCGAGCGCACCGGTGTTTCGGATGATCTTGTCGGGATGAATGCCCCCGCATACCACCATGCCGTACTTGGGTTCGGGATCCTCGATGGTATGTCCGCCCAGCACCGCGATACCAGCTTCGGCAGCCTTGTCATGCGCACCTTTCAGGATATCCTGGAGGACCGACATGGGCAATGTTTTTTCGGGGAAACCGACAATGTTCATGGCAAAAAGCGGATCGGCACCCATGGCGTAGATATCGCTCAGTGCATTGGCAGCCGCGATGGCACCAAAATCATAGGGATCATCGACAATGGGGGTGAAGAAATCGAGGGATTGCACGATGGCAAAATCATCGGAGATCTTATAAACCGTGGCATCGTCTGAAGTCTCCGTTCCCACCAGTACGTTGCGGTCGTCGTATGCAGGCAGTGAGGCGAGGATCTTCTCCAGCTGCTGCGGTTCGATCTTGCATGCACAGCCGAGTCCGTGCGTGTATTGTGTCAGCTTCACCTTGCCACTTTTTACAGCGGGGCCGGTTTCCTTTGCATCTTCCTGCGGCATGAGTGACTTCACCGTGGCAATGATCTCATCGGCGGCTGATTTGACCTGGTCCATGGTGTTGTCACGCCCGGTGGAGAGGCGGACCGTCCCCATGGCGATTTCCACCGGGATCTGCATCGCCTCCAGTACCATAGAGACATCGATACTTTCGGCATGACACGCAGCTCCGGCAGAGATGGCCACATTATCCAGCCTGGAGACCAGGGTGTTGGCCTCTACCCTGGGGAAGGAGATGCTGAGGGTGTTGGGCAACCGCTTTTCCGGATGTCCGTTGACTTTCGCTCCAGGGATCGCACTCGTGATCAATTGTTGCAGGTAGTCCCTCGTGCCGGCATAATGCGATGATAACTCTTCCAACTGCGCAGTTGCGATCTCACATGCCTTGCCCAGTCCGACGATCTCCAGGACATTTTCAGTACCTGCCCGGAGGTTCTGCTCATGGTCGGCGCCATGCATCAGCTTTTCCAGCTGCACGCCCGACCGGATATACAGTGCACCGATCCCTTTGGGTGCATATAGCTTATGACCCGCGATGCTCAGCATGTCGACCCCGAGCTCGCGCACATCGGTGGGGATCTTGCCTGCCGATTGGGCCGCATCGGTATGGAAAAGGATGTCACGGTCCTGCAGCAGTGAGGCGATCTCCGCGATGGGCTGGATCGTCCCCACCTCGTTGTTGGCATGCATGATGCTAACAAGGGTGGTTTCTGGGCGGAGGGCCGTTTTTACCTGTGCCGGATCCACCATCCCTGTTGCATCCACAGGGAGGTAGGTCACGGTAAAGCCATTTCTTTCCAGGTATTTGCAGACCTCGAACACCGCTGGGTGCTCGATGGAGGATGTGATGATGTGGTTGCCGCGTTTGCGGTGTGCCAGTGCCGCACCTTTCAGTGCATAATTATTGGATTCTGTCCCCCCGCTGGTAAAGACGATCTCAGAAGGTCCGCAGTGCAGCATCTCAGCCACCCGGCCACGCGCCTCTTCAACCGCTTTTTTCGTTGATATACCAAAGCTGTGGGTGCTGGACGGATTGCCAAAGTATTGTTCGAGAAAGGGCCGCATCGCTTCTGCCACTTCAGGAGCGATCGGGGTCGTGGCATTATGGTCAAGGTAGATCGGGTTCATATGTTCAAATATACATAAAATGCAAATGAACAGCCGGCTGCCTTATGGAATACTAATAAAGGTCGTTCTCCCCGGGATGGAGTTCATACATATGGCCCTGCCATTTCATAACACCCGTCATATCGCCGGGTAAAAAGATCTTACCATAGGTATATTTACCATCAAATTCAAGCTCCACCTCGATCATTCCATGCTTTGTCGGGTACGCTGCCTTCACCTTTTCCAGGTTCCCCGGGTTCGGGGCGATCTCCACGGTGCGAAATCCCGGACTCGCAGGCCTGATCCCGGCCACCACACTGAAATAGTAATGCACGGGGTGAGCGGTCCAGGGATGCACCTCCGACCTGGGATCCTGCTCGATCCGCTTTTCCGGGGTTGCCGTCATTCCCATCTCCACGATCTCTTTCCAGGGTTGCAGTTGCTTCGTGAAATTCCCGTACCCGGTCTCTTCCATCGCCTCGAAAAGGTAAAAGTAGTAAAACAGGTTGGCGTAGCTGTCGTAACCCGTTTCAGGATCCATGATCTTTTTCATAAGTTCCTGCTTCTCCGCATCTGTATGTGCGCCGGTGAGCACCGCCAGGATGCTCGCACGTTGATCATAAAAGGTATGTTCCGGGTCATCGGTATAGATTCCCATATCCGGTACAAAGCAGAGTTTCCGGGTAATCTCGGCATATTTCTTAGACTGAATGGCATAGCGTTCCGCCCGCTCCCTGTAGCCGAGCCATTCCATGATTTCGGAGGCTTTTTGCAATGTATAGACATAGTTGAGCGTAAGAATAGCTGAATTGCCGTCCCGGTTGACCCGCGAATTGCCACCTTTGGGCAGGTACCAGTCGATGAACATGTGGTAGTTCGATTTTCCCACCAGTCCCTGTTCGTTGATGATCGATTCGTAATAGTCAAACACCTCCTGGATTTCGCCGGCGTAAGATTCGATGAGTGCCTTGTCTCCATCCAGCATCATCAGGTCATGGAGCATATCGATCCAGATGAGCGAATAGGTGGGGTGGACGAAGGTGGCTTTGAGCGGATAGCAGCTGGTGATGTTCCCGTCGGGCAGCCTGGAATAGTTGAACTGCTCCATGGCACTTTTGAAATAGGTCAGGTCACCTGTCAGCGCCGTCCATGCCTTCAGGTGCGGCCTGAGGTCGCCGACATACTGCATCTGCTCATAGTAGGCATCGCTGAGGAGGTTGTCCTGGGCACAAATCTTCAGTCCGTGCTCACAGATCTTCCATACCTCATCGTAGACTTCGTTCCCGGTTTCGAAGCTGGCCGTGACCGGGATCGGGCTTGCAGAGTATACATTGTGGTAGTTTTCGATCACCAGGGGTTCATCTGCCGTAGTCACTTCCAGCTGAATAAACCTGAAGGTCCGGAACCACATCGGTTGGAAGGTCCGGTTATCGCCCCCGTCCATCATGTACACATCGGAGATCCCCCTGATCTCTTTTCCTTTTGTCTCATTGCGGTTGCCCTTGTGAAGGTACTCATCATACAGTGCCTCGGAGTAGGTGATCTTCACCCGTGCCTCTTTTCCTCCTGACAGTGTGAGCTTCGGATAACCGAGGGTAACATACCCCTGGTCAATGAGGAAGGTGTGGGAAGAGCCCGCCGGAATCACCAGTGACTTTTCACCGAACAGGAATCCTTTTCCGGCCCTTTTCATGTCGGTCCGGATGACAGGTCCGAGCTCCTCTTTTGTACTTTCCTGGATCACTGTGGTGCGCGGCTGCAGGATCCATCCGTGCCCGGCTCCCGCGTCGGTTTTGGGTCTTGAGAAGACCACCTCCGGTTCTGTCCAGTCCCCCTCTTCGTAATCTGGTTTCTCCCATCCCCACGGGTATTCGGAGGCCACTACAAAGTCGGTGGGATTTGCGGCATAGAACCCGCCGACGATCTCCCCGCTGGTCATCCAGTGGACCGGTTTTTCGATCATTCCTTCGTTGTGCAGTACCTTCCAGTCGCTCTCCCAAGTGGTATTCAGGAAGGTCTCATTTTCGGAGTGACCCTGCAGCAGGAAAGCGGTCTTGAAGGAGATGATCCCGTAGCTTCTCTCGATGCCCCAGTTCATCACTTCGGCGGCCACAACATTTTTTCCTTCCCGTAGCAGTGGCGCGATGTCATACGATTCGTATCTCCAGTGCCGCATGTCGGAAAGTTGCGGTCCGTAGCCGGCCTCTGTTCCGTTTACATACAAACGGTACCTGTTATCGCCACTGACGTGGATGATGAAAGTCTCCGGCACCTCATCCAGCTCGAAGGTATTCCTGAAATGAATGAGTCCGTATGCCGCCTCATCGATCCCCGGGTGGGTGATCCACATGGAGTTCCATTGTTCCGGGTATTGCGGAACGGGGTGGTCGGGATATTGGGCATCCAGGACGCTAGTAGTTACGGCGAGCAGAGCGATGGAAATAGCAGTAAAGATTTTCATGGTTGACAGGCGTTTCATTCAGCCTACCAAAATAGCGAATTCCCGGGAGAATCTAAACCGGAAAGTAACTATCCATTGCACACCGCATCATACCATCATTGATGTAACAGTAGTACTAAATGAGGAGTAAATATAGTTTTCCAAATTATTGTTGCTCAAATACTTGACTTTTACCTGAATTATTTTTTAATTTTATAAGAGAAAGCCAGAAGAGTTCGATCTGTATCCAGGTCTTGCA
>CAKZNC010000029.1 GCA_937129385.1 uncultured Bacteroidota bacterium
TTTCATTGTTGTGTGTTTGGTTTATGTGTTTAATTTTTTGTTTTCTCTCAACTCTAAACTCTCAACTCTTAACTCTCAACTCTTAACTCTTAACTCTTAACTCTAATAACAGCTATCCGCAAGAACGTTGAATCCAATCCCTTCCAATATCCCCCTGTACTTGCCGTCATCATTAAAGAGCTTAATATTGTATGCTGAAGGTTCGCGCCTGTCCCTGTAATTTCCTCTCAGCTGCTCGAACCGCTCCATGGCATCCATGAACCTGTCGTGATCTTCCTGGACACTGTAGGTCGCGGCATGCATCTCCGTCACCAGGTCCAGCTCCTCAACATCATCCGCATCAGCGAAGAGTTCCGGGTTCGACGGCCGTGGGACATTCTTCGGTTCCCAATCATCCAGCCCTAGCTTAAAAAACCTGCTCACCGCGCGCACGCTCATCCCGGTCCCGTTGGCTTTCCCGTCGGCCGAATACCCTGCAATATGCGGTGTTGCCAGTGTGAGCATAGACAGCAGCTCCCGGTCAACAACAGGCTCATCCCGGAACACATCCAGCACCGCGTCTGAGATACGATCGGTGCACAGGGCCTGTTTAAGGGCCGACTCATCTACCACCTCTCCCCTGCTGGAGTTGATCAGCACCGCCCCCTCCTTCATCTGCTCAAAGAATCCGGGTCCGGCCATATCAAGGGTCGGATGCGGTCCCGAAGCCTCCAGGGGCACATGCAGGGTCACAATATCAGATTTGGCAAGCAAAGCAGCAAGACCGACAAATTCAGCGTCACCCTCATCGGCAGCCCTGGGCGGATCATTCAGCATAACTTCGCATCCCAGTGCGCGTGCTGCACGAGCAACTTTGCTCCCGACGTTGCCGACGCCTACGATCCCAACCGTAGTCTTCCCCAGGTCCAGACCTTTCATATTGGCCAGGTATAACAATGCGGAAACGATGTACTGCTGTACCGATGCTGAGTTACAGCCGGGCGCATTGGTCCAGCTGATCCCGGCATCCTCGCAGTATTTTGTGTCGATGTGATCATAGCCGATCGTGGCAGTGGCGATGAATTTTACCTTTGACCCTTCCAGCAACTCCCGGCTGCAGCGCGTGCGCGTACGAATGATCAGCGCATCTGCATCCTTGACCTCGGGCCGACCGATCTTCTGCCCCGGGAGGTACACCACCTCTGCCACCTTTTCCAGGGCATCTTTGATATAAGGTATTTTATTGTCAACAATGATCTTCATGCGTAAATATCTTGGTTCCAATTACTTGCTTCTTTGAGCTCATCGCCCTGGCGATTTCGGTTCATCACTATTTTTCATTACTCCGCTTAAAAAACGATGCCCAAAGATGGGGCTTCTATCAGACTATTTGAATTTTTCCTTTGCCGACCAGAGTCCGGTTGCGGGGTTTGAAATGTAATAGATCTCCTCTCCATTGTCGAGGGTGTTCCAGCCATCTTTCAGCATATCGGGGTTATATTGCTTGAGCATCATCCCGAGATCAGCATACCTGTAATTCACCGATTCGATCTCCTGCCGGTTGAGATGACCGGGGCAGTAGGTGACACTGAATCGATTTTCAGTGGATCCGTGGATCAGGTGAGCCGCGGCACTCAGGTTGCCCCGCAGATCTTCATTATTGGCCACCAGGTCGAGTATCTCCGGGGTGGTCAGGTAACCGTACTTCCTGATCAGACGGTCGATCTCAGGGTCTTCCCCAAATTCTTTCAGTCCGGGTGCCAGCACCACCAGCTCCCCTTCATCGGCGATGGCCATCCGGGTGCGGTAGATGCTCTTGTTTCCGAGCCATGTACTTTTAAATTCTTCTGGGTCGAGGTAGACGACCACCTTGGGGATGGGCTTTTCCAGCATTTCGAAATTCACCTCCAGGGAGAGTGCAGCGGCTTTATTGAAACAATCCTCATCATCGCCGATAAAGAGACCCCTGGGTACCAGTTTACCGGTTGCATCCCGACCAATCACCGTAAGGACATAGACGATCGGGAGCTTAGCAGCGAATTCCCTGGATGCATAGTTCAAGACGCGACGCACAGGCGTATCTGCCCTTCCCATCATACGCTCCATCCCGTAAGCGGCACCGAGGAAATGACTTTTATTTATACCCTCCGGTCCGCCGGTCCCCACGAAAATATTCTTGTTGTAATTGGCCATCCCGATCACCTCATGTGGCACCACCTGCCCGATGGAAAGGATCAGGTCGTGACCGCCCTCCTTCAGCATGCGGTTGACCTGGGCCGGCCAGGGATAAGAGACCTTTCCTTCAGAAACTTCTTCAATGTACGATCCCGGTACTTCACCAAGGGTCACCACGTCGTTCCGCCAGTCATGCTTCCTGAACAGCGATCCCGGTGTCTTCCCGAACATTTTCCCGATCTCCACAGGCGCCATCTCCCGGTGGGTACCCAGCGCAGGCAGTATGTCTGTGAGCCTGTCGCCGTAATACTCCCAGGTCATTTCTGTAAGCGGACCCGCATAGCTGTGGGCCCGGGAGAAATCGGGTGGGATCGCCAGCACTTTCCGGCGTTCACCGAGACGATCCAGCGCCTGGTTCAGCCCCTCCTTTACCTCCTCCCTTGTCAGTACAAGGTCCTTCGCTCCCCTCTCAAAATAGATCATATCGTAATTTTATGTTTTTCATTTGAGGCCCTCCATCCGGTCAAAAGCCCAGGCAATCATCGGCCCACTTCCGGATGCCCGCCATCCGATCTTTTGCACATGATCCTGAACCTTCCAGTCATTTCCCGGTGTATACTGATTGGTGCATTCATCCCTGTGTGTCCCATCAGTTATCCAATATTCCACGAAGGCTTTTCAGGGAGGTAACCATCAAATTCCTCCAGCAGCCTCTCCTCGTAAGCACCTGCAAAAGACCCGTTAAAAAATTTCTCCAGTCCCTCGTTCAGCAGCCTGTCCCATGAAGCCTCTTCATGCCCGGGATTGATCGGGAAGAACAGCACCTCGTTGGCTTTGGCTGCCTTCAGATCTCCCGGTGCATCCCCGATCATCAGGATCTTGTCTTTTGGATACTTTTCGCCGGCAGCCAGTTCCAGGTGCTCCGTCTTCGTACCATACTCCTGTCCGCAGATCAACCGCACGTAATCATCGATCCCGTTCTCCTTCCACTCACGCTCCAGTGCCTCCAGCGGAGTCTGTGACACCACAAGTGCATCAGCCTTGTCCTGGATTTCCTCCAGCACCTCAGTAACGCCCGGGAACGGCGGCATGCCATGTACCATCTCCTTGATGTCGCGGTTGACCTGCAGCGACCATTCGAGGGCCAGGTCAATGTCGTTGTTATTGACCACCTTGGCATACTCGATCAGCGCCGGGTTGCCGAGCTTTGTCTCATTTTTGGTCCATTTGATCAGCTCCGACATATCGGGCAGCTCCATTCCCCTGGCGTGCACCTCGGGACGCTGTGCAAGCAACCTGAACGTCTCAAGCACCGCCAGGAACCTGTTCACACCCCTGGTTTTTGAATAAAGATTGGTAAATTCCCAGGTCTCCCTGGCATACTTGGAAATCTTCTGCAAGCCATAATACTTGATGAAATTCGGACAGAAACACTCCTTCTGCTTGATCTCCATCGTATCAAACGCACATCCGTCCGAGTCGATTCCAATGAAATAATCCTTCGTGGGTTTGAGGTCCTTCAGTTGCTCTTGTAAGTTCATATTTTGATCTGTTTTAAGTTCTTAAAAATTTTGTATGCTGAACAGGACGTGCCAGTGCTTCGGACAGACTCCCGCCGGTCAGGACATTTCCGGCGTCTGACGAACTGCATCATGTTCCGGGTTTGCAAGGCAGCTTACGAAAAATGAGGAAAGCTGCCCGAGCCGACCGCTTGTCACTCTATCCTGCTTCAGGTTCATATGTCTTCAGTTTCTTCGCTGCAAATACCGGAAGGAAACGTGTGAACCGCTGGCGTCCATTGATCACCGGCACGCTCACCCAGTCTTCTCCCACAAGCGGCCGGACATAATCCAGGAATGCATCGGTCACATCCACCCTGTTTTCGGCGATCCATTCTTCGGGGAAGGTCCGCTCGGAAAGCGCCACTTTTTCCAGCGGCACCTTGTTATAGGATACATTATAGATTATTCCCTGCTCCCGCAGGATGGTGGCCATCCATCCGTTGCCGTCATTCATGGCAATATCCACAGCCTTCTGTCCTACCCTGAATGCTTCGTCAAGGTCCACAGTGGAGGCATAGATCGCGGTATCCCGCTGATCGGTTCCCATCACCTGTCCGCGTGCCTTACCCCGTGCATTGAGTCCCACACTGTTCAGGTAGTTGACCACCACCTGGAAGACCGATTGCTGACTGCTGCCAAATGAGGTATGGCCAAAGGAATCTCTGACCTCTCCAAGTGATCCTGCGTCAAAACCTTCACTCACCACCACGATACACCGACCGTCCCTTGAAACCTGGTCGTTCACCTTGTCGGCCATCTCTTCAAGTGTCACACCTGATTCAGCCAGGTAGATCTGCAGGGGGATCTCCCTGTTCGGATCCGCCAGTCTTGCAGCTGCAGGTATATACCCGATCTTCCTTCCCATAGCCTGCAATACGAGCACGGGATCAGCGGGAGAGGAACCCCGGTTCTCCTCATCCGCATTTTGTACGATATGCGACCAGTAACGTGCCACGGAACCATAGCCGGGGGTATGATCGATGAGTTTGAACGCATTGTCACCCACGTCATTATCGATGGTCTTGGGTACCCCCACAGCGGTAACATCAAGTCCGTGTTCCCGGGCCAGTTCGCTTACGCGAAAAGCTGTGTGCTGACTGTCATTGCCACCGATGTAGAAAAAATATCCGATATCATGTGCCCTCAGCACCTCGAGGATGCGGGCCATGTCTTTCTCCTGGTGATCTTTCAGCTTGTACCTGCAGGTGCCAACCGATCCGGCAGCAGGGGTCGTCCTGAGAAGTGCGACCTCCTCTTCAGGCTGGGCAGAGAGGTCCAGGAGCTCTTCCTTGAGAACTCCTTCAATACCGTGCCATCCGCCATATACCTTGCCAAAGGTTTCCGGGAAACGGCGGCAGGTCTCGATGATCCCCCTCAGTGAGGAGTTGATCACCGGTGATGGTCCGCCTGATTGTGCTACGATTACGTTACGTGCCATTCTTGAATGATAGTTTTTATGTTTTGAATATGTCTATTCGTCTAATTTATATTCTTCCTGATCGTCAGTTTTACCTCTCTTCACCCACTAGAATTTTATTTTTCTAATGTATATTCCGTTTCGACGGAATCAATTCTGTATCTGCGCAATTCTTTCCGCTGTAAGGCAAATATTAAACCCCTCCGAAGGCGCTGTATCCGCCGTCGACAGGGATGCAAATGCCGGTGATAAAATGACTCATATCGGACAACAGGTATAACGCCGTTCCCGTGATATCGCCAGGCTCGCCGAAGGTTCCCATGGGGGTGTTGTTGATGATCTTCTTTCCCCGGTCAGTAAGGTCACCTGATGCTTCGTCCACCAGCAGGAAACGGTTCTGGTTGGTGAGGAAGAATCCCGGAGCGATCGCATTGACCCGAACACCGGCTTTGGCAAAATGGACAGCCAGCCATTCGGTAAAATTATTGACCGAAGCTTTGGCAGCTGAATATGCCGGGATCTTTGTCAGGGGCTTGTATGCATTCATGGAGGAGATATTCAGGATCACCCCCTTTTGTCGCTCCACCATTTTTCTCGAAAGCACCATGGTCGGAAGCAGGGTTCCCATGAAATTGAGATCGAATACTTTCTGAAATCCTTCAAGCTCGAGTCCGAAAAATGAATTCTCCAGGTCCCCCAGGTCATTCTCGGTCAGCTCCTCCATTTTCGTTGTCGCCTGGGGTGAATTTCCGCCGGCTCCGTTGATGAGAAAATCGATCTCACTGATCTCCCCATTGATCTTTTTCCGGACCTCCTCCAGGGATTCCCGGTCCAGCACATTTGCTTTCAATCCGTAAGATTCAACACCGGTCTCCTCTTTTACCGAGGCGGCCACCTTACGGGCCGCGTCCTCAACGATGTCGAGGATCACGGTTCTGATCCCCGCACCAGCAAGTCCGTGTGCCAGTGAAGATCCGATCACACCACCTCCGCCGGTGATCACACATAATTTTCCTTTCAGGTCTTTCAGGTCATTCATTTCGTAATTGTATTGGTATAGTTTAGGTAATGGTCAATATTCTCTTTTGTCAGGATATCGATGGGAAGCAACACCTCCTGTCTTACCTTCTTTTTCAACACCACGATCCTGAAGAGTTGCCGTATGCCCATATATGCCTGCTCTTCCGGACTCTGCGATATGAGAAAGTCAATATACTCCCGTTTCAGATAATCCACGCTTTCCGGCAACAGGTCGTAACCGATCAGCCGGATACCCATGGCCCCGCGTTCGGAAAGGTACCTGGCCACAAGGTGCACCCTGGAATTGGTGACGAATATACCAGCCACATCGTACCTGGCCATCTGCTCCCTGATCTCAGCTGCAACAGATGGATAATCTCCTCCATTCACATTCACGGATACCAGGTTACTGACCCTGTCACCATGTGCTTCGAAATAGGCCCGGAACCCACGCTCCCTCCTGATGATATGCTGGTAATTATCCCTTCGGAGTGACAGGTTCACCACCAGGAGATCTTTTCCCGGTTTCATCCCGAAATTCATAAGCTTGCCTCCAAGGTACCCGCTCTGGAAGGCATCCTGACCGATAAAACTGACCTGGTCCTGCCCTTCGATGCGCGAATTGAACTGTACGCAAGGAACACCGGCATTTCTGAACCTGTCGACAAATTCGATTGAATCCTCGCTGAATACGGGTGCAAACAACATCCCGTCGTACTTTGAAGGATCTGTACCTGCGGCTTTTTTAAGAAAGTCAGCCTTGCTGTGCTGATCAAATCTCAGGTACTCTACGTGGATGTCGAAGTGGGTAAGCTCCTGTAGAGCCCTTGCAACGCCGGATTCCGGGAATTTCCAGAAAGCGTGTTCGCTCACGACCTCCGGCATGCAGACCAGGATGTTCACTGATCGTCCGGTTGCGAGGGTTCCTGCAAGTATATCAGGCTGATAATCATACTCCTGTATAATCTTCTGCACCCGCTTACGGGTCATATCAGAGACCCCGGGACGTTCATGTATCACACGATCAACCGTTCCTGTGGAAACATTGGCCAGCCTTGCTATATCCTTGATCCGTACACGTGACATAATAATACAAACATCTATTTATGTGGAACTTATAAAATAATAAAATTCCAGGGGAATTCAAAATTAACAACTATTTTTGAATCTGCCAGACATTTTTTGTATTTTCGTGTGCGTACACGATATATTTATAACAGCAATGGTAGCAACAAGGCGCAGTTACTAAACCAGCAATTAATCACAGGCAAATATGAAAACTCTTGAAAAGTACTCATTTGGCATCGGCGACAGGTTTACAAGGCAGGGTGAAGCACAACTCAGGGCCATTATCAGGGCCAATAAGAACGGAATTCCGCTGGTCCCTGTCTGGAACAAATCAAACCGCGAACACCAGATCGTAAAGACCGTTCCTTCCGATACATGGAAAGAGGCGTTGTCGGCCACAAAGAAACTGGGATACAATGGGAATTGGTATGTGGATGCAGACCATATAAATATGCAAAATGTTGAGCGGTACATGGACCACTCCAATTTTTTTACCATTGACGTGGCGGATGCGATCGGCGCTGAGTGCGATGAAGACGAGTGGCGTGAAATTTTCGAATCACTGCTTCCATTTGCAGGAAATCTCAGCATCCCGGGGATCGAAGAGACATTTGAGGTTTCAAAAGATGCGCTTGAAGGTACCGTGAAAAAATTCTATCCCGCGATTAAGGAAGCGGCGCTGATATACAGGTCCATCAGTGATGTAAGGGGAGCGGACAATTATGTGGCTGAGATCTCCATGGATGAGGTTGAAGATCCGCAAACGCCGCCTGAACTGTTTTTCATCCTGCTGATGATCCGGAAATTTGAGATTCCGGTGCAGACGATCGCACCAAAATTTACCGGGCGCTTCAACAAGGGTGTCGATTATGTGGGTGATGTTGAACAGTTCCGGAAAGAATTCGAACAGGACCTGATGGTGATCGATCACCTGGTAAAAAGCTTTGATCTTCCCGCTAACCTGAAGTTGAGTGTCCACTCGGGGAGCGACAAATTTTCGATCTACCCTGTCATTGGGGAACTCATAAGAAAACATGACAAAGGAATACATATAAAGACTGCGGGGACCACCTGGCTCGAAGAGGTGATCGGTCTGTCCCTGGCAGGAACGGAAGGGCTCGAAATGGTAAAATCATTCTACCGCAAGGCGTACGAAAGGATGGAGGAGTTGTGCACCCCCTATGCAACTGTCATTGATATTGATCCGGACAAACTACCCACTCCAGCGGAGGTGGAGGGATGGAGCAGCGAACTTTTTTCAAATACGCTGCGGCATATTCCCGGACATCCCGATTATGACCCGATGTTCAGACAGCTGATCCATGTCGGGTACAAGGTGGCTGCAGAAGCAGGCGATGCATATCTCGACATGCTGGAGAAGCACAGTGAGATCGTGGGTGAACAAGTGGAGGAGAATATTTATGACAGGCATATCATGCGGTTGTTTGGTTAAGGGCAAGGGGCAAGGGGCAAAGGGCAAGGGGCAAAGGGCAATGAGCAAGGGGCAAGGGGCAA
>CAKZNC010000030.1 GCA_937129385.1 uncultured Bacteroidota bacterium
GGCAAGGGGCAAGGGGCAAGGGGCAAGGGGCAACGGATAAGCTAAGAGGGCTGCGGAATTAATTCCGCAGGAGAAAAATGCATGGGAGCAGTCAGAAGTCAGTAGTGGGTCCGCCTTCGCTGAAGCCATGGCGGATGAGGTAATAAAAAACCCGGAACGTTAAATCCCGGGGTTTTTAGTTTAATTACATCGCTACATCAACCGAAGTCGTCAAATGCGATCATCTCTTCGGGAACCCCCAGGTTATAAAGAAGGTTCTGTACCGCATCATTCATCATGGGCGGTCCGCACATGTAATATTCGATCTCCTCGGGCTCTTCGTGGTACCGCAGGTAATTGTCGTACAGCACTTTATGGATGAATCCGGTAAGCCCGTCCCAATTGTCCTCCTCTTTCGGTTCAGAAAGTGCGAGGTTGAACTTGAAGTTTGGATATTCCTTTTCGATCGCCCTGAACTCCTCTTCATAGAAGACCTCCCTTTTGGATCGTGCCCCGTACCAGTAAGATACCTGGCGATCTGTCTTCAGCGTATGGAACAGGTGGAAAAGGTGTGACCTGAGGGGCGCCATTCCGGCACCGCCACCCACGTATATCATCTCCTTCTTGGTTTCCTTGATAAAGAATTCACCATACGGACCGGAGATCTGTACCTTGTCACCCGGCTTCCTCGAGAAGATATAGGATGAACATACACCGGGGTTGACATTCTTGAAGCGACCGTGACTCACATCCCATGGGGGTGTTGCGATCCGGATGTTCAGCTTGATTATGTTTCCTTCGGCAGGATGGTTGGCCATGGAATAGGCACGGTAGGTCTCCTCTGTGTTCTTCATCTTGAGGTCCCACATATTGAACTTGTCCCATTCGTCCCGGTACTGTTCCTCCACATCAACATCGGTCTTGAAGTCCACCTCAAGCTTCGGCACATCGATCTGGATGTAACCGCCCGACTGGAAATCGAGGGTCTCCCCTTCCGGAAGACGAACCACGAACTCCTTGATGAAGGTGGCCACATTGTCGTTCGAGATCACTTCGCACTCCCATTTCTTGATCTCCAGCACCTCGTCGGGTACACGGATCTTCATGTCCTCGCGAATCTTCACCTGGCAACCAAGGCGCCAGTTGTTCTGCTGTTCCTTACGGGTAAAAAAACCGGTCTCGGTCGGCAGGATGGAGCCTCCGCCCTCGAGCACCTGGCAGCTGCACATTCCGCATGTACCACCACCACCACAGGCTGAAGGAAGAAAGATCCCGTTGTTCGACAGTGTGCTCAGGATGGTGTTCCCGGGGTTCACTGTATATTCCTTATCATTGACCTTCAGGGATACGTCACCCTGTGGTGTCAGTTTTTTCCTTGCGAACAGCAGCATGGCCACCAGCAGGACAATCACCAGCAGGAATACTGCGATACTTACAAGGACGATCAATGTTGTAGAAGCAAGCAATGTCATATGATCAACTTTTCTAAGATTATAACTTAATACCCATAAAACTCATGAACGCGATCCCCATCAAGCCCGTGATAATAAACGTAATCCCCAGTCCGCGCAACGGGGCAGGCACATTTGAATAGCGGATCTTTTCGCGGATCGCTGCGATACCGACGATCGCCAAAAACCAACCTACACCCGAACCGAGTGCAAATGAGGTGGCTTCTGCAATATTGGCATATTCACGCTCCTGCATGAACAATGCACCACCCAGGATGGCACAGTTTACCGCGATCAGCGGAAGGAAGATCCCCAGGGAGCTGTAAAGTGTGGGTGAGAATTTCTCGATCACCATCTCCACCAGCTGAACCATGGATGCGATCACAGCGATAAACATGATGAAGCTGAGGAAACTCAGGTCCACATCAGCAAGTGCAGGACTCAGCCATGAGAGTGCACCTTCCTGGAGGATGTAATTCTCGATCAGGTAGTTGATCGGAACGGTGAATCCCAGTACAAATATTACCGCAATGCCCAGTCCTGTGGATGTCTTTACCGTTTTCGATACTGCCAGGTAAGAACACATGCCCAGGAAATAGGCAAAGATCATGTTGTCAATAAAGATGGACTTGACAAATATGTTAATCAGATTTTCCATGTTCAGTTAATTAATTGGATTCTACCAAATCATTGTTTTTAGCGCGTTGTACCCAGATGATGATCCCTACAACGATCAGCGCCATGGGAGGGAGTACGAACAATCCGTTATTGGCATACCCTGCCTCGTAGAAAGATTCTGGAACGACCTGGTACCCCAGGAGGGTTCCGGAACCAAAGAGCTCACGGAAGAAGGATACGATGATCAGGATCAGTCCGTAACCAAACGCATTGCCGAGTCCGTCCAAAAAGGATGGCCAGGGCTTATTGGCAAGGGCAAATGCCTCAAGGCGGCCCATGATGATACAGTTGGTAATGATCAGTCCGACGAAAACCGAGAGCTGCTTGCTCACATCGTATGCATATGCCGCAAGGACCTCATCCACCAGGATCACCATTGTGGCGATGACCACCAGCTGGACAATGATACGGATCCGGGGCGGGATCATTTTTCTCATTAATGAAATCACCACATTGGAAACTGACATCACCACGATCACTGAAAGTGTCATCACGATGGCTGGCTTCAGCTGAACGGTAATCGCAAGTGCAGAGCAGATCCCCAGCACCTGGACTGTGATCGGGTTGCTCGACCCGAGTGGTTCCCTGAGCAGTTTCAGGTTTTTAGCGGAAAATAACGGTTCCTTTTCAGTCATAGTTCCTCGTATTCTAAGATTCTAATTTTCTGTTCTTTTCTCTTTGAAGTGGTTCACATACCCCTCCAGGTAATCTTCCAGCATGTCATCAAGTCCGTCGGAAGTGATCGTACCCCCGGAGATCGCATCCACAGCATGCGGATTGTTGTCGGTCTCCTGTCCTTTGACTACGCTCACACTCACAAACTCTCCCTCTTCATTGAAGATCTCTTTGCCGTTGAAATAGGCTTCAAACCAATCGGTATTGATCTCGGCACCCAGACCGGGCGTTTCGCCCTGGTGGTCATAAATGGCACCTGCAATGGTATTCAGATCGGGCTCAAATGCAATATACCCCCAGATGGGTCCCCAAAGTCCTTTTCCACGCACGGGCACGATGTACTTGTGTGCACCGCCCTGGGCCGTGTAGACAAACACCGGGTAAAGCCGCTCCTCAGCAGGTTTATCGGCCTGTTCCTTGAGATTCAGTGTCACCTCAAATGCATCCCTGTCCACCACTTCACCACTGTAGTCAACTACATAGGAATCATTGATGTACTTCTCAAATTCCTGCTCGATGTATGCGTTGTAATCCTTGACATCCGAACCTTCGGACCCCATATTGACCGATGCGAGGATGTCACTCTTCCTTTCAATTTCCTGGTTCAGGTCCTGCAATGGCTTCAGCTGCATGGCAACGAAGGAAAGCAGGACGGCCACGACGACCACCATGATCACAGAAAACATGAAAATGTACGTATTGCTGTAATTCTTCATTTGATCAAAATATTAGGCTTGAACTTTTGCTCTTTTTAATCGCTTGCGGATGTTGGCCTCCAGCACATAATGGTCGATGAGCGGTGCGAACACGTTCATCAACAGGATGGCCAGCATCATGCCTTCGGGATAGCCCGGATTGAATACCCGGATCAGGACCGCCAGGATGCCGATCAGGAACCCATAGATCCACTTACCCTTTTCAGTTTGTGCTGCAGAGACAGGGTCTGTCGCCATAAATACGGCACCGAATGCAAAACCGCCAACGATCAGGTGCTGCCAGAACGGCATGTCCAGGAGTGCATTTCCGCCAAAGGCATTCAGTAACAATCCCATTGCTGCACCTCCGGCAAATACCGAAAGTATAACTTTCCAGCTACCCACGCCGACAAAAATGAGGAATATCGCCCCGAGCAGTATCGCAATGGTGGAGGTCTCACCGATGGATCCCGGAATTGTTCCCAGGAACATATCCCATGCTGAATAAGGCTCACCCAGTCCGTTCACGAGTGTATCCTTGTTCTGTGCAGCCTGTCCCAGTATCGTTGCCCCGGAATAACCATCAACGGTCTCCATCCCGTTCGCCAGTCCGGCTACCCAGACCTTGTCACCCGACATCCATGTCGGATAGGCGAAAAAGAGGAAGGCGCGGGCGGTGAGCGCAGGGTTCAGGATATTCATCCCCGAACCACCGAACACCTCCTTGCCGATGATCACCGCGAAAGCTGTGGCCACAGCCACCATCCAGAGCGGCACATCCACCGGCATCACAAGTGG
Source organism: uncultured Bacteroidota bacterium (assembly GCA_937129385.1). Taxonomy (GTDB): domain Bacteria; phylum Bacteroidota; class Bacteroidia; order Bacteroidales; genus M55B112. The sequence goes on from CAKZNC010000030.1 coordinate 4,277, forward strand.
GATCAGCATCCCGGAAACCAGGAATCCCTCGTTGATCTCGTGCCCGCGTATCTGTGCAAACACAAACTCAATTCCGAGTCCGGTCACATACGACACCACGATGATCGGGAATACCCTTAAAAAGCCGAACCAGAATGTCTCCCAGAAACCTGCTTCAATGCCCTGGGCAAAGAAATGCTGGTACCCGGTGTTCCACATCCCGAAAAGGAGGGCGGGTATCATGGCCATCACCACCAGGATCATGGCTCGTTTCATATCGTTGGCATCCCTGATGTGTGCCCCTGAAGTGGTCACGGTGTTCGGCACAAACAGGAATGTTTCAAATCCTTCGAAAGTGGATTTCAGAAAATGAAATTTGCCCCCTTTCTCAACATTTGGCTTGATCTTATCGATATATCGTCTTAAAGCATTCACAAGCATATATTTTTGTTAGAATATTTATTTACAATTAATTATAAACTTCGCATTTAGTCAATGTGACCAGTTGCCTCGCAGTTATATTTTTATTCTAATTCTTTCCTGAGCATAGTGAGACCGTCCCGCAGTATCTTCTGAACAGGCGTCTTGGAGGTACACACGAATTCACAGAGCGCGAGGTCCTCCTCGATCACTTCATAGATCCCGAGCTGTTCCATCTTGTCGATGTCTTCAACGAGAATCGATTTGATCAGCGCAACAGCATGGATGTCCATGGGCAATACCTTGTTGTATTCATGGGTGAATACATATGCGCGTTCGCCGCCATGAAGATTTGTATCCAGCTTGTACTCCTTGTTGGGCATCAGCCAGGAGAGGAAGCTCCTGGACATAGAGAATTTTTTGAGTCCGGGGGTGATCCATCCGAACATCTCATAATAATCTCCTTCCGGAATCACGGTCACCTGCGTATCGCTGTAACCTATGTGCCCTTCCATGGAGATCTTCCTCCCGGTGAGGACATTCCCGCTGATCATCCGCACATTCTCCTGCTTGAGGTTGTCGCGTACAATGGTCTCCACCTCTGCACCGCGGATCAGCTTGTAATAGACCGGCTTTACCACCTCGGAACCGCAAAGGGAGACGATGGTGCTTGGGTCATATTTCCCGGTCATGAATAGTCGTCCGATGGTCACCACATCCAATGGCTTGATCGTCCATGCAATCTCGCCCTTGTTCATCGGTGAAAGCTTGTGGATCTGGATCCCGACGTTGCCCACCGGATGCGGCCCCTTGAAATAGTGCCTCTCCACATTTTTTGCAATCTCGTAGGATTTTGCGGCAGGATAGCTTGCATCCAGACCCAGGTGTATCTTCCCCTCGGTTAGCCTGGCAAGTGCATCGATACCGGCCTGGAACTCCTTTTCGGTGTCCTTCATGATATAATCATAGTCAGGCGCCAGTGGCGATGAATCAAAGCCAGAGATGAAGATCCCCTTCGGTTTGTCTGTCGGGGAGGCAACAACACCATATGGACGTTTCTTGATCATGGGCCACAAACCACTTTCCAGCAGATTTTCCACGATCTCCTCACGTGACATCTTTGTGGGATCACCCTTCTTGAATGTTTCAGCCGTATCTTTCCCGTCATCCTCCACAACTATGGCGATGATCCGCCTCCGGTCACCCCTTACGATCTTCTGTACGATACCGCTCACCGGCGATACATACTTGATCTCAGGGTGATACTTGTCATAGAACAGGGTTGAACCAACTTTTACCTCCACGCATGGCTTGGCCACGATCTTGGGAGTAAGCGACTGGAAATCAACCGGCTTAACTGAGTACGTCTTGGACCTTGGCGCCTTAATGAAAATCTTATCTGCTTTCCCTTTCAGCTTGATATCAAGGCCTCTTCGTATCTTGATAACTTCAGACATTATTATATAGGGTTCTAATTATGATGAATAATCAATCGACAAAATTAGCTATTTTTGTGAATCAACAAACAGATATATTTAGATATTTACATTCTTTAATGCGTAACTTCACAACAGGGATGGTGCGACATAGCCATATCATATGTTTCAGAACATTGTGGCACAATGGTTGTACAATTCCAGAATGTAATCTATATTCATTTTAAATTTTAACAATGAAGATCCTGCACCGCTTTTTCGTCCTTTTACTGCTCACTGTTTCAATTTCCATGGTTTCGGCCCAGGAGATCGTATTCGACGAACAGGGAGTGGCAAGGGAAATGGTCCTGGACGAGCAGATCAAATCCATCCAGATCTACCGCGAGGGCTGGGTCAACAGTTACCCCATCATGACCCTCTTCGACCAGACTCCCCTCACCCTGGAATTTGACGAACTCTCCAGGGACGTGAGCGATCTTTACTATACGGTGTACCATTGTGATGCCGACTGGCGCAGGTCGGAGCTCCCGGAGCAGGATTACATGGAGGGATACTACGAAAACCGTATCTCGGATTACGAGGGCTCCTTCAACACCTATTACAATTATTACCATTACCGGCTCAACATTCCCAACGAGGACCTCCGCCTGAAGAAATCGGGCAACTATATCCTGGTGGTAACCCGCGACCCGGAGACCATCGTCTTCACCCGCCGGTTCATGATCTCCGAGGCGGCCGTGAAGATCATGGGGAATGCAAAACGACCTGTGCTCACCATGTACCGGGACAACAGCCACGAGATCGATGTGACCATCGACCATTCGGGCTACCGCATCGATGATCCCTACGGCGAAACAACACTCTCCATCTACCAGAACGGAATCTGGAATTACGGGATCACCGGACTCCAGCCCCTGTTTGTCAACCCGGGCCAGCTGGTCTACGATTACCAGGAGGAGAACATCTTCCTGGCCGGCAATGAGTTCCGGATGTTCAACACACGCAACACACAGGTTCGGGAGTCACAGATCGCGGAGATCGACTACCTCGAGTACTTTCATTTTCACCTGAAACCAGACAAACCCAACCCGGCACATCTCTATTTCGACCGCGACGACCTCAACGGCCGGTTTTTCATCGAAGCCGCCAACACCCGGGATCCGGATGTGGAGGCCGACTACGTCTTCGTGCACTTCACCCTGGACATGCCTTTTCCACTGGCCGACGGCAATGTATATATCGCAGGTGCATCCACCAACTGGCAGTTCACTGAGATGAATAAAATGAGCTATGATTTTGATCTATCTGCCTACCGCGCCACCCTGCTGCTCAAGCAGGGCAACCATAACTACAGGTACATTTTCCTGCCCGACAACCTGGGGATCCTGGACATCTCACAGATCGAAGGAAGTCATTACGAAACGAAAAACGAATACCTCATCCTCTTCTACCACAGGGGAATCGGCGACAGGTACGACCGGCTGGTGGGACACGAAGTGATCCATTCCAATCCTCTCTAGAGTCCGATCTCTTCATGGATCTCCCGCAAGGCATCCACGGAGATCCGGATGAACTCATCCAGCTGAAGCCCGACCTTCTCGCACTCCATGATGTTCTCACGCTTCACCGACGCGGCAAAGGCAGACTGCTTCATCCGCTTGGCAACCGATTTGTATTTGATGCTCTCAATTTTCTTATCAGGATATACGAGCGTCGTCGCATAGATCAACCCCGTGATCGTCTCCCCTGCCGCCAGCGCATGCTGAAACTCGGTCGTCCGCTCCGCACCGGCAGCCTCCTCGTTGTGCATCCTGATCGCATCCAGCACATCATCGTCCAGCTCCAGCTCCTCCAATAACTCCGCTGCGCGGGTCGCATGCACGGTGGGTTCGGCATTCGTTACCTCCACATCCACATCATGCAGGAGTCCGGCCAGCCCCCATCTCTCTTCGTCACGCCCCAGCCGCCTGGCCAGCGCCCGCATCACCGCCTCCGATGCCAGGCTGTGAACGATCATCTTCTCGTTGGTCACATGCTTTTTCAGGATTGCCAATGCTCTTTCTCTCATTGTATTACAGGTTTTTTTATGCTGAATGTTACGCCTGTCCCAGAGGCCAGTCGCCAGTTCTCTTCAAGGCATATGCGCCCTGAGCCTGTCGAAGGGCAGCCATTAACCATCATAAGCGCCCTGAGCCTGTCGAAGGGCAGCCATCAACCATCATGAGCGCCCTGAGCCTGTCGAAGGGCATTCCCTATAACATCAGCCACCCGAACCTGGAAGCCAGGAACAGTACAATGGCAATGATCGCCAGGAAGGTGAATCCAAGCAACGGCTGATTCGGATTCTGCTCCTTCAGCTCAGTGATCACCTGGTTCCATTTACTCGGCTTGTCGTCCTCACGCAAATCATACAGCTCGTAATATACATTCCCGATATAGGCGATATAGACCGCCAGCACGAGTCCGCCAAACAGCGCGATGAAGATCCCTATAAAAAGATAAAAGACCGGCATCTGTACCCGCACTCCCTTCATCTCTTTCAAGTCGGCTTTCATTACCGCTATACAATCCTTCTGGTTCTCCACCCATGCCTCATGCTCCTCATTCAGGTCCATGATGTTGGCCGACAAAGCACTGGCCCGGTCATTGACCGTATCCGAACCTGATACTGTACCTGCAGCGGACCGTTCCCGGTTCAGGGAGTCTATGGTCTGTTCATGGGATGCCTCGCGCGCAGACAGCGCCTCCTCAGCATCTGTGATCTTCTTCTTCGTGTCAGGCACATTGTTCTTATCCCAGGTGTTCCTGAACATGGCCGGGGCAAGCAAAGGCATATCCAGGTAGTTGTCCATTCGATCGATCTTGATCTCTGTCCGGTAGGCATCTAAAGCATCCATGCCGGCACTCTTCTCAGAGAGGTGTTCGATCCGCGTCTTCAGCACCTGGTCTTTTATGGAGTCGGTAAGTGTATAGGCCAGTACCATGACCACAATTGGAATGACGAGCAGCAGACTTCCAAAAAATGTAGCCGGCAACTCCACAAATGTATATCGCAGGAACTTCCTTCCCACCATCCCCAGTACTTTAAAGCTGCTCTTCAGGTCATTCTCATGCTCAGGTCTGTATAATATATATGTGGGCAAAATCCCCGGCACATACAACAGGATGATCGCCAGGAATATCAATACAATGGATATGGCCATGTTGATGTTCAGACTGATTCCCAGAAGGCTCATGGACAAATTGGGGATCCAGCCAAGCATGTTCAGCACGATCTCTGCCACGATCAGCACCAGCATGATCACAAGATAGAATAGAACGGACCTGACAGCATCGAAGCCATTCCTGAAAGAGCCTTTCACGGCGGAATAATCATCCTTCTCCCTTCCCTCGAAACGCAGCGCAGCGATCTCCCCGAATGACCAGACCAGCGGGATGACAGCGAATACGTAACTTACGAGAACCAGCTGGGGTATACCCACCAGCTGACTAATGGCGAAGAAGAGAAATACGATAAAGATCGCCGGGATGGTCCCCCACAAAGCGATGAAATAAAAGTTCCTGTTGACACTGAGCTTCACATTTCTTACTGTCAGCTGGTAGATCCACCACGGCCAGAAGACCAGGTAGTGAAGGATCACCCTGAAGAGGAATATAAAGGGTGGAAAAAGCTGCCTGATCAGCCAGATCACTGCATAGATGATCCAGAAAACAATGGTCTTGATCAGCATCAACAGATCTGCAAACAGTACAAATACAAGGTAGACACCCCAGGCGGCCCAGACGACAAGGTCATACAGCAATCCGAGCAGGTTCACGATCCACTTGAACAGGTTCCAAAAGCCTCCCTTTTTATTCAGGTAGGCGTCCGACTGGTTCAGTCCGAACAAAAACCTGGGTTTGTCTCCGGTGATCCTGAAATCGAGAAACGCAAACAATAACGATGACGCTGCCAACACCAGGATCATCTCAAAAGTACTGTTGATAACAGGCCGTGCAGCCATGAAATTTAAAAAGATCACTGACAACCCGAGGGCGAGGATCTTCTTGACATAGAGAGATACTTTTTCCATCATATCTTGTTGTGAGGGTTTATGTTTGGTAAATCAATGTTAGTAAAAATGTTTGAAAAAAACTAGTGGAGCTAGGAGTGGAGAGTGGAGAGTTAACAGGGAGTTGAGAGTCGAGAGTCGAGCCAGGCGACCGAAGGGAGACTGGTCCCGATAGCCGACGTCAGGAGGCGTTTCGGGAAGCGCAGCTAGCCCCTGTTCACCTTATCTTCTCCTTGCGAAGGTAATCCTTCACATATTCAGTCACTCCCTGCTCGAGGGAAGTGAATGGAGCAGTGTAGCCCGATTTCCGGAGTTTCTCGATATTGGCCTCAGTAAAATATTGGTACTTATCCCGTATATCTTCCGGAGTATCAATAAATGATATCTCCGGTTTCATCTCCATGGCCGCAAAGGTAAAACGTACGAGATCCAGGAACGTGTTGGCATTGCCCGACCCCACATTGAACAGTCCGGACATGTTCCTGTACTCCATCATGTGGATGATCACATCGACCACATCCCTGATATACACGAAATCCCTCGCCTGCTCCCCGTCGGCAAATTCCGGGTGATGCGAACGGAAGAGCTTCATCTTCCCGGTATCTTTGATCTGGTTATATGCCTGGTACACAACCGAAGCCATGCGTCCCTTGTGATATTCATTGGGGCCATATACATTGTAAAACTTCAGTCCTGCCCAGAAAAAAGGTCTTCTCACCTGCTGCAAAACCCATTTATCAAATTCATTCTTGGACCGCCCGTAGGGGTTCAGGGGCTTCAGTGCCGGAACGATCTCATGGTCATCATCGTACCCCAATTCTCCGAGTCCGTATGTCGCCGCCGAACTGGCATAGATCAACGGCAGCCCAAACTCCACGCACTGCTCCCAGATCCGCTTTGAATAGTCGAGATTCAGCCCCACGAAAGTGTCCCAGTTGAACTCCGCCGTATCGGTTCGCGCCCCCATATGAAGGACGATCTGCACAAACTTATGGTGCTCCTCCAACCATCCGGTCAGCTCACTTCGATCCACCAGCTCAGAGAATTGCTTCTTCTCATAATTCTGCGCTTTCTCCTTGTTGCTGAAATCATCCACAAGTACAATGTCTTTGTAATTGCGCTCGTTCAGACTCGTGATGATATTGCTGCCGATGAACCCGGCCGCCCCCGTGATTACGATCATGAATAGAGATTTTGAACAAAGATAGTTATTTGAGTTAAGAGTTAAGAGTTAAGAGTTAAGAGTCGAGTGTAGTCGCCAGAATGTTATAGCTCTCTGCTCAACCATTGACATATCTTTAAACTGCGAATGAATTCCGCAGCCATTATTCTTTTCCCTTTCGCATAGCTTCAAACACATCTCCTCTCTTAAC
>CAKZNC010000031.1 GCA_937129385.1 uncultured Bacteroidota bacterium
AGCCGTCAGCCGTCAGCCGTCAGCCGTTAGCCGTCAGCCGTCAGCCGTCAGCCGTCAGCCGTCAGTCAGACGATGCCTGAATAAGGTTGATGAATGTTGTGGATGTTACATAAAAACGGGAAATGATGGGAATTGGGCGGTTGATTTCATAACTTTGGTTGGACTGCATTTTATTGTTCCATAAACTATAATTATATGTATACGATCATTTTTATTCTTCTCATTGGTGCTGCTGCGCTGATTGCGTATCGTGGAATCATGAAACAGCGGACAGGGCAGGCGGTGCTTGGAATTGCATTTGGCGTTCTGTCAGCACTGTTATTCTGGTTCATGGGTTTCTGGGGCGATAAGCTCTGGTTCGACGAATTGGGCTATGGCGACCGTTTCTGGACGGTGTGGCTCTCGAAACTGGGTCTGTTTGCCGGGACATTCCTTGCAGGAGGGGGGATCATCTGGCTGCTGACATTGAGGCTTCCGCGTGATATTCCGTTTCTCAGGCTCCTTGCGGTGCTCGCAGGGGCGATCATCTCCGGGATTTACTGGAGTTCGCAGTGGGAGACAGTGCTGGCGTTCAGCAACCGGTTGATGACCGGGGCAGCTGATCCTATTTTGGGCATGGATACCGGCTTTTACCTCTTTACCTACCCGTTTTTGCAGGAGATCTATGTGGGACTGCTGATCGTGGTGATCATCGCACTGGGTGCGTTTGTCATCCGCAACAGGTACCTGGAGATGCAGAAGCAGCAGGGTGGAGTGGATGCGTCGACCAAAGAGATGACCGGGGCGATCTATGCACTGGGCGGTATCCTGCTCCTCGTACTGGCATTCGGGAAGTACCTGGCAAGGTACGGGATCCTTTTTTCCGATTACGGGATTGTATCCGGACCCGGGTGGACAGATGTGAAGATCAGGCTGCCGATGATCATGGTGGTGACGATCCTTACCGTGGCCGGCGGGGTATTGCTGATGGTGACCGGGAGCAATAAGGCCATCCGTAATAATTTGTCGATTAAGAAACTGAAGAGCGGGTTCTCCTCGATGATACTGATCGCGGGAGCTGTATTTGCCGGGTGGATCGTGCTGCTTGGTGCTGCACCCGTGCTGTTCCAGGCATTGAAGGTGGAGCCCAACGAGATCACCCTTGAAAAACCATATATCGAACACAACATTGAATTTACCAGGCAGGGATTTAATCTGAACAAAGTGGAGAAGAAGGAATTCGATGTGTCGGACGAGTTTGACCGGCAGTCGGTGGATGAGAACCTGAACCTCTTTTCCAATATCAGGTTATGGGACTACCGGGCACTGGATGCGGTATTCAAGCAGTTCCAGGAGATCAGGCTGTATTATGAATTCCGTGATGTTGACATAGACCGGTATACGATCGACGGGAATTACCGCCAGGTGATGGTGTCGGCCCGGGAAATGCAGACGCGGAACCTTCCTGTGCAGAGTCAGACTTTCGTGAACAACCATTTCAAATATACGCACGGCTATGGAGCTGCGCTGAACCTGGTAAATGAGTTCACGCCGGAGGGGCTGCCGAACCTGCTGATCCGTGACATCCCACCGGTGAGCAGTCATGCCAACCTTGAGATCACCAGGCCGGAGGTGTACTACGGGGAGCTGACCAACTCTTACGTGGTGGTGAATTCCGAGGAGACGGAATTCGACTATCCCAGCGGGGAGAACAATATTTACGCGCATTATGAAGGCGATGGCGGTGTGCCGGTGTCCAATTTCTGGCGGAAGTTCATCTTCGGTTATCGCTATGGCGGCACTCGTTTCCTGTTGTCGGGCTATCCCACGAAGGAAAGTCGGATCATGTTCCGCAGGCAGATCGTCGAGCGTGTGACGAAAGTGGCGCCATTCCTCTATTTCGATGATGATCCCTATATCGTGATCGCCGATGGGAAGATGTTCTGGATGCTGGATGCCTACACGGCGTCGTCGGATTATCCTTACAGTGAGCCATTTTCATCGTTTGGCAGCTCGGGATACCTGCTGGGTGACAATCCGGGCAGTGATGATTACAACAACCTGGGCGCCGGGTTTGGCGGGAAGAACTACCTGCGGAATTCTGTGAAGGTGGTGATCGATGCCTATGACGGGTCGACAGATTTCTACATTTTCGAGGAGGAGGATCCGCTGATCCAGGTGTATGACAAGATTTTCCCCGGGTTGTTACACAAGCGTTCTGAGATGCCGCAAAATTTGCAGGAGCATGTTCGCTACCCGGCTGACATGTTGCTGATACAGGGACTTGTGTATGCGAAATACCACATGACCGATCCGACGGTGTTCTATAACCAGGAGGACCTCTGGGTGCGGGCGACCGAGAAATATTATAACAACGTGATCCCGGTCGAACCCTATTACATCATGTGGGAGCCACCGGGATCGGATGAGACGGAGTTCATCCTGATGCTGCCGTTCACGCCGAAGAACAAGCAGGTGATGATCGGCTGGATCGCCGGGATGTGTGACGGTGAAAATTACGGGCGCTTCCTGGCTTACCAGTTCCCGAAGGAGAAGCGGATACTGGGGACACAGCAGGTGGAGACCAAGATTGACCAGGACTCCTATCTTTCGGGTCAGCTTACCCTGTGGGACCAGCGGGGTTCCAACGTCATCAGGGGGAACGTGCTGGCCATTCCGATCAACAATACGATCATCTACGTGGAGCCCATTTACCTGCAGTCGGAAACCTCGGCGTACCCCGAATTGCGGCTGGTGGCCGTGATGCACAATGACAATCTAAGCTACGCGGAATCCTTCGAGGAGGCGCTGCGCAACCTCTTTTCAGATAGCGGTGATGTGGACTTCGGACCTGGTGCTGATGAGGACCAGGAGGCACCCACGAAGAACCAGTGGATCGATGAGGCATCTTCGGCCTTTGACGATTACCTGCAGTTGATGCAGGAGAAGGATTTCAGCAGGGCAGGGGAGGCACTGGAGAGGTTGGATCGGGCGTTGAAGGAGTTGTCGGGAGAGTGATTCAGCCGTCAGCCGTCAGCCGTCAGCCGTCCGCCGTCAGCCGTCAGCCGTCAGCCTTCAGCCGTCAGCCGTCAGCCGTCAGCCTTCAGCCGTCAGCCGTCAGTTTAGATGGGAGTTGAGCGAAGTAGAAGGCTGTCAGGCAGACAATAACTCGTGAGAATAATATCAACTGTAAAAATAGTTATACAACTATAAAAGCAGTAGTTACCAATACGGGGGCCGATGCTGAGGAATAAATATTTTACGTCGTTCTCGCTGGTTTGCAGCTTCAGGAGATTCCGATGAGGGTGGGTTTACAATGCTTTTCTATCAGTCCGGGTTGGAAAGCTTACAGGTTTTCCAGCGCTGTCAGCACGAATACCAGCGGGGCGTTCCAGTTGATACAGATCTCGTTGGAGGCATAGCTCCCCGGGTGATCGACGTAAGCTTTTGCTGGGTAGTCCGACGGGTACTCGACGCCCTGTGCCTCCAGGTTCCGTCCGTCCTGCATGTACATGTTCGGTCCGCCGGCCACGAATCCCGGGAACACCTCTTCATTGTCATCTGCCATCAGCAGCCTGTGGTGGAAATTTTCAGAATATTTTGATCCATAGCCCGACACGAAGCTATAGGCGGTGGCATTCCGCCCAAAAATATAACCGGTATATGCGGCGGCGGCATCCAGGAATTTTTTATCCAGCGTGATGTCATACGCGAAGAGTTGGACAATCGCTGTATTCAGCACATCACTGTTGGATCCCCAGACAAACCGATTCACCGGGATGCCGTAAGGATTCGACGCTGCCATCTCTGAAATTGCCTCTGCCAGCTCCACGATGCCCGTCTCCAGCAGTTCACGATCCTCGGCGGACAGTCGGTCCGACAGGTACAGCGAGTAATAACCAATATTGTCCACATAGTTCCGCCAGCTCTCCTCCAGTCTGAAGGTTATTTTTCCCAGCTCGGGACGAATCAATTCGTAGTAATGACCTTCCCCGGTGGTGCAGTACAACTCGGCAGCTGCCCAGAAGAACTCCTCCTTCATCTGGCTGTCGCCATACCCCCCGGTGTTGATCCCTTCCGGGTTACGGAAATAGATCTCCGGGTTGTCAAGCGCCCATTCCCAGGCCCGTACAGCGGCCAGGAGGCACCTGGCGGCAAATTCAGCATCCACCTCGCTGTAAACACGCGATGCCTGTGCCAGCATGGCGGCAAAATCGAGCGATGCAGCCGTCGATTTCCCGATCATGAACCGCTTTGAGTGGGTATTACGCGGCATGGTGATGCCATCGTGGCGCAGGGATGTTAGCTTGTGGAACACGCCGCCATCGGTATCCTGCATGGTGAGGACCCATTCATACTCGAACTGCAGTTCGTCCAGCAGGTCGCTGATCCCGTTCCCGCTTTCCGGGATGTTAAGTGAGCCGTCGGGATAGACCCCCGGCATCCATTCATAGAGCGCCAACATCGTTCCTGCCGAAATCCCCGCATTGATGATGTACTTGCCATAATCACCGGCGTCGTACCAGCCACCGG
>CAKZNC010000032.1 GCA_937129385.1 uncultured Bacteroidota bacterium
TTAAATGCACTATTGACCGTTACGGTTGAGAAATCCGATTACGAAGGGAAAGTTGATAAGGTATTGAAAGATTACAGGAGGAATGCCAATATCAAAGGATTCCGCCAGGGAAATGCACCAATGGGCATGATCAAGCGAATGTATTACGTGCCTGTCCTGGCCGACGAGGTGAACAAGCTTGTATCTGAATCGCTGTTTGAGTACCTGAACAAGGAGGACATCAGGATCCTGGGAGAGCCGCTGGCGAAGAAGAACGAAGAAAAGACCATCGATTTTGAGAAGGATGAGGATTTCGAGTTCCAGTTCGAGCTGGGACTTTCACCGGAGATCAAAACAGAGATCACCGAGAAGGAGAAATTCCCGTGGTACAAGATCAAGGTGGCGAAAAAGGAGCTGGACGAATACAAGGAGAACGTTGCAAAACGTTACGGTGAATTTATTTCCGTTGACGCTGCCGGAGATGATGAGCTGATCAAGTGTAACCTGGTGAAGGTGAACAAGGACGGTGAAGAGGTTGAAGACGGGATCAGCGTTGAGGATGTCTCCATGTCTCTTGAAATGATGAAGGATACCGATCAGCAACTCCTTTTCAAAGGCGCAAAAAAGGGCGACGAGATCATTTTCGATGTAAAAAAGGCATATCCCAATGATACAGAGGTAGCCTCCCTGCTCAGGATCAACAAGGAGGAGATCCCGATGATCGACGGCAAGTTCAAATGTGTCATCAACGATGTCCAGAAATTTGAGAAGGCAGAGATCAACCAGGACCTCTTCGATAAACTCTACGGCGAAGGTGAAGTGAAATCAGAGAAGGAGTTTGAAGAGAAGCTGAAAGAGGAGATGAAGGCGCAATATGAGCGTGACAGTGACTACCGCTTCGGTATCGATGTAAAAGAGATCCTCGTGAAAAAGGCAAAGATCGATCTTCCTGAAGAGTTCCTGAAACGCTGGCTCGTGGAATCAAACGACAACATGAACACCGATCAGGTGGAAGAGGAATTCTCCAAATCCCAGGATGAATTCCGCTGGCAGCTGATCAAAGACCGCCTCTACAAGACACATGATATCAAGGTGGATGAGAACGAGGTGAAGGAGGGTGCCCGTGAGGCAGCCCGCGCCCAGTACCAGCAATATGGTATCATGGACATCCCGGATGAGTACCTGGATAACTTTGCCAACGAGATCCTTTCCAAAAAAGAAGAGGCCCGCAGGATCGCTGAACGTAAACTTGAAGAAAAATTGCTTAATTTTATAAAAAATACAGCGAAGGTCGAAGACAAGGAGGTCTCCGTTGATAAATTCAGAAAGCTTTTTGACACGAAATAATTGAAGATTATGGACCAGCATGATGATTTTAAAAAGTATGCAACCAAACACCGTGGGATCAGCAGCCTGACGCTGCACGATTTTACCTCGGCTTACAACAGCTACATATCTCCAACCATTATCGAGGAAAGACAGTTGAATGTTGCTTCCATGGATGTGTTTTCAAGGTTGATGATGGACCGGATCATATTCCTGGGAACACCCATCGATGATTATGTGGCCAACATTATCCAGGCACAGCTGCTCTATCTCGATTCGGCCGATCCGGGAAAGGATGTGCAGATCTATTTCAACTCCCCGGGCGGAAGTGTACACGCCGGTCTGGGCATATACGACACCATGCAGTATACCTCGTGTGATGTTGCAACGATCTGTACCGGGATGGCTGCCTCCATGGCAGCAGTGCTGCTTGCAGCAGGAACAGCCGGGAAACGTTCTGCACTGAGGCATTCCAGGGTGATGATCCACCAACCCATGGGCGGGGCACAGGGACAGGCTTCGGATATCGAGATCACCGCCCGCGAGATCCTCAAATTGAAAAATGAACTCTATACCATCATTGCCGAACACTCGGGAAATGATGTAAAAAAGGTCGAAAAGGACAGTGACAGGGATTACTGGATGACTTCAGAAGAGGCCAAGGCCTATGGCATGGTCGATGAAGTGCTGGTAAAAACGAACGATAAAAAATAGCCAATATGGACCGCTGCTCATTCTGTGGAAGGGAAAAGAAGGATACCAATTTGCTGATCGCCGGGATATCCGGACATATCTGTGACAGGTGTATCGAACAGGCACATTCGATCGTGGAAGAGGAGCTTGGCGCAACAGGGGAGTTCGATCTCGGGGAGATCAAGCTGCTGAAGCCCAAAGAGATCAAAAGCTTCCTCGACCTCTATGTGATCGGACAGGATGTTGCGAAAAAATACATCTCGGTCGCCGTATACAACCACTACAAGCGACTGATGCAGGGCGACAGCAAGGATGAGGTCGAGATCGAAAAATCCAACATCATCCTGGTGGGCGAGACCGGAACAGGGAAGACCTTGCTTGCCCGGACCATTGCCCGCATGCTGCATGTGCCCTTCACGATCGTTGACGCTACAGTGCTTACGGAGGCGGGCTACGTGGGTGAGGATATTGAAAGCGTCCTGACCCGGCTGTTGCAGGTGGCTGACTACAATGTCGAGGCGGCCGAAAAGGGCATTGTCTTCATCGACGAAATCGACAAGATCGCAAGAAAGGGAGACAATCCCTCCATCACCCGTGACGTATCTGGCGAAGGTGTACAGCAGGGATTGCTGAAGCTGCTCGAGGGTTCCATCGTCAACGTCCCTCCCCAGGGTGGAAGGAAACACCCCGATCAGAAGATGATCCCGGTCAACACAAAGAACATCCTGTTTGTCTGCGGTGGCGCATTTGACGGGATCGAAAGAAAGATCGCCAACCGGTTGAATACACAGGTGGTCGGGTATACGGCCACAAAGGATAAAGCGGGAATTGACAAGGACAACCTGCTGCAGTACATTGCACCCCAGGACCTGAAGTCATTCGGACTGATCCCCGAGATCATCGGCCGGCTCCCGGTACTTACTTTTCTCGATCCACTCAACGAGGAGGCACTCAGGCGTATACTCACTGAGCCAAAAAATGCCATTACAAAGCAGTATGAAAAGCTCTTCGAGATGGATGGGGTCAAACTCACCTGGGACAAGAAGGTGCTCGATTACATCGTTCAAAAAGCGGTCGAGTTCAAGCTCGGTGCACGCGGACTCCGGTCCATCTGTGAAGCCATCATGATCGATGTGATGTTCGAGATGAACCCGGAACAGGAAAACGAAGTCAAGATCGGGTTGAAATATGCACGTGAAAAGCTGGAGAAGACCGATCTGAAAAGGCTGCGCGCGGCCTGACACCAATTGTCGGGAAATCACAATTCATTCAGAAAATTCATTCAAAAAGATACGCACAAAGATCTGGCGGGTTGAAAAAGTTTTGGGTCATATTCAGTGTTGTCCTGGCCAATGTGTTTTGGGGAATCACATTCGTTATTTTCAAATATGCCAATGAATCTTTCGACCCCATCGCCATCATCTTTTCCAGGCTGCTGATCTCCATCCCGTTTCTATTCACATTCGCAGCACTGACCGGGAGGTTGCAACGCATCAGGAAAGCGGATTTGAAATGGTTCCTGCTGATGGCGGTCTTTGAACCTTTCATCTACTTTATCGGTGAATCATTCGGCCTCTCCATGGTCTCCTCCACGATGGCGGCGATCATCATCTCCACGATCCCTCTATTCGTTCCTGTGGCTGCCTTTTTTATACTGAAGGAGCGCCTGTCTGTCACGAACATCATCGGACTATTCATCTCTTTTGCAGGTGTGATCATGGTGGTGATGGCCTCAGAAGGGAGGCTCGCCGGAAACATCAAGGGAATCCTCCTGATGTTCATGGCGGTTTTCGGCGCAGTAGGTTATACCATCATCGCACAGCGGCTTCTCGACACCTATAACGGAATCCTGATCACCGCCTGGCAAAGCACCCTGGGATTCCTGTTCATCACCCCCCTGTTCCTCACACTCGAGTTGCCCCACCTTCAGCTGGCAGACGTGAAACCCAGCGCACTCTGGGCGCTGCTCTACCTGGGGGTATTTGGATCCGGCATCTGCTTCATCCTCTTTACAACAGGCATCAGGGCCCTGGGCTCCTCGAAGGCGAATGTCTTTGCCAACATTGTACCCGTGGTAGCTGCGATCGTCTCCTTCTTTGTCCTCAAGGAGGCGATGCCGGCCATGAAGATCATCGGGATCGTCGTGGTGCTGGGCGGACTTTTCCTCTCCCAAAAGAGCAGTATGAGTCAGCGCAAAACACCAAAAAAATGGCGGAAATGGATGACGATGCCAAGAGTTTAAAGCAGCGAGCATCTGGCGAGAAGGGGCTGCACCGGGCCCTTTTTAAAAAGCTACGCGGAATGAAGCCGGCCAGGGTGGACGGACTGATCACCTCCCGGCATGACCGCTTGATGGAGCAGGCCGACTGCCTCGCGTGTGCCAACTGCTGCAGGAGCATCAGTCCGGCCCTTAACGACCGTGACGTCGACAGGATGGCAAAAGCATTGAAGATGAAACCTTCGGAGGTGGTCACCCGCTTCCTGCGAATCGACAGCGACGGGGACTATGTGTTCCGCACCCAGCCATGTCCGCTGTTGGGAGCCGACAATTATTGTGCGATCTACGAAGCAAGGCCACGGGCCTGCCGTGAATATCCGCATACCGACAGGTCCAGGCAGCACCAGCTCCTGGACATTACTTTCCGGAATATCGCCATCTGTCCGGTCGTATATGATCTTGTCACCGAACTCCGGGAGGAGCTTTCCTGAATAAATGGTAAATTCGGGTTGTCTAAGCGGATGAAACGAATATCGATGATCATACAGGGGGAGGGGAAAGGACACTTTTCCCAGGCGATGGAGGCCGGTACCCGTCTCGCGGAATGTGGTACGGAGATTCGACGCTGCTACCTGGGGGTGAGTCTGTTCAGGAGAACACCATCCTATTTCAAAGAGAGCTGTCCCTACCCTCTGAAAACATTTTTGAGTCCGAATTTCCTGCGCACCCCCGACAGGAAGGGCATCCTCGTATTCCTTTCCCTGGCGGTGAATTTTCTGCTGCTCCCGTTCTACCTGTTCGAGGTTGCCAGGCTGGGGTGGATGCTGAACAGGGACCGATGCGACCGGATCCTGAATTTCTATGATCCCCTGGGTGGTCTCGCAGCCA
Organism: uncultured Bacteroidota bacterium; assembly: GCA_937129385.1. Taxonomy (GTDB): domain Bacteria; phylum Bacteroidota; class Bacteroidia; order Bacteroidales; genus M55B112. Next base: position 5,105 of record CAKZNC010000032.1, read on the forward strand.
GGTGGTTCAGGAGGGGGGCGAAGAAGATCACCCTTTCACACCATTTTTACCTTTCACACCCCGATTTCATTCATCCGCACGGATTGGAAGGCTCCTATTTCTGGCTTCAGCTGATGAACCGGTTTATGCTGAAACAATCAGATCGTGCGCTGGCACTTTCCTTCCGGCACGGAGCCCGTCACGGGAAGATCGAAGTGATCCCACCCCTGGTCGGCAGCCATGTACGTAACATTCAGCATAAAAAAGGAAAAAGCGACCTGTGCTACTTTCTGAACGAGGGTTTTGCCAGGGAGGTTATCGACCTTTATCGCGCAGAACCAGGCAGGGTTGCGGATGTCTTTTCCGACCTGGCAGGTTCGGGCGATGTGCCGGTAAATGTGACCCTGCATGCTCCTTCGCGGGAGTTGTTTCCTGAGAAGATGAAGCGGTGCAGGAGGATCATTACGACGGCCGGCTTTGATACGGTTGCGGAGGCGATGTACCTTGGGGTTGCGGTCTTCGTGCTGCCGGCAGTAAACCACTATGAGCAGTACTGCAATGCGCTGGATGCATCGCGGACGGGGATGGCATTCCAGGTCGGATCGGCGGGGGAGGGGCTGCGGGCAGAATTCGAGCCGGTGAACAATGAAAAATTCCGTGAACGGGTCAATTCTTTCGATTTCTGTCGCACTATTTGGTTATCTTAAGCGTTTATAAGACATAACTTCAACCACAT
>CAKZNC010000033.1 GCA_937129385.1 uncultured Bacteroidota bacterium
CTGCAGCTTGACCAGCCGATCATGGTAGAAGTACTGCCGAATCCCTCTCTTGATCCGGAACTGGTTGTAGACATTGCCGAGTATCCCAATGCGATTCGACCTGCCAATATGAAAAATGTAGAGGATAGTGGTCAGGGCGGATATGCTACGATCGTCAGGCAAAAGCCGGTGATTGCACCAAACGGGATCGCAACGGTAAGACTGATGGTTAAAACACCTCCGAATATCAATTTCATGAAACTTGAAGAGTCCATTCCAGGGGGATACTCATTTGAAAGTGTTGAATCTGCAGGAGCAACAGTATCGCAGGCTGCGTCGCTGGCAAGGTATGTATGGATGAAGTCTCCTGAAGCGCGAATATTTATGATCAGCTACCGGCTTGTTCCCATCCTTGAAGAGGAGCAGGAACCTGTTTTGATCCGGGGTACGCTTTCTTACAACATGGAAGGTGAAACGCAGAATGTGGAGCCTCAGCAGGTTAAGGTTCACCTGGCGGGTCTTACTGCCGCTCAGAAAGAGGAGCTCATGAAAACCGGGGAAGTATCCGGCAAGGTGGCCGATGCGGATATGGGTGGAACAGGAGAAATGACCGTGGAAACGGGTCAGACCCATGAGAATCAGACCACTGTTAAAAAGACTCCAACCAAGAAGAAAGCTAAAAAATATGAAAAGAGCAGCGGAAGTTCTGTTGTTGCGATACAAAGTCTGGAGACGAGGGAAGGTGTCTATTTCAGGGTGCAGGTCGCAGCCCTGCGGAATCCTTATTTTGCCCGCACCTATTTTGCAGATTATCCACTGTTGAGGGAGGTGAAGGTAGAGAAGACCGCAGGATGGAATAAATACACAGTCGGATCTTTCAGTTCGTACAGCGATGCAGAAGCAATGAAAGAACGGATCATGCGTGAAACCCCTGTAAAGTCAGCCTTCGTGGTTGCATACAAGGATGGTCGCAGGGTGGCTGTCGAGGATGTATTATAGGGGGTGAAACTTATTTTATATGAGCATCTTGGGAGGAATGAAACATACCACTGTTCTGATCGTTCTGCTGACGGGCCTGGGATTTCAAGTTTACAGCCAGGAAATCGATTATGATGAGATGCTGCAGCGTGTGGATACGGTTGAGAACCCGGTCTATAAACCCGTGTTATCAGTTGGATTTGGCTCCCTGAATTTTATGGGGGATGTGCAAAACAAATTGCGGTACCCGGGTATTGGAAATCCAGCTATCAGGTTGAACGTTACCACCTTTATTGACAACCAGCAGCACTTTGCCGCCAATTTCTTTTTCATGACAGGGACGCTGACGGGGGGGCAGCGTTCATATACAGACCTCGCTAAAAATCTTAATTTCACTTCCAATGTTTTCGCCATTGGCGCAACAGCCCGGTATGAATTTGGTCACCTGATATCTGCAGAGATGAAACTCAGGCCTTATGTGTCTATCGGAATTGAACAATTAAATTTCAATACCAAGGGCGACTTATTTGACGAGAATGGTATGCGCTATTATTACTGGCCGGACGGATCAATCAGGAGCATCCCTGAAGATGGCACTGGTGCGGCATACCCGTTGCACCGGGATTTTGTTTACGAGACTGATCTGAGATCTTATGAACGGGATCAATACGGACTTGGTAATTACAACCCGAGGTCTGTTGCTGTACCTCTTGAGCTTGGAGTATCGCTGAAAGTTTCAGACCGGGTTTTCGTAAGCCTGGGTTCCGAATTCCACTACACCTTCACAGATTTCATTGATAATGTTGCCTCAGAAGGGACGCAGATCCCAGGTAACAGGGCGAATGACGGGTATCTTTTTACCCACCTGACCCTGCATTTTGATATGTTCTCTGATCCGGAAACGCGTACTGTTGAGCTGTTGTATGCAGATGTGGAATTGGATCCGATCTTCTTTGATGATGAGGACGGGGATTTTGTGCTTGACGTCGCAGACCATTGTCCGGGTACCCCCTATGGTGTTGTTGTCGACACCCTTGGTTGTCCGCTTGACAGTGATAATGACGGCGTGCCGGACTATCTCGACAAGGAACCAGGTACACCTGAGGGCACCTGGGTGGATGATGAGGGTGTTACCCTGGAGGAGGAGAAACTATTACTGCAGCTACATCGCGATGAGGCCCTGAAGCGTGAAGACCTGGAGGCATACCTTGCACTGATCGAAGATCGTTTCAGGCAGCGCAGTGTCCAGCAGATTCCTGAAAAATTTGCTGAACTGGATGACGATGAGGACGGATACATCTCCTTCGATGAGTTGCTGAAGGTGATCGATGAGTATTTTGATTTCAATGTTGATCTTTCACTCGAGGAGTTACGCCAGGTGAATGATTTCTTTTTCTCGCAGTAGGCAAAATACTTACCTGATCTTCTTGAGTCTGTCGAGCTGACGCTGAGTGTCTTTTCGTTTGATCGCTTCCCTTTTGTCATATTGCCGCATACCCCTTGCAAGGGCGATCTCGATCTTTGCAAGGCCGGATGCATTGATATAGATCCTGAGGGCAACGATCGTGAGACCCGACTCTCTCACTTTTCGCTGCAACCTGCTCAGCTCCTTTCGATTCAATAGTAATTTTCTTTCTCTTCCGGGTTCATGATTGTTCCGGTTGGCCCAGGCATATTCTGCGATCTGAAGTCCCCTGATGTACAATTCATTTTCATAAAAAACGCAATAGGAGTCGGACAGACTCGCTTTTCCCATTCGGATGGATTTGATCTCCGATCCGAGGAGCTGGAGGCCGGCATTGAACTTTTCAATTAGTTCATAATCGTGGTACGCCTTCCGGTTCTTTATATTGATCTTGTTGGCCATGATCTTTACAGGGCTGCAAAAGTAGTAAACTGTTCAATTATTTCAACATAGAGCAGCGTGTAAAGTTCGGAGCAGACGATAAAACTTGTGATCATAATCAATGTGGAAAGCAGGGTAAACTGCAGACGCTTTTGTGATGGTATTTTTGAGAGAAGCCCTGTGCCTTTGTGGAACAGGTAAGTGGAATAGAACCCGATAAATACGAGGAAGATCAATGAAGGGAACAATTTTATCAGTGCCAGCACGATTAGAAAGGGGAGTTGTGCATAGGAAGACAATGCATAGTAGCTTTTCTGGTGGTGATCCCGGGTGATATTCTCTCCCAGCAAAGCGATCAGCTTGCCCGAGAGGTACACGTGACTGAAAACCACCAACAATACAATGATCGTATTGATCAGGACATATAGAAAGGTGTTGATCGGCTCAGAAATGTTCGAGTAGACCGACCCGATCAGTGCAAAAAGTGCAATGAGGATCGCCACCGGGAGAAGATAGCTCCTGTTGATGGTGACTACATTTGGATCTTCAATAGCAATGATCCGGAATTCATCCACCGGATTCACCAATAAATTCTGACCTCTTCGCAGGAGTTTTTTCAGGCTCATAGATTTTTTTATCGGGTATCTAAATATACAAATCTTATCTGTTATTTGGCATGATGCGTAAGAATTATCGATTGTTTTTTCTCCCCGGTCCTCATGAAAAGATTGTACATTTGGCATATGACTGGAAAAGCTGAAATGATAACGGTTCTCGGTCACACAGCCGGAGGAAAAACATCACTTGCTGCGCATGTTGCTTCCCGCCTGAATGGTGAAGTTATCAGCGCAGATTCGAGGCAGGTTTACAGGGATATGACCATAGGAACGGGGAAGGACTATGCAGATTATTCAGTTGAAGGTATGCAGGTACCCTATCACCTTGTGGACATCGTGGATGCAGGATACGAATACAATGTCTATGAATTTCAGCAAGATTTTGTCAGCGTCTTCCATGAGGTCAGGAAAAGGGACAAATTGCCGGTCCTCTGCGGCGGGACTGGCATGTACATCGAGTCGATACTTCAGCGCTACAACATGGTGAACGTCCCTGTGAACGAAAAACTACGTGCGGAACTCAACAACAAGAATCTTGAATCTCTCATCGGTATCCTGCGCCAGTATACGGTGCTGCATAACCAGACTGACACGACATCAAAGAAGCGCGCCATCAGGGCGATTGAGATTGCTGAATATTTGAAGATTCACGGGGATTCGGTTCCACAGGTTCCCCGTATCAGTTCTCTGAATATCGGGGTCGCCTATGATCGTGAGACACGTAGAAACCGGATCACGCGCAGGTTGGAGCAACGTATCCGGGAAGGGATGATCGGAGAGGCTGAAGCCCTGGTCAAGAAGGGGGTGACTTATGAACAGCTTGAATATTACGGGCTGGAGTACAAGTTCCTGGCACGGTACCTGCAAGGTTCGCTGGACCGGGACGAGATGATCGCTGGTCTGAATACAGCAATTCACCGTTTTGCCAAGCGACAGATGACCTATTTCAGGGGCATGGAGCGGCGTGGGATCAAAATCCACTGGTTAGAGGGATCTCTGCCTCTTGAAGAGAAGGTGGAGCAGGTTACCGGGTTGTACTATCGCACTACCTGAATTGCCAGGGAATATCAGTGATGTAATAGATCAATCCTCCGGCGATCAGCAGGTTGAGTCCGGATACAAGGTAATTGTATGTCACCCGCCAGCTTCGGACACTTCTCCTGATCATGATGCCGATATTCGGGATAAAGAATGCGAAGATGCTGAAGATTGTAAATACGTTCAAGATTTTCTCTTCGTTCGCCTCTTCAGTCGGTTCAGAGGTTATCGAGAAGAAGAGGACCAGGTATGCCAGAAGCATAAAGGCAGCCAGGTAGACCAGGTAGCTGACCTTAAGGGTAATGGTGGAGACCGGGCGTTTACGATGCAACCTGAAAGGCTTCAGTATGATGATCGCGATCACATACACCAGCAGGAAGGCGGTTATAAATATAAAATGCAGAAAGAAATTCATATCAGGCCTTTCTCATGTCATTCTGCAAGGTATGAAAATGGAATGAATCCATTCAGAATCCTTACAATATGATTATATAAAAGTACTTACCGGGGCAAGCCTTTTTTATCGGCTCACTCCTCTATCTTATTCATTGCTTCCTTGATCTTCACTTCCAGCTCTTCAGACAATTCAGGGTTGTCTTTCAGCAGTGCTTTTACTGCATCCCTGCCTTGTCCCAGCCTGGTTTCGCCATAACTGAACCATGAACCGCTCTTTTTGAGAATTTCCAGGTCGACGCCCATATCGATCAGTTCACCGGTCTTGGAGATCCCCAAACCATACATGATATCAAATTCTGCCTTTCTGAAGGGAGGTGCCAGTTTGTTTTTTACGACCTTCACCCTTGCCCTGTTTCCCTGGACATCTTCACCATCTTTCAGCTGACCTATTCTCCTGATGTCCAGTCGTACAGAGGAATAGAATTTCAATGCATTTCCCCCCGTAGTGGTCTCCGGGTTGCCAAACATCACCCCAATCTTCTCCCTGAGCTGGTTGATAAATACACAGGTAGTATTGGTTTTGTTGATATTGGCAGCCAGTTTCCGCAGGGCCTGTGACATCAGCCTGGCCTGGAGTCCCATTTTTGATTCTCCCATCTCACCCTCAATTTCTGCCTTGGGTGTAAGTGCTGCAACCGAGTCGATCACGATGATATCGATGGCGCCTGAACGGATCAGGTGATCAGCGATCTCGAGTGCCTGCTCTCCGTTGTCGGGTTGAGAGATATAAAGGTTTTCGATATCCACACCCAGTTTCTGGGCATAGAAGCGATCAAAAGCGTGTTCGGCATCTATAAAAGCGGCGATGCCTCCCTTTTTCTGTGCCTCGGCGATCGCATGAATGGCAAGGGTTGTCTTTCCGGAAGATTCAGGTCCGTAGATCTCTATGATCCTACCCCGGGGATAGCCTCCGACTCCGAGCGCCACATCCAAACCGATGGATCCGCTTCCTATCACAGGTACGTCAACTATGGCAGAGTCTCCCATCTTCATGATGGTTCCCTTCCCGTACCCCTTTTCAATCTTGTCAAGGGTCAGCTGAAGGGCTTTAAGTTTTTCCTGGTTGTCATTTTTCTGGTTACTCATAGCGTTTTTACCTGTTAATGTGTTCTATCCTTCGAATATCTGTTTTGTGTGTTGTTTTGTCTGTACTTTGTCAAACCTGTTTTCGATGATCCCATTTTCATCGATGATAAAGGTTTTGCGCAGTACACCCATGTATGATCTCCCGTACATTTTTTTCTCTCCCCAGGCATTGTATGCCTCCAGCACTTTTTTATCAACATCAGAAAGCAGCCTGAAAGGCAGCTTGTACTTTTCAATAAATTTCCTGTGTGAGGCTTCACTGTCGGGACTCACTCCCAGGATCACGTATCCCCGCTCCATGAATTTTTCATAATTATCCCTCAGGTCACAGGCTTCTGCTGTACATCCCGGCGTGTTGTCCTTCGGGTAAAAATAGAGCACTACTTTTTTCCCCCTGAACTGTTCCAGAGTGACCATATTTCCATCCTGATCCGGTGCTGAAAACATGGGTGCCGGATCTCCTATTTTTAATTCATTCATAGCTTTTTGTGTTTTGTAAAATTAAGAAGTTTATCATAAAGCAAGCGCAGTAAGGATCAAAGTTTATTAACAAATTGCCGGTTTGTGACTCGATAATAATTTGTACTTTTGATCATTCTGAATGCCGGCTCTGCAACCGGTAAAACATTTAAAATGAGATTATGTTTAGAACTGTTGTATCGAGGCTATATTTACTGATCCTCGCGGGATCATTTATACTTGTCACCCCGTTGAATGCACAGATCAATGAGCATGAGATTCCCGATGTAAAGTCTCGTGCGATGGAGCGTTTTAAGGCGGAAGAATACGACCTGGCGGAAGCCGATTTTCGTTTACTCATGGAGCAATTTTCAAGGGACCCCATGTATCGCTACTACACCGGGATCTGTCTCGTAGAACAGAACCAGGATCTTGAGGAGGCAATGGAACTGCTTCAGTTTGCTTCAACACGTGGTGTTCCTGAAGATGTGTATTATTATCTTGGAGAAGCGAGCAGGAAAATGTATGATTTTGAAAAGGCCAGGCAATACTACCTTGATTTTGACCAGGAGGCCCCCCGTAGCATGACCCGCGAACTGGATTCAAAGTTCCTCATTCACTCGATCAACAAAGCCATACAGTTCACATCCACTTACAATCCCTACGAAGTGCTGAATGTGACGTTTTTAAACCTGAATGATCCTGAGCAATACGGACAGATCAGGATGAAAGGTGGACAGCTGGTCACGAAACCCGATCCGTTCTTTGCCGGGGATGAGTCTGACCAGGACCTGAACAGCCTTATGTTCATGCCTGACAATGTATCAAGAGGTCAGACTGTATATTTTTCCGGGCTCGAACGAAACGGTAAGGATGGTTTTCAGATCATGAAGGCGAAGAAGGGGAATGCAGGAAAATGGGTTGGTATCGAGGCTGTGGACGGTCTCAACAGTGAAAGAGATGAGATATTGCCCTATTTTGACCCGGTGGGAAGAGATATCTATTTTGCCTCGGATGGACGAGAAGGACTCGGAGGATATGATCTATACAGGTCGCATTACGATGAAGATAACAAGGAGTGGTCGGAGCCGGTACATCTCGGCTTTCCCGTCAACTCAACCATGGACGATTATTTGCTGCTGCCGGGGACTGACCTGGGTATGGTGATCTTCTTTTCGGCCCGACAGGCAAATGACACGGCAGTTACTGTATACCGGGTACAACTGAGTGAGCCAAAGCAATCTCTTGCCTCGAAAACACCACGTGAATTGCGTGAGATCGCAAACCTTGACAATGTTGCATCCACTGCCATGAGGGAGTATGAGGCACTTGCCATGAAGGAAACCAGGCCTGCACGGTCTCCGGAGCCAAAATCAACGGCCGGGGATGATCAGAAACAGGAAAGCGAAATACCGCCAAGCAGTTCAGCTGACCACGCACAGCAGGAACTCATTGCAGCAGCCCTGGGAAGACAGCGTGTGTCAGATTCACTGATTGAGCTTGCTTCAGCAGCAAGGATCAGGGTCAGGGATTCGGATGATCCAAATGACCGCTGGCTTTACCAGAAACAGATCATGGTATGGGAGAAGAGAGCTGCAGAAGAACAGGAAGCTGCAGATGCCTATTTTACTCAAATTGCTAAAAAAGAGGAGACCGTTCTCCCTGGCTCCATTGAAAAGGATACGGTTATCAACGAGATGACCGTTTATCGTTTCGTGGAGCAGGATTCCATAAGCTCCAAAGCCAGGGAGGTGTTTTCAGGGAATGATCAGCAGGCCAGTGAAAGGAAGGGGCCGCAGCAATCCAGTGAGAAAACTGTGGATGCAACCCGGGAAAATCTGCCAGACTCACCAGGGAAAAATGAAGTAAAAGAAAGGCAGGTCGGGAAGGCTGCAGGTACTGCAAGAAAAAGTATTAAGCTACTCGACCGCTCGCCTTATTCTATGAAAAATCCGATCCCGGTGGATGTGGAGATCCCGGATGGAGTATTCTATCGTATTCAATTAGGAGTCTTCTCCAGGGAGATCGATCCGGATACTTACGGTGGTTTGTCGCCGATCAGTGGGGAGTCTGTTCCGGGGAAGGCATTGACTCGGTATTATGCCGGGGAATTCACCAGTTATGAAAAAGCAAGGGATGCACTGGACATAGTAAGGTCAAGGGGGTACCAGGATGCCTTTATTGTCGCCTGGTACAACAGGGGCAGGATGTCTGTCGAGAAGGCCCGCAAACTTGAAAAATAGTTCCGGATTGGTCTTCGTAGCTTTATTCACAAATATTATCGAAAAATGATCCGATTGATGCTTTCCAACGGAAAGGAATCTAAATTCTTTTCATATATTTGACTAGAATCCTACGCCAATGGACAGCAATTTTTCAGGCAATCCGGAAAAGAAAGGATCTGACCAGGGTCAATCGGAGAAAAGATCCGTGCTGGTGCTTCATAATGATGACATCAACACCTTTGATTATGTGATGGAAGCTCTGGAGGAGGTTTGCTCACATACCACGATACAGGCGGAGCAGTGTGCAATGATCACACATTACAACGGAAGGTGTGAGATCCTGAACGACGAATTCAACAAACTGAGGCCGGTCAGGCAGCAATTGACTGACAGGGGCCTGAAGGCAACAATAGAATAGTGAAATGACTGGAATCATCATACTTATCGTCCTCGGCATCTTCCTGTTCGTGATCGAATTTCTGCTGGTACCGGGGATCACGGTTGCCGGAGTGGGCGGATTGGTACTTACTGTCCTGGGGGTATACAAGGCATTCGATGATTTCGGTACGGCGACCGGAATCTGGGTCCTGATCGCTACCATGGTGCTCAGTATACTGGTGATCGCATTCGCACTCAGGGCCCCGACATGGAGAAGGTTTATGCTGAATACGAATGTCGTGGGGACCGTCGATGAGACTCACCTGGAAGACGGAATCAAACCCGGTGATGTCGGAGAGGCAGTTACGCGGTTGAATCCAATGGGAAAGATCATGATCAATGAGATGGTCAGAGAAGCAAAATCCATCGATGGATATGTCGATGCACATCAACAGGTTGAAATAGTATCCGCTGTCGGTACACATATTACGGTTAAACCAAAAAAATAATTTAAAACTATGGATTATACATGGATCATTATTGTCGTGGCCAGTATCATTGGCCTCTGGATCATTCTTTATTTTATCCCGATCGGGCTATGGTTTACGGCACTGTTATCAGGTGTGCGTATATCATTGCTGCAGCTGATCCTGATGCGCTGGAGGAAGGTCCCCCCAACAGTCATTGTCAGGTCCATGATCGAAGCGCACAAGGCCGGCCTTGCTGAGATCAAGCGGGATGCACTTGAAGCGCACTACCTGGCAGGCGGACATGTGGAGCAGGTTGTCCATGCACTTGTATCTGCCAATAAGGCCAATATCGATCTGCCCTACAATATGGCAACGGCCATCGACCTTGCAGGGCGTGATGTCCTGGAAGCGGTGCAGATGTCGGTCAACCCAAAGGTGATCAACACACCCCCGGTTACTGCAGTTGCGAAGGACGGGATCCAGCTGATCGCAAAGGCAAGGGTGACTGTCAGGGCATCCATTAAGCAGCTCGTCGGAGGGGCGGGTGAAGAGACCGTTCTTGCACGTGTTGGTGAAGGGATTGTATCGTCGATCGGTTCATCCAGCTCGCATAAAGAGGTGCTCGAAAATCCCGATTTCATTTCCCGTATCGTTCTCGATAAAGGTCTGGATGCAGGAACAGCATTTGAGATACTCTCCATCGATGTGGCCGATATCGATATCGGGAAAAATATCGGGGCCGTACTGCAGATGGACCAGGCGAATGCCGACAAGAACATTGCGCAGGCGAAAGCAGAGGAAAGGAGGGCCATGGCTGTTGCTACGGAGCAAGAGATGAAAGCCAAGGCGCAGGAGGCAAGAGCCAAGGTGATCGAGGCAGAGGTCGAGATCCCACTGGCGATGGCAGAAGCTTTCAGAAGCGGCAACCTTGGGATCATGGATTACTACAAGTTTAAAAATATAGAGGCAGATACGACCATGAGAGATTCCATCTCAAAGGGAACAACTGGTAAAAAGTCAGGCCGGTCATCCTCCGCTTCAGATGAAGACAACAAGAAGAAGTAAATGATTTGCCAAGCCTTTTGATGGCCCCATTTATAAATAGAAAAGCCAGCGGAAGATCTTCCGCTGGCTTTTTTTCGATGTAGAATCACTTTCTGTGTCCCGGCAGTAGATTTATATGGACTGAGATTGTTGTTATTTCTTGTGGTATCCACCAACGGCGTATCCTCCTTTGATCCCGCGCTTTTCTGCAGGTGCAGGAGCAGCCTCTTCCACCGCTTCAGGCATCATCTGACGTGCGATTTCGATCAACTCACCGGGATCCGTCAGATTTTCACTGAATGAGATAATAAACATTGTTTCAAGGTATCCGAACGGGTAGATGTCGCTGAATGACCATACAGGGTCACTTTGCAGGGCATTCATCTTCTGTCCCTCAAAGCGGGTCATCATGTATGTACCGGGCGAGCTCCTTTCGAGGGAATAGCTTACCTGGAAACTTTCTTCCGGCATCCATTCATCCTCTTCGGCCGGAATGATGGTCAGCACCAAATCTGCCGACCCGCCAGCCTCATCTTCTTTGAAAATTCGGGGCAATTCCTTAACAAAAAATGTAAAATCACCCTCTTCACCGGTCTGCAGTCCGGTTTCAAAATGGAACAGTGTATCCCCGGAAGTGATCATTTCCAACTGTGTTGTGATCATTTTTCCGCTTATGCTCTGTTCATTGATGTCTGTAAGAACACCGCTTATCACCACTGTTTCAGGACTTTGTGACAGCAGGTGGCATGAAAATACCCCTGCAATCAATGCTGAGATCAAAATTCTTTTGGGATCCATAATACATGTGTTTTTTATGTTCAGGCGGTATCTCAAAAGTATGACATTCAATGCATATCTGAAAATATTTCTGTCAGGAAACCCTTTGCCGGTATTATTCCTGCGAGACAAAACGAAGCCATAAATTTGATCTGCGTGTGCAAAACCGGTTATCAACAAATGTGGATATCCCTGGCAATGATCCCTGTATATACAGGTTTTGTGGAGTCTCGGTGCTATTAACAATTTGTTGAAAAGTGGTGTTTATTGTTTGTTGACAGTGAGATTTAGGAAGACTTGACTTCACTTTTATTTAGGAATATATTTGGTTTTACCAAGTGAGAGATAAAAGGCCGCTCACATGATCAGGTCGGGAGTCGGGCCAGGCCCCAGGGCCACAGGCCGGACGAACGAACATCAATGCAGGAGACTGCAGGGTGGTGATCAGAAGAGCCGATCGTGCAGCGGTAATGTCGTTGCATACAGCCCGGAAGATCAATCAATTGGTCGATCATTCAAACGGTTGTGCAGTTGTAAGAAGAGCTGTAAAGAATCCTTGTGGTTCCGTAAAGCTATTCACGCTGACTGAATGCAGATCGTAAGACCTGGTTCAGTCTGCGAACAACCTGCGGGTCCCGGAAGGCAGGATTGGTTTCCTGTTGAAAGGACAGGTTTTTCGGTAGCGCTCCACGGAGCATAACCGGTAAACCAGGGCCTGGAGGAGTACCCGTTAAGAGGACGCCTGGCAGGCCGGCCAATAACAGTACCTTGGCACTGTATGGTGGCTATGGGTATCATACAGTGAAATGGGGATAAAGTACATTTATCCCCATTTTGTTTTTAACCCTTTCCAGACAGATTATTTGTAAAGTGCCATCATCTCCCCCCGCCGTCGCTGGCTGGCAATGGTTATTAAAATGAAAATCCCTTTCCCGGAATGAGCTGCGGACAGTAGTGTGCGTTTTCGGACATTTCTTTCAATGGTCTGCGTGCGGGAATTTCACGTAAAATTCAGTATAACAAATACATATGAGATTTGGCATAATATGTGAAAATAGTTTTCATACAAGTGCCAGGGGATGAAAGAAGAAATGTCCGTGGCCAGATTATAAACTAATAAAAAAATTTAGCTATGAAAACAAATCATATTATAACCAGGAATATTGTCATCATGATGGCAATGCTGCTCATCCCGCTTTCATCTTATGCATCAATGGATAATCCTGATGTCTATATGACCGGGAAGACAGTTGAAACAGAAACCAATTTTATTGTTGTACCTTCTGAGGAGGTATTCCACTTCCAGGGACAGGAGTACGAGGTATACAAGGTAACCTATGACAATCCTGCCTTGAATTGCAAGATTGCTGTCCGCCAGGTGGACAGGAGGAATGTATTTGTAGCCTATACCAATACATATACTATATTCTATGAAGCAGGATCAAATGGTTTTGGTCCGCGCAGGATCCTCTTTGCCAATCCGGATGCTCAGTTGAGTTTCAATCCAAACAAATACAGCGACCAGCAGGTGCTGGACAGGAACAGGCATGTCAGCAGGAAGCACGGAATTGAGCTGATTGCAGGATATCTTCCAGCAATGCGCCAATAGATCCTGACAGGATCGCAGATAAGCAATATGGGGATAAAGTAATTTATCCCCTTTTCTGTTTTATATGCCGTCTCTTGAATGCAGCTCACAGCTAGCCAATCTACAGGAAAAGCACATCAGTGGTCCTTCCTGATCATTTCATGTTGTTGGCAGACTTTGTCCGGGTCCAGGCTGAAAACCCGGGATTTCAAAACGATTAAATGGGAGGCTATTTCTACATTTGATATGCAAGCTCAGGCAGATTACCCTGGCAATTTGAATGAACGGAATGAGATTTTTACTTCAGAGGCTGGCTATCGTATTTATTATTTCCAACTTCTTTGTCCCCGCAGAATCGCAGTTGAATGGAGACAATGCTGTTAAGGGATCTTACTTGCGTGGTGCGAAAGACCCTCTCCAAAAAGAGGTAAACCAGGTGCTGACAAACGGACTATATTTTGAAAACAGGTACCTGAACGCCATTGGTCACCCTTATTATAAGGCCGACAAATATGTAGATGGAGATGTTACTTTCAGGGGAAAGAAATATGATGGATTAGCGCTGAAATACGACCTCTACAATAGGCGATTGATCATCAACCATCCTTCATTGGGGTTTTCAACAATTCTGCCTGGAGCTTTTGTGGAGGAGTTTACGATCTATCACACCAGGTTTAAAAAGATGCAGCACGATGATGGGTGGGATTATTATCAAGTCGTTTATGATGCAGGCACGATCAATTGCTATTTCAGGTGGACGATCAATGCCAAAGAGACCATCACAGATAACTTTATGCTGGTCCCGGTTTTCCACAGGCTGAAGCGGAATATCTTTTTATCTGACGGGGAACTATTAGTTGGGGTCAAAAACAGGAGAACACTTCTGAATAGCCTACCCCAAAGTCTTCAATCTGAAGCTGCCAGTTACATAAAAAGAAACAAGCTTAAAGTTTCTACAGCTTCAGTGGAGGAGATGGAGGATTTCATGGATTTCTGCAATTCAGTTACATTAAATGGGAAAAACAGAATTTCCATTGCTGAAGTGGAGGAAATGCAGGTGGAAAATGAGCCCCGGGATCTGCGGCTCCTGGACCGATTGCCGGATTATCAAATCAATCAGTCTGTAGAGTTGGAGAAGAATGATGAGCAACCAGAAGCACAATATGTACAGACCATGGGGGTGTCCAGGGAGCGGGTGATTGAAGTCGGTGCGGAGGATATGCAGATAAAGGGCCGGAAGTGCCATGTGACAGGAAGGGTGTTGAACAGAAAATCTGGTGAAGAAATCGTAGGAGCTACCATGTATATAGAGGAGTTGGGCCTGGGAATGATCAGCAGCGTTGACGGTACTGTTGCGTTTTCCCTTGACCCGGGGATCTATACCCTTGAAATTAACCACATGGCAATGCAGGCAATTAAATATGTTATTGAGGTGTTATCATCGGGAGTAGTTGATTTTGAGCTGGAGGAGAAACATATTGAACTTCAGGAAGTGCAGGTCATGTATAAACGCCAGGGCAACGTGGAAGGCATGCTAATGGGCTTTGAAAGGATCTCAAATAAGGCAATCAAGGAAATCCCTGTGGTGCTTGGTGAAAAGGATATCTTGAAGGTGGCTCAGATGTTACCGGGTGTACAGAATGTAGGTGAAGGCTCGTCAGGAGTCAATGTAAGGGGTGGTTCACCCGATCAGAACCTATTTATACTGAACCATGTAACAGTTTACAATACCTCACATCTGTTTGGGTTTTTTTCTGCGTTCAGCCCTGACATTATCAGTGACTTTTCACTTTATAAGAACAATATCCCGGCAAAATACGGCGGCAGAATTGCTTCTATTTTTCAAATCAACACCCGGGACGGAAATTCCAACGAATTCTTCTTCCATGGAGGAATCAGTCCGGTTACCGGGCACATTTCAGTGGAGGGTCCGTTGGTAAAGGATAAGCTGACCGTAGTAGCAAGCGCAAGAACGACGTATTCTGACTGGTTGCTGAGAAAGGTGAAAAATGGTGATATACGAAATAGTGGTGCCTCCTTTTATGATGGTTCGCTGGAGTTTAATGCAACACTAAATGAATCCAATAAGCTGAAATTCTTTGCATATCAAAGCCATGACGAATTCAGTCTCTCGGACCGGAATGATTATATATACGAGAACCTGGGCAGTTCGTTTAGTTGGGATCACACATTTGGTGACGATTTTACTTCACACCTGGCATATGCATTCAGTGCCTATGATTTTCACAATACTGATAAAAATAACATAAGTGAAGCCTTTACGCAGGAATATCGGCTGGAGCAACATGAGGCAAGGTTGGATTTCATGAAAGCGGACTTCCTTCAACAGCGTATTGAATTTGGATTTGGAACTATCCTGTATCGTCTGAACAGGGGCGATATAATGCCATTTGGTGAGAATTCCCACCGGGTAGAATTGAACCTTGGAATGGAATATGGACTAGAGCATTCAATCTATTTATCCGATGAATTCAAATTGTTCCGGCGATTGGGGGTTCTGATTGGATTAAGGTATAGCCATTACCAGGCGCTGGGACCGCAGCAGGTGGATATCTACAGGGAAGGATTCCCAAAACTCTATTATAATGTATTGCACCAGGAAGAGTTTTCCAGGGGTGAGGTTTTGAAAACATATCGTGGGATAGAGCCGAGGTTGGCACTAAATTGGAGGCTGTCCGGCAACAGTTCTGTAAAAGCTTCATATAACCGGCTTCACCAGTATATTTTTCTGCTCAGCAATACCATTGCGGTTGCACCTGCCGATCAGTGGAAGCTGTGTGACTACCATTTGCTGCCACCCAGGTCTGACCAGTTTTCAGTAGGGTACTATCATGATCTCCCAAAACATGACGTTAACCTGTCTGCGGAAACTTATTATAAGAAGATCGATCACATTGCAGAGTTCAGGGATGGAGCTGATTTTATCAGTGGTGAACCTACTGAAAGGCTGGTCCTGCAGGGAGAGCAGGATAGCTACGGGTTGGAATTGATGGCTAAAAAGAACGGGGGCAAGCTGTCTGGCTGGGTCTCCTATACATGGTCAAGGTCAATCGTGACAGTAGGCGGACCAGAAAAGGCCATGCAGATCAATAATGGCAGTCCATACCCATCCAATTTTGATCGACCACACAGCTTCAGCATGATCTCAAATTACAGGCTGAACCGGAGGATAAGCCTTTCGTTAAATGCAGTATTCATGAGTGGCCGGCCGGTTACATTGCCCGTTTCATTTTATTTCACAGAAAAGCAGCAATATCTATATTATTCAGAGAGAAATGCCTATCGCATTCCGGATTATTTCAGGATTGATTTTTCCCTGAACCTGGAGGGCAACCTTAAATTCAGAAAACCGGCCCATAGCTTCTGGATGCTGAATATTTACAACTTAACAGGAAGGGACAATGCATACTCAGTTTTTTATGAATCAAACAATGGAAGGGTCCAGGGATACCAGCTATCGATTTTTGCACAACCAGTTGTTACCGTGTCATGGAATCTGAAGTTTGGGAATTATATGAATGAATGATGGAGATCAGGTTAAAATATTGGCTGTTTACATTATTGACATTGGTATTAAACTCATGCATTGAGCCTTATGAGGCAGATACCGAAGAGGATCATGACCTGATCTGCTATGAAGCTTCATTGATTAAAGGAGCGGATGAACAGGTACTGAAAATTACAAGTACATCTCGCCTGGGAAAACCTGAATGGAAGCCTGTTGCAGGTTGCCAGGCGATGATCGAAGATGAACAGAATCATATTTTTAATTATGTTGAGGATGCCCCGGGTATTTACCGGTTGCACATTCCTGATGAGGAATTGAAATTTAACAGGTTGTATAAACTACATGTAATTACTGCGGGGGGTGACATTTATGAATCAAACTGGGAGCGGATAGAGAAAGGGACGCGCGTTGACACAATTTACTACCAAATAGTGGATAAATTTGACAACATCAAACAGGAGGTGATGCAGGGTATCCAATTTTATATCGACGTAAAAGCCTCGGACACACTCTCAAGATTTTACCGATGGAAATTGACAGAAACATATGAATTTACGTCCATTGCTCCGATCACATATTATTTGACAGGAGATCCGCTTGATCCCATTGCATCGCTTGATGATGAGAGGAAGTATTACAGGTGTTGGATGACGAGGGATATTAATGAATTCTTTCTCTCAAACACCAATCATTTGTCTCTTAATGAAAAAATGCAGATACCGCTGTATTATGTTGCCAGTAATACTGAACGATTAAAGATAAAATATTCCTTATTGGTCAGACAGTTTCCACTGAGCAGTGAGGCATATACATATTGGGAAAAAGCCAGGTTTGAGACCAAGGAGTCGGGCGGATTATATACCCGGCAACCAGGTCAGCCCATCTGCAACATCAGAAATGTGGATAATGAAGAGGAACTGGTACTTGGCTATTTTTGGGCATCGGAGGTGACTGAACAACGGATCATAGTTCCGAAACCACCTTCCCTGGAGGTATATGATCACACCTGCTCACTTCAGGAATACGAGCCCAATTGGCATAACGCTGGTCCCTTTCCGAGGTACATATGGGTGGACCAGGTCCGGAGTGGTTCATACACCGGTTCAAGAGGTTGTTTTAATTGTGTAACAAAAGGTGGGGAATTGGAGAAACCTGAATTTTGGTAAAAAGACCGATATGAGAATCATGCATTGTGTTTTTATATTTCTCTTTTCTGTATTTGAATGTCCGGGTCAGGAAAGTATTGATATCTCCACTGAGCGAGATATCTATATCGCCGGGGAAACGCTGGAATACCATGCCGGGTATTTCCTGGATCAAAAAATGATCCCGAAACCACTGAGCAAAGTACTCTATGTTGAACTGATCACCAATGCAGGAATAAAGATTGCGCAAACAAAGTGCTGTTTCTTTGATAGTACAATTTCAGGTAAACTGTTGATCCCTGCAGATACGCGATCCGGGAACTATTATTTAAGGGCGTATACAAAATATATGCGAAATTATTCACCTGATACTTACGGTTACCAGATGGTATCCATTGTCAATCCTTTTTCAGCAGAGGTTCTCCAGGATCTCGATGAATTTGATGGAAATGTGAATGATTCCCAGTTCTATAAAGCGGAAACCAATGGGCTAACCATCAGCGGACGTCTTGAAGGCGCGGCCAATCATCTGCCACAGGAAGGTACAGAGTTAAGTATTTCAACCGTATCAGATGCTTCATATTTTTCAATTACAGAAACAGACGCTGCAGGAAATTTTGCGTTCGAGCTGCCATGGGATCTGAGAAATACAGAATTTACCATAAGTGTTGATGGATATGAGCAGGGGGAGTTGCGTATTCTGATCGACTCGGAGTATTGCAATAAAAACATTCAGCTGGAATACATTCCCTTTGGAATCAAAAATGAATCGGAGGTGCTTGGGTTGGTGCACCAGTTTCAAAAAGAGGTGCAAAGGAACCCTAACAGGCAGGACAGTATAACTCCCTCCCCTTCGATTCCCTTTTATGGAAAACCTGGAAGGGTGATCTATGAGAAGGATTATATAGAATTGAAAAGTATTGGTGAGTTTATTTTTGAATTGTTGTATGAATTTAAATACGTTGAATCATCTGATTTTCTGTATCCCACAGGTAACTTCTCCTTAAAATTTTCTCCGGTTTTGGTTTTACTTGACAATAACAGGGTGTACGACATACGCTCATTTTTAAAACTGCCAGCGCGGGCGGTAAACAGGTTTGAAATTATCAGGGGGGGGTATATCATCGGAGGAAAGAGTTTTGGAGGTGTCCTGAATGTGATTACCGAGCAAGGAGATATGGCTGGTTTTATGAATCAGACCGAAAGATTTTATTTTAAATTCGGTACCGCCTGTCAATAGGGGTCAACTCCCCTGTCAATAACCATAAAGCGTAAGTGAATGGCATTTGCATTACAGCCCTTGCTGTATATGGAATGATTCCCTGTGTTCCTTGATAAAAGTGGGAATTGCAGGGAATTCCTGCTTATTTCAGCATATCAATGTTGTTTCTGCCTGAATTGATGTCTTTGACTGACAGATATTCATTTGAAGGACCAACAATACTTTTAATCATTGTCTAAATCTAATCCTATGAAAAAAATCTTGTTATTTCTGATGTTTTCAGTAATTGGGTCAGCGATGCTGCTTGCCCAGGGCACAGTAACAGGTACTGTGACCAGTGCTGAGGACGATTCTCCTTTACCCGGAGTTTCGGTAGTAGTAAAGGGGACCCAGGTTGGTGCCATTACAGATATTAATGGCCGGTATTCAATTGTGACACCCTCAGCGGATGCAGTCCTGGTTTTTAGTTTTGTTGGTATGGAAACCCAGGAAATTCCCGTTGACGGAAGGTCAACAATTGATATTTCAATGGGTGCCAGTTATCTGGGCCTTGATGAAGTAGTTGTGACTGCAATTGGTATCTCCAGGTCTGAAAAGTCACTGGGATATAAAGTCTCCGCCATTGACGAGGAACAGCTTAACAATGTTCGCGAATCAAGTGTTGTGAACAGTTTGTCAGGTAAAGTATCCGGCGTCCGAATCAACCAGCAATCCGGTACTGTTGGAGGTTCTTCAAAGATTATCATCAGGGGAGCAAATTCACTTGGAGGTAACAATCAGCCCATCTTTATCATCGACGGCATGCCTATTGATAATGACTTCTATGAGTCCAACAACATTGAGGGTAATGTTGATGTAGGGAACAGGGCCGGAGATATCAGTCCGGATGATGTTGCCAATATTTCAGTACTGAAAGGTGCCGCTGCAACTGCACTGTATGGTGCAAGAGCAAAAAATGGTGCGATTATTATCACTACAAAACGTGGTGAAAAAGGGGGCGTGAAAGTGCAGGTGAACTCTTCATACAGGTGGGATACACCCTTGAAACTTCCAGATTTTCAAAATGAATATTCACAGGGCAATTATGGAGTGTATGATATACGTTACCAGAATGGTTGGGGACCAAATATCAGTGAGGTACAGGACCAGGTGTTCACCGATTACAAAGGTGATGAAATAACGTTGCAGGCTTACCCCGACAATGTAAGGGATTTTTATCAGACGGGACTTACGGCCATTAACTCGATCTCTGTTTCAGGTGGAGACAAGAGCTCTGATTACCGGATCGGTTTCACCAATAACCAGCAGGATGGTATCATTCCACAATCCCAATACAATAAAAATAATCTTACGATCAATGTTGGAAGAAATTTCACAGATAAACTCTCCGTGAGGACTTCGGCCAGCTATGTGAAGACGAATTCTGAAGGGAGACCAGCCCAGGGTAGTAACGATGTGAATATCCTTGCATCGAAAATAAATGGCTTGCCAAGGACCATCAATATTCATGAATTACAGGAAAACTGGGTCGATGAATTTGGAAACCAGATATCAATTGATGGTGACAGGACACTGAACAATCCATACTGGATCATCAATAAGAACAAATTCACCAATGAACTCGAGCGGCTTATCGCTTCGACAGAACTGGACTACAAGGTCACAGACTGGTTGACACTTACAAACAGGGTTGGTGTGGATACATATAATGAATATCGCCGACAGGTCTATGCAAAAGGTACGCTGGGTCAGATGGATGGTAAGTTTACAACCTGGAACCTGCATAGCCGGTTATTTAATAACGACCTGATGGCCAAGGCAAATTTCGATATCGGAAGCGATTTGAATGTCAATATCATTGCCGGTCACAATATTTATGAAAAGGAATGGAGAAGGACCACTGTTCAGGGTACTGACCTTGTAATGGATGGTTTATATCGTTTTGGTAATGCCAAGGCCACCACACCTGACAACTTTTATTCCATCAAAAGGTTAATGGGTGTGTATGGTGATATTGGACTGAATTACAGGGGATTTCTGTTTTTAAATATTACTGGCAGAAACGATTGGAGCTCAACCCTTCCAGTCGAAAATAATTCATATTTCTACCCATCTGTAAGCAGTAGTTTTGTTTTTACAGAGTTTATTCCTGAGAATGATATTCTTAGTTTTGGTAAGCTCAGGGCAAGCTGGGCCAATGTTGGGTCTGATGAAGATCCATACCAGTTGGCATTTCAGTACACTGCAGCTGATGATTACTACGTTCAATTTAGTTTGAGCGGGAATTTTCCGCATGGCGGAGTGGTTGGAGTTGAAGGGCCAAGAACCTATCCTTCTGCAAATCTACAACCCCAAAATGCCAGTACGGTTGAATTCGGGACCGACCTCCGGTTTTTCAATAACCGCGTCGGGTTAGACTTTACATACTACAACACCTTAACGTCCAACCAGATCATTGCGATCGATGTTCCCCAGACAACCGGTTATTTCAGAAAGAACATCAACATCGGCGCTGTCAAACTCGTTGGTTATGAAGCAGACTTGCACCTTGCCCTTGTCAGGAGAGCCGGTGGCGTAAACTGGAATGTGGATGTGAACTTTAATCAAAACAGGCAGACGGTTGAGGAACTGGCGCCTGGTTTGCTTGAATACCAGTTGGAAAGCGGATGGAGTGGTTTGCAAATAAAGGCCTCCCCGGGTGAAGAATTTGGATTATATGGAACGGCCTGGAAACGAAATGATGCAGGTGAGATCATAATGAATGCCAATACCGGTCTGAGGGAAGTGACTCCGAACCAACGTTTCGGGAATATTTATCCCGACTGGATCATGGGTATCAATAATACTTTCTCTTATAAAGGGATCGATCTCAACTTCCTGATTGATATCAGGCAGGGAGGTGTCTTTTATTCAGGAACTGTAGGTACCCTGAGGTCTTCAGGACTGGCTGCTGAAACACTTGAAAACAGGGGTGAGACCTTTATTGACCAGGGAGTTTTGGAGTTGGAAGATGGTACCTATGTAGCCAATGATGTGCCGGTTCAAAGCATGGATGATTTCTGGGCACACTATTCAGCAATCAGTAATACAGAAGGCAATGTTTTTGATGCTTCTTATGTGAAACTGAGAGAGGTACGGGTATCATATACCCTGCCGAAATCTATTTTTGATAAGACGTTCATAAGTGCACTTCGTGTGGGTGTTGAAGGGCGGAATTTACTGATTATCAAAGATTATGTGCCGCATGTTGATCCTGAGCTGAATTTCTTCGGGCCCGATTCCGTTGGTGAAGGAGTTGAGTTCAACAGTATTCCTTCAACAAGAAGTGTTGGTGTGAATGTGATGTTAACGTTTTAAACTTTATACAGATGAAAAAGATATTTATAATACCTGTAATCATTATGATGTTATTTACTTCCTGCGAAACATGGCTGGATGTAAATGATAGTCCTAACAGTGTGACGAGCACAGATCCGTCTGGTCTATTCACATTCTCTCTGGTCAGCTATGCCGGTAACCGGGCTGGCGGTGACAGCTATTTGCCCATCGGATTCCTGAACCAGTCAATCGCCTCAGGAGGCTCATATGGCTGGGGCTATGGTGATGATCGCTATGATCTTAGCCCCTATACTATCGGGAATACATGGAGTCTGTATTATGTTTCAGGAGGAAACAATCTCAACCTGGCCATCGACATTGCAGAAAATGGCGACCAGGTGCAAAATAATGTTGCTGCACAGTGTAAGATATTGTTGGCAGAGATGGTTTACGAGACAACAATGATCTATGGAGATGTACCCTATTTCCAGGCATGGACCGATGAGGCATACCCGGAATTTGATTCGCAGGAAGAGATTCTGAATGATCTGATATTGAAACTGGATGCAGCGATTGCGCAAATTGATATGGATGATCCCATTCGCATTATCGAAGGAGATCTTGTATATGCCGGGGATCTTACCAAATGGATTAAATTTGCAAAATCTCTCAAGCTCAGGATCTTTATGACCATGTATGACCAAGATCCCACGGTAGCTTCAGATATTGCATCATTGTTATCTGAAGACCTGATCTCATCAGCAGACGACGCATTCTTGTTCCCGTTTTTTGACACGCCGGAGAATGAGAATCCGAAGTTCAAGATCCTGGATAAATATGCAAATGGTTCAAACCTCTGGTTTTTTGCAAACAGCAATGTCTTTGATTTCATGGCGGCCTATGATGATCCACGGATTCCGGTATATTTTGATGAAGGTGACGATGCAGCCCCAGGTGAGTACAGCGCTGTTCAGACAGCAACCGAGGCGGATGGCACAACCTCAAAAATTAGTCTGTATTTATACAGGGCGGATGCACCGGAAGTTGTCTATTCTTATTCCGAAGTATTATTCTTCAAGGCTGAAATTTATGCCAGGGGAATTGGCGTTGCCGTTGATATGGGAACTGCACATGACTATTATTCGCAGGCAGTTGAAGAGGCAATGACATTTTACGAGGTGGCGGAAGCTGATATTACATCATTTCTTAATTCCGACCTGCCTGACATCTCTGGTATGAGTCCTGAGGACGGATTAAGAGAGATACACATTCAACATTGGATAGATCTGATGGATCGTTCACTTGACGGGTGGATCCAGTCCAGGAGGTCGGGAGATGAAGGTAATGAAGTTCCTAATCTTCAGCTTCCTAACGGAGCCCCTGCAGGCGGAATTATGCGGAGATGGCCCTATGCTGATGATGAGCTCTCCGGCAACATAAATGCACCATCCGAGTTGCCTCACATTTATGACAAATTATGGTTTGACAAGTAAAAAATATCGATATGAAAATAATTATTAAAGCATTCATTTTTATCGCAGTGGTCGCAGTATATAGTTGCGAGCATTATGATGGAGCATATCCGGATCTTTCCGAAAATTCTCCGGCCTATGTTGAATTATCCAGCACGGCAGCATTAACAGTTCCGGAGGGAGGTGTTATAAATATCACCCTATCGTCAAGAACAGTTATCTATGATGCATATACAGTCAGCTATGAATTGACCGGCGATTACAAAGCTTCCGGAAGTATTGAAGTACCTGAAGGGGTAAATTCTGTTACTGTTCAGATCCCGGTTGATGCCGGAATTGTTGAAGCGGACGCACTGGAGGCAACATTTACACTGACTTCCGCCACAGGGGATGTCGTAGTGGGACGCGGTGGAGCCAATGTCAGTGTTGACGTTACCATTACCAAATTTATACCCTTCGTTAATACCGATTATGCAATTACATTTGATTGTGAAGAGCCTGGTTACGCCACCTATCCCGCAACATTTGTAACCACAGCCGATCCCCTGGTGCTCACAAACACCAATTTCTGGGATTCGGGCTGGGAGATCGATTATACTTTCAGTGGTGATTTCGACCAGACTGTCACCATTGAGTCACAAACTGTGGACTCAGGTGGAGACATCAGGATCGTAAGTGGATCA
This sequence comes from uncultured Bacteroidota bacterium, assembly GCA_937129385.1. GTDB lineage: Bacteria > Bacteroidota > Bacteroidia > Bacteroidales > M55B112. Next base: position 24,311 of record CAKZNC010000033.1, read on the forward strand.
GGGAGTTATGATGGTGTTACAAAAACCATGGTAGTTAATTATACTGTAACGGATGATTCCGGAGGCGTACTTGATGATAACACGCATACTTTCACAGTACCGGCCAGGTAGTACCAGCGGCCATCATGCAAAAAAAAGCTCCCTGGCAACAGGGGGCTTTTTTTATGTTCTTCTGCGAACTGAAAAAATCAGGTTTCATGTATGCCGGAGATCGGAAAACAGCTGTTGTGCCTTGAGCTGATCAGTTGCTCTAAATTGCATTGTCATTCTTGAACTGGAGTGCACTGAAAACCTGGTTTTTGTAATTTCTCCCGATTCGCACTTTGGTGTTCTCAAGCTCTATGGTTGTTGCATTGAATGCCCTGATGCGGGCGATAGACACAATATAGGACTTGTGTACCCTGATAAAATGCTCGGGCGGGAGTTTGCTTTCCATTGCATGCAGGCTGCTCTTAACCACGATTCGGCGGTTTTCTGTGTGAATCCGGATATACTCATTCAGCCCTTCGATAAAGTGTATCTCCTTCAGGTAAATCTTGATGATCTTTTTGTTCTCTTTCACATATATGAATGCGTGCTCATCGAACCCGGTTTCATTTACCAGGCTAATCTCTTGCTGTGTGCGTGATGAAAAGTATTTATTCACTGCCTTGAAAAACCGTTCAAATGTCACCGGCTTCATCAGGTAATCCACCACATCCAGCTCGAAACCATCGATGGCGTACTGACTGTAAGCTGTGGTGATGATCACCTTTGGTGGGTTCCTGAGTGTCTTCAGGAAGTCAAGACCGGAAAGCTGCGGCATCTTGATATCAAGGAACATCAGATCAACTTTTTCGGTTCGCAGGGATTCCATCGCTTCCATGGCGTTGCTGCACTCAGCAACGATCTCAAAATTCTCAAGTTTATTTATATGCCCCCTGATCAATTCTCTTGCAAGGGGTTCATCGTCCGTGATTATGCATTTCGTTTTCATATATGGCTGGGTTCAGAATATAAATTAAAGGTAAAACATACCTAAACTATTTCAAGTTACAATCATCATATCAATAATAGGTTGTAAAACATGAACAAATCTACAAACAGCATGAAACAACGGGCGAACGACCGCCAGGTATCATTGAACGGTATTCACAGGGGTGTTCAGGTGGTTTACACCCTCCCGGGAGTTATTACATGAAATGATCTTTGAATGGGAACTTCACTTGCTATTTTTATGCCAGGGATCGCTTTTTATGCTTCCTGTACAATTATTCTTATGAATGGTATTGCTTCTGACCTGGTTTATTCTGTGAAGGTTCCCTTCCGGATGCTCAGACACCTGATCCTCTTTACAGGAATGAACCTGCTATTCACGTGGGTAATCTATACACAAGCCAGTCCTGCAATACAACTTGCAGGTGCGGCGCGTATTGTTTTTATCAATTCCCTGTTTTTCTTCGGCTATGCCTATCTCACAGCATACCTTTTCGTCCCGTTATTCATTCCGGGAAAGAGATTTGTGCTGTTTATCCTATCATTTGTTGCGGCCGGCTTCCTGATCTCATGGCTGAAATTTGTCTTTTCTGAAACGGTATTTTACCAGTCGATCGGAGATGAACTTACCCTTCTCCCAGGGCGTTTCGATTTCCCTAAGATCCTTATGAATACCAAGGATATGACTTTTGTGGTGGCCTTGTTTCTGATTGCAAAATTTACGCGTGATAACCACAGGATCAGGAAAAGGATCGCTGAATTGCAGCAATACCAGCTGAATTCTGAGCTTAGGTTACTTCGCAATCAACTGGACCCTCATGTAATCTTCAATAACCTGAACAACATCTATTGTCTTAGCCTGAACAGTATGGATACGGTAAGTAATTACCTCAGGAAACTGTATACTGTCCTGTCTCATTATTTCAAAGAAGAGGCAAGCAGACCAGTGCCATTGGAGAGGGAGATCGATGCGATCAGGGCTTTTGTCGGACTTGAACAGCTGAGGTATGGAGAACGCGTAGAGATAAACTTCAGGACTGAAGGGAATGTATTGGGAAAGGAGATCTATCCCTTTGTTTTATTCTCCTACGTGGAAAATTGTTTTATGCACGGATGCTCGCCCGACTCAGGTGAGGCCTGGATTCATATTCTTATAAAATCTGAAAAGGACAGCCTGACCTTTCATTCTTCCAACAGCAAACCACGGGACTGGAGGAGAGAATATGCTGCAGATCAGGCGGATCAGTTCAAGGACAAACCGGACACACTCGGGCTCCTTTATCCTGATCAGCACACTGTTTCAATTGACGACCGGGAAGATGCCTATACAGTTGATATAAAGATAGAGATCTGAGAAAGATGGAATGGAGCCATACATTATCATTGCAGAATAAATACATCAGGCATACACTTTTCTGGACCGGGTGGATATTTGGCTTTACCTTTATTAAGAGTATCGGCGAGGGGATGGATGTCTACACTGCATGGATGGTCTACTATCTCATTACACTCCCTGTATTTGTAGTTCATACCTACCTGATCGTCTACTGGGCAGCTCCCAGGTTTTTGACGGGATACAGGATCATCATTTTTATATTGATCTTTTTCCTGGCCATGGTCCTTTTCTCGTTCCTGGAGTTGCTGATCACCAATGAATTGCTTGGAAATACCTTCCCGGATGTTTTTTCACGTGACAGGTTATACCTTAAACCAGGCACCGTGATCATCAGTGGTATCGGTAATCTCTACATCCTGTTTGTATTCGCCGCGTTAAAAATGATACGTTCCTGGGTGCTTTCCGATCAACAGAAGAATGCCATGATGCAAAGAAAACTTTTAATTGAGCTGGCTGATGCAAATGCCTTTCTCCAGCCGGGCATGCTGCTTCATTCCGTGTCCCGGATCGAAGAACTTAGCAGGATCGATCGTGAGCGGGTCCCGGCCAGCATTGCGATGCTCTCGGAATTGCTCAATATGGTTATGGAAGCACGCAATGACCTTTTTATCAGGATCGATGAGGAGATCAGGAATGTGCGAAGATTGACTGAACTTTATGCAAGTCTGATGGGAGAGATGGCACCCAGATTGCATTTGTCGGGCGAAGTTGTCCCTGCCATAAAATTACCGGTGTTTATTATTTTTTCACCCCTGGATGTGTTGTTAAGGATGTGCAGGATCAATCTCCCGGAGGATATCTATGTGGAGATCAAGACACCTCATCATGTGATATTGTCCTGGAGATCCAAATGTACATTTCCCAATGACCAAAGGGTTGTTTCAGTGGAGCTGGAGCGGTTGTTTCCAGGGCAGTTCAGCATAGAGATGGCCAGCGAAGACAATGATACGGTTATTTCAATTGAACGAACGATCGGAATATCTGACGCTACTGCTTTTAGAGACATCCAATAGATTGTCAACACCATTCACAGACGAAGAATGGTGTTATTCCCCATGGTTTTGCCCTGTTGCAGAATATTGTTTTTAATCCCATCCCCTCGTATTACATTTATCTCGACTCTTAGTAAATAAAACTTGCCGTCTTTCTTTCCATATGTTTAGGTTAATATATAAAACAAGGGAACGGCAAGTTTTTTCTTTTCCAGCAATTCTCTCCTATTTGGATCTGACATTGATATGATCAACCGGATCCAATCCTCGTAAACGTCTGAATTCAGTTCCTTGATCAATTTTACCATCCGGGTATAATTAAACTGGTCTTTCCAGGATCAGAAAATGGTTCACCGATCAGTGATGAAAAAGGCTTTCTTCATTTCAATGCACAGCTGTCACAAACACAAAAAAAGGGTCGTAAACAGGAATAGACGGGGTTGTGTCAGTAAACGACAATGAATCGTCAGTGAACGACAACCTTCATTCTCTTTTAACATATTGATTAACAAATTGATACAGTGATGTACAAATTCGAACATTCCGTACGATGCTGTGCATTTCCGGACGATTTTAACACAATTTAAAATTTATGAAAATTTTATAAAAAACATTAAATCAACAACATAGCGGGTTTGGCATAGATTGTGAATATTTTGAACCGTTGAATAGTTCATCGGAAAATCTTCAATAACACAAAAAAAGATGATAATCAGTCAGGATGATATAATGCATTCGGAGGAAAAGAGGGCGGGTTCTCTCAGGGACCTGGAACTATTCAAGATGATGCTTCAACCTCATTTCCTATTCAATTCACTGAATAATCTATATGCACTCTCCATCAAGAAGTCGGACCAGACAGCTGAGGCCATTGCCGGTTTGTCAGGATTGCTGGCCCGGGTTGTATCCTGCTCCAGGATGGAATATATCCCACTTTCAAGGGAGGTGCACCTTATAGAGGAATATATCGGGCTGGAGCGGATCTGGCTGGGGGAAACCAATTTTCTACTGGATTTACACGTGGTGGGCCAGACTGAAGAGTTAATGATTCCTCCACTGGTATTGTACACCTTCATTGAGAATGCATTTAAGCATGGCATACGGAAATGCCATGGAGACGGATGGCTGACCATCAGGGTGGAAGTGAAAAAGAACAAGCTTCATTTTACAGCAAAGAACAAGTTATCAAGGGATTGCCAGGAGCTGGATGGAGAAAGTGAAAAGCATACTGAGCTGGGAATCAAAGCGGTGAATGAGCTGTTGGAAAAGAAATGTGCTGGACGATATCACCTGGTAACAGGAGCCAGGGGAGATGTTTACCGGGTTCACCTGGTCATCTGCCAGCCGACAGCTGAAAAGAAATAGAAGACACATCATAAAATTTAATACTAATAAATTAAATATTTAATGCTATGAAAACAAAGGTTGGTTTTATTACAAGAATGGTAACAGTTGCAATGGCACTGGTCCTGACCACCGGGTTGGTATTTGCCGACGGTGAGATCACAGATGTTTACACCAGTGGAACCTCTACGAGTGCTGCAGGAGATTTTGTTGTTCGTACAACAAATGACATTTTCTATTTCCAGGGAGCCGAATATGATGTTTACAAAGTCTATTATGACGATCCATCTATGAATATGAAGATCGCGGTGAACAAGGAAGGAAAATGCAATTCATTCATTGCTTACACGAATGAATACACGCTTTTTTATGATTGCAACAAATATGGTTTTGGTGTAAGAAAAGTGATGTTCTCCAATCCAGAGGCGCACAAGCATTTTGACCACAATGAGTACAAAAAGCAGACTGTGCTGCGGAAGGAACGTAAAATTGAGAAGAAAGAAGCTGTTGAATTGATCGCAGCCTTTCTCCCCGGCCTTCAAACCACTTAAGCTAACCTGAAACTATATTTCCCTATATATCAAAGGGTGTCTCAAAGACAATTTGAGGCACCCTCTTTTTTATTCGAATCTGTAAGAAATTTCCTGTAGTTCAAACGGATCTGTAGCGCACGATGGACCTGGCCATCCCCCTGAAGATGAACAGGTGGGCAGGCAGCATGGCATACCAGTAGAGCCTGCCAATGAGCCCTTTTGGTCTGAATGTGGCAGTTTGCACCAGCACGGGCTCAGGATTCCGGGTGATCCGGAATTCAAGCCACGCTTCACCAGGTACCTTCATCTCGGCATACAACAGCAGCCAAGATTGTTCACGGTTCGCGATCAGTACCCTCCAGAAATCCAGTGCATCGCCGGGTTGAATATCAGAAAGGTTGGTTCTCCCGCGCCGAAGGCCAACCCCTCCTGCAACTTTGTCAATAAACCCCCTGAGCCTCCAGAGGAGGTTTCCGTAATACCATCCCCTTTTTCCCCCAATACTCCAGATGTTTTTGGTAACATCATCCGGATCTCTATCGATTTTCACACTTTTGACATCACGGAAGCAGCCAAATCTCGGAACTTCAATAAATGCTTCCAGGTTGATGTTCCTGTTCCCGGCGATCATTGCATCTTTCCAGCTGGAATGGACGAGGTTCTGCTCGATCCTTTCAAAGGCCCGCCGAATCGAATCCCGGTAGGAGATAAGGTCCAGGTCAATGATGTCGCGGATGCTGTTCTCGGCACATACAACTTCTATTTTCATGCTGTTGACCAGGTTGACGGCAAGGTTGTATGAGGTGGAGGTAATAAAATAGAGCCAGTAGGAGGAGAGCCTGGGGGTCATCACCGGGAGAATATAGATGGCCCTCCTGAGCTTGCGAACTTCGGCAAATTGAAGCAGCATCTCTTTATAGGTAAGAATCTCTTCTCCACCGATGTCGAATGTCCTGTTGAATGTTTTCTGCCTCATAATCGCCCCCGAAAGGTACCCGGTCACATTGGCCGTGGCGATGGGCTGACATTTTGTATTGAGCCATCTGGGGGTGACCATGACCGGCAGTTTTTCCACCAGGTCGCGCATAATTTCAAAGGAAGCGCTGCCCGAACCCACGATGATCCCTGCACGGAGAATCGTATAGGCTGACTGCGCCTTCATTAATATTTTTTCCACCTGTTTGCGTGATTCGAGATGACTGCTCAGCTGGTCCGAATTGCTGATCCCACTCAAATAGATGATCTGCTTCGTGCTGGTCTGGTCAATCGCGTCAACGAAATTTTTTGCTGATTGTTCCTCCAGTTCCCTGAACCCAGACTGTGTGGCACTCATTGAATGCACCAGGTAAAATGCAACATCAATGTTTTCAGGGATGTTGTCCAACGAATTCCTGTCGAGGAGATCAGCTTCGATGAGTAGGTGGTTGGTAATATTCTTCAGGGATTCCCTCACTCTGGACCTATCTCTTACAAGGGAAACGACCTCATGGCCTTCCTCCAGGAGGACGGGAAGCAATCGTTTCCCGATATAACCTGTCAAACCGGTAAGCAGGATTCTCATCTGATCTGTTGTTATACGTCAACAGATAAGACAAATACCGTCGGGGATTGTTCCAGATCATTCCATTTCCATGTAGATGGTTTCTGTGTGGTCGATCCAGTGGACAAGTATTCCCTGGTTGATCTCCAGTATATGCCATTTCATGATCATTTCACCACCCCAGTAATTGGTCTGTACTTCCACCGCCGAATCCGCGGTGATCTCCCAGTAACCCTCAAAATTTCCATAGGTGATCGGGGGAGTGCCACACCACCCAGCATTTTTCCATTCCCGGAGTTCGCCGTCAGCAAGAAATGTGATTCCGTACTCATCTTCGGGGAGTCTGTTCACGCGTTTCAATGTAAGGGTAGTGTCGTTGTACTCGGAATGACTCCACGAGCCAATAAGCAATGATTCAATGTCTGTTGAATCGAGTCCGGCCTCTTCCTGGCACGAGACCATGCCAAATATTATTATGAAGGTGATCAATGTGATTCTCATCTGTCTTTCTGGTTTTTTAAAGGATGTTTGAAATCGAAAATCCGTTGCGTTGCGTTGTCGTAAAACTGTAAGGAAATATGGAAATATTCTGAAAATCCCTGCCCCCCCCGTATTATTCAGCATAACAAAAACAATAAAAATGACTATTTTT